>DATKUA010000074.1:0-33703 GCA_035530855.1 Acidobacteriota bacterium | reverse complement strand
TGGCCCGTTATCCGCTTCGTCTATCCCGCGGCATTCCTGGCCATGAACGGCATCTGGCTCTGGAAACTGCTGGAGCCGGAAAGAGAAAGGCTCACCGAGTTCTTCGCGAGGTTCGCGCCCGGAGCCCGGCTGGCGGCACAGACCGCGGGCGACGCGGAGTTTGGCCGCCCGGCTGCGGATGATGTTGAAGCAGCTCTGGAGAACGGTATCGCCGAAAGCGCGGCGGAGGCCGAAATCTACGATTTCCCGAGCGGAATCCCAAGCCACGACGATTTCGAACTGCCCGAACCGCCGGAAATCGGCGAAGCGCTCGAGGAAATCAATCTCCGCCTCGAAAGTATCGAGACGGCGATGGATACTGTCGCCAAGTTGGCGATGGAGAAAGATAAAATATTCCTCTCCCGCGCCGAGCTGGTACTCTATCTCGGCGTCTCTGAAGGTGTGGTGGATAGATTCATCAGACACCACAGGATCAAGAAAATACCGCTGACAGGCGACAAGGACGACTGGATCGTCCTGATCAACGACGTCAACGAAGCAATCGGCATCGCTGACTAATTTATTCCGCATATATCTTGTACTTAATTATTACACTCTTGCTGTGTTGACCTGCGGATCGGATGTGAGCAGGGGGAGTTTGCTTTGAAACGTCCCTGGCTGCCCATTTGCCTCGCTTTCATGCTCGGCATCGTTGTCACCCCTCCCGACGCCAGTCTGCTGGCAAACCTGCGCACCGCTCTCCTGCTGACTGCTGCCGCGGCGGCGGGCGCCGCGCTCTGGGGCAGGCGATCCATCGCGCTCCTCTTCATCCTCGCCTCTTTCGCGGCAGCCGGCGCGATTCTCCACACCGCGGCGGTGACATTCAGAGACCCCGCACACATTGTCAACCTGGAGCGCTCGGGCGGCATCGACACCGCCAGGACGCTCCGCCTGACCGGCGTGATCGCGGCCCAGCCCGAGCGCAGGCCGGACCGCCTCCAAATCGAGGTCGGCATCGAGGAACTGCAACAGGACGGGCGGACGACAGTTGCCGCCGGCAGGGTCCTGCTGAACCTGCACACCACCTTCGCCTGGAGCGCCCGGGACCTGCCCTTCCGCGCCGGCGACAGGGTGCGCCTCGTGGCCCGGCTCAGGGTGCCGCGGCGGCCCGGGAATCCCGGCGGCTTCGAGTACGACGTCTATCTCCGGCGGCGAGGCATCACCCACACGGGCCACCTCAAAAGCCCGCTGGCCGTGGAAATCCTCACGCAGGGGCACGGCCCCCCCGGTGCCGCCTGGCTGAGCTCCCTCAGAGCAGCGCTCCAGGCCAGAATCATGCGCGACTTCTCGGCCATGGGCGGAGTGTCTCAGCGCGGCGCGTTGCTGCAGGCGATGCTCCTCGGGCAGCGGGGCATGATTTCCGATGAGACCAAACATCTCCTGCGGCGCACAGGACTGTTTCACATCATCGCCATCTCCGGCCTCCACGTCTGGCTCCTGGGATTCATCGTCTTCATCGCGCTAAGGGCCGTGAGGCTGCCCGACAGGGCTGTCGCGTTGCTGACCATCGCCGCCCTCGCGCTCTATTGGGCGTTGGCCGGAGGGCGCAGTTCAGCCAGCCGCGCCTGCCTCGTGGCGATCGTATTCCTGCTCGGAAGGGTCTTCTATCGCAAGGCCGACATGATCAACAACCTTGCCTTCGCCGCCTTCCTCATCCTCGCCTTCGCGCCGACCGAGCTCTACTCGCTGGGGTTCCAGCTCACCTTCTCCGCCGCCCTCTCGATCTGCCTGCTCTACCCGGTGCTCCACGACCTGTTTGAGCCCCTCGGCTGGATCGGCAAAGCCTTCGCCGTCTCATTCGCGGCCCTGTTCGGAACGCTGCCGCTCAGTGCGGCCCATTTCAACATCGTGACGCTGCACGGCGGGCTCACCACGACCCTGCTGATTCCGGCTATCACTCTGCTCTTGATCCTAGGCTTCTTCTATCTGCTGATCTCCGGCCTGCTCCCCTTCACCGCCGGCCTGCTCTCCAGCATCCTCGATTTCCTCATCGGCGTCACGCTCGAAGCAGCACGCCTCTTCGACCGCCTCCTGCCTGCAGCAGTCCGCATCCCGGCACCGCCGACGTGGCTAATCATCGTTTACTACGCGGCCCTGCTGACAGCTACTCTGCTGGCGTTGCGCACCAAGCGCCGCCTGGTACCGCTGCTGCCCTTCCTTGTCGTCCTGGCTCTGCTGGTCTGGAATCCCTTTGTGGGGCCGCCGACCGGGACCACCAGCCTGCACGCCATCGACGTCGGGCAGGGCGAATCGCTGCTGCTCGAGCTGCCCGACGGCTCCGCCGCGCTGATCGACGGCGGCGGCGCGGTCTTCGGAGGCTTCGATGTCGGGGAGCAGATCGTCTCCGATTTCCTCTGGCACAGGGGCCACAGGCACCTGGATCTGATGATCTCCACGCACTCCGACTCCGACCACCTGGACGGGCTCTTGTCCGTCGCGCGCAATTTCCCGGTGAGGGAGTTGTGGATCACCGGTGCGGCTAAGCAGAACGAGCGCTTCATGCAGCTTATGCGCACGGCCGAGGACAACGGCACCAGGATCAGGAGGCTGTCCCGCGGCGACCGGCTGGCATGGCGCGGCACCACCTGGGTCTGCTTCAATCCACCGGGCATCTTCTACAGAGGGCGGAACTCATCGAATGCCAACTCGCTGGTGACCCTGCTGCAGGCCGATGGGCATCGCATCCTCTTAACCGGCGACGCCGGCGAAAGGCAGCTCGACGACATCGCAGGGCTCTACGGCGGTGGCCTGCGCTGCGAAATCCTCAAGGTGCCGCACCACGGCAGCGACGACGCACTCTCCCGGCGACTGCTGGACCTCGCCCACCCCTCCTACGCGGCGATTTGCGCCGGGAATAACAACATCCACGGCTTCCCGCGCCGGGCCGTGCTCAACGCACTCAAGTCACGCAACATCAAGATTTTCAGGACCGATCTCGACGGCGCCGTCTCCTTCACCCTCAGCGACAAGGGCGTCTCGATCTCCACCGGACGGGACAATCCCGCCGGCACAGCAGCGAAATGACGGGCGGTTGACTTTTCCCCGGAGCGGCGTTTAGTTTGATTAAACCGTCCGATAACCGACATCGCGTCCGGAGGCGACTCCGATGGCAGCTTCCGCAAAACCCGTTGTCTACGTCAGCAAATGCCTCGGCTTCGATCACTGCCGCTACAACGGCCTGATCATCTCGTCGGACTTCATCAGGCTGCTTCGCGGTCACGTGAACTTCGCCCTCGTCTGCCCGGAGGTGGAGATCGGACTCGGCGTGCCGCGCTACCCGATCAGGGTGGTCCAGCATGGCGACAGCCTGCGGCTGCTGCAGGCCGAGACGGAAGCCGACGTCACCGAACGCATGATTGACTACACCGAAAAGCTCGCCGCCCGGATCGGCGACGTCGACGGCTTCATCCTCAAGTCCAGGTCCCCGTCCTGCGGCATCGACGGCGTCAAGGTCTACCCGAGTCTCGGAAAAGTCGGTGCCCAGGGAAAAACCACCGGCTTCTTCGGCGGAGGGATCAAGAGGCATTTCCCCGCCCTGCCGATCGAGGACGAGGGCCGCCTCAACAATTTCCGTATCAGGGAGCACTTCCTCACCGCCGTCTTCACCCTCGCCCGCTTCCGCCGGATAAGGGCGGCGGGGCGGACGCGCGACCTGGTCGGATTCCAGTCGCAGCACAAGTACCTGCTGATGGCCTACAGCCAGAGCGATCTGAAAAAGCTGGGGAGGATTGTCGCCAACCATGAGCGCCTGCCGCTCGAGAAGGTGTTCGCCGACTACGAGAGCAGGCTGCACGCAGCCCTGGCGCGCCCGCCGCGCTACACGGCGCAGATCAACGCACTCGAGCACGTCTCGGGCCACTTCTCGAAACTGCTCGGCAGCGAGGAGAAATGGTTCCTGCGCGACGCCGTCGAAAAGTTCCGCCTCGAGCAGGTGCCGATGAGCGTGCCGCTCTTTCTGCTGCGCTCCTACGCCGTCAGGTTCGAAGACGAATATGTCGACAACCAGGCCTTCTTCGAACCCTATCCCAAGGAGTTGATCAGCATCACCGACTCCGGCAAGGGGCGCGCTTCAGCCAGGGATTGACAAGCGCCCGCCGCTAAATCCTGTTTGTTTCGGGAATCTGCTGTTCGCACAGGTCGTTTTATTTTACGATATGAAACTCCGCCAACCCGTTACCGTTGAGGGACCATGATCTGGAGATTGAAAAAGCACCTGTTCGAGACGGAGATTGAGCTCGCCGAGCCGCGGGAGAAAGTCTTCGAATTCTTCAGCAAGGCCGAGAACCTCGATCTCCTCACACCCCCCTGGCTCAACTTCCGCTTCATCACCCCCCTGCCGATCGAGATGCGCGCGGGGGCGATCATCGAATACAAATTGCGGCTCTACGGCGTCCCCGTCCGCTGGAAGACCGAGATCACCAAGTGGCAGCCGCCGTTGCAGTTCGAGGACACGCAGGCCCGAGGGCCGTTCAAGTTCTGGGTCCACCGCCACTCCTTCGAGGAGAAGGACGGCGGCACGCTGATGCGCGACCGTGTCGAATACGCCGTCCCCGGCTGGATCCTCGAACCCCTAGTGCACGGTCTCTTTGTGCGGCGCAGCGTCGAGCGGATCTTCGAATTCCGGCGCCGGCGCCTCTCTGAAATCTTCACTGTGCGCGGCAACGGCCGCGGGGAGCCTGACCATGCTGCGAAAAATTGACGGCAACGCCCTGCTCGTCTTTCTCCTGCTCTGCTTTGCGGCGGCGGCGATCGGGGCCTTTGCAGTTACGACCTCCGTCAACACCTGGTACCCGCAACTCGAGAAACCCTCCTTCGCGCCGCCAAACCAGGTCTTCGGCCCCGTCTGGACCGCTCTCTACCTGATGATCGCCTTTAGCGGCTGGCTCCTCTGGCGCGGCAGATCGGACGCCGACATCGGGTTGCCGCTCGCCCTCTACGCCGTGCAGCTGGCGCTTAACGCCGCGTGGTCGGTCATCTTCTTCGGGCTGCGGCAGCCGGGCTTTGCCGCGGTCGAGATTATCCTGCTCTTCGCGGCCATCGCCCTCTACGCAGCGGTCTCCTGGAAAATCTCGAGGCCGGCTTCGCTGCTGATGCTCCCCTACCTCGCCTGGGTCGGCTTCGCCTCGGTCCTCAACATCGCCATTTGGATTCTCAATTGAGACCGGCATCGTGAAAATCCTCGTCACCGGAGCCACCGGCTATATCGGCCGCTTGCTGGCAAAGCGGCTGAACCGCAGCGGCTACGATGTGCGCGTTCTGGTCAGGGATCCCCGCCGCCTTGACGAGCAGATCGCCGCCTTCGCCGAGGTGGTCACCGGCGATGCGCTCGATCGCGATTCGCTGAGGACGGCCTTGCGGGGTGTCGACGCCGCGTATTACCTCATCCACTCGATGGCCGCCGGAGAGAAGAAATTCGTCGAGATGGACAAGCTGGCCGCCGAAAACTTCGGCCTCGCGGCAAAAGAAACGGGCGTCGGCAGAATCATCTATCTCGGAGGACTCGGTACCGAGGCGCAAGCCCTTTCTCCCCACCTCGCCAGCCGGCAGCAGACCGGCAGGAGGCTCGCGGCCGGCGGCGTCCCGGTAACCGAGTTCCGCGCCGGATCGATCATCGGCTCCGGCAGCCTCGCCTTCGAGATCCTGCGCTACCTCAGCGAACGCCTGCCGCTGATGATCTGCCCCCGCTGGGTCAGGGGTCGAACGCAGCCGATAGCAGTCGACGACGTCCTGCGCTACCTCACGGAATGCCTCGACAAGCCCGAAACCGCGGGCCGAGTGCTCGAGATCGGCGGCGCCGACATCATCTCCTACGGCGAGATGATGCGCACCTATGCAGGGCTGCGCGGCTTGCGCAGATTCCAACTCCACCTCCCCATCCTCACGCCGCGCCTATCAGCCTACTGGGTCGGCTTCGTCACTCCCCTGCCGGCTCGTATCGCCAGGCCGATCATCACCGGCATTCGCAACGAGCTCTTCTGCAGGGACGATTCCGCCCGCGACATCTTTCCGTTTGAGCCCCTCGGCTTCGAGGAGGCGGTGCGCCGCGCCCTCGGCGAGCCCCGCGAAGGCCTGATGGACTCGGAGCGCATTCCAACCACCCTCAGCAGCAAAACCAACAGGCGAAAAGACGTTACCGTCACGCACGCGGAGGGCTTGATCGTCGAGCGCATGGAAGCCCGCGCTCCGGCCCCACCCGAAAAAATATTCTCCCTGATCTCCGATATTCCGCCGGGGGGCCGGCCGTGGGGCGACCGCATCTGGCGCTTCCGCATGTTCGTCGACAGGCTCCTCGGCGGCCGGGCCGCGCCGCGGGTCGAGAAGCACGGGGAATTGCGCGAGGGCGACCGGGTAGACTTCTGGCGCGTTGCGAAGCTTGAGCGCAACCGGCTTCTCCGCCTCACAGGCGAAGATCTGCGGCTCCCAGGCAGGGTTTGGCTCCAATACAGGCTGGCGCCGGACGCTTCGGGCACCAAGATCTCACAAGAAGTCTATTTCGAACCGAAAGGGCTGGCCGGAGTGGCCTACTGGTACCTGCTCTACCCCTTCCACCGCTTCGCCTTCAGACGCATGCTGCGAAAGCTGGCGCGCAAAGCTGCTCTGTAATGAGTGCTTGATAGAGCGTTGATGGGGGGCGGATTATTCCTCGCGCTTGAAGATGTGAAATCCCCGCGCGCTCCTGACGACCTCCGACACCTGGCCGACACCGAGGGCGAAGATCACACTCTCGATCTCCGGGATCAGGTCGCCGCGCTTGATGAAGCCCAGGTCGCCGCCGTACTGGGAGGAGGCGTCGGCGGAATAACGCGCCGCGACAGTGGCGAAATCTGCGCCCTTGTTCAGCTCGGCCTTGATCCGCTGCGCCACCTCAGGATCGGTCACCATGATTTGCCGCACGCGGATATAACCCTCGCGCTTCTTCTGCAGGATTTCCTCAACCAGTCTCGCCGCCTGACCGGCGGGCGTGTAGCGCGGCTCGATCTCAGTCACCCGGTTGAAGCAGGCCAGAGCCTCGTCGTAGCGCTTCTGCACCACCATCAGCTGCCCCTTCTTGAAGTGGGCGTCGAAATCGTCACCGTTGAGCGCGATCGCCTTGTCGAAGTAACCGATCGCCTTGTCGATCTCTCCCTGGCGGCCGGCCAGCACGCCGAGGTTGATGAAGCCGTCGGCGTGGTCGGGATACTGCTGAACCACGCCCTCGAGCAACGCCTCGGCTTCCTTGGCCCGGCCGTTGGTCAGCAGCAGGTTGAACTTGTTGTATATCGCTTTGAAGTAGGGCTGCCGCAGTGATATCGCCCTGTCGAACTGCTCCATCGCCTTTTCGTTGTCGCCCTCCTGGGAATAGATCACTCCCAGGGCATTGCAGGCCACAGCGTCTTGCGGATCGGCGGCGATGGCGCGCTGGATCGCGGCGATGGCTTCCTTCACCTTCTTTTCGCGGTAGAGCCGTATCCCCTCGGCCACCTCCGGCCGGAACACCTCTTCTTCCTGCGCCGGAGCCTCGGGCGCCGACAGGGCGAAAAACAGAATCAGCAGTAATGCGATAGTGCGTTTCAATAGCGCTTTCCCTTGACGTCCAAATAATATTACGAACGGGCCGGCCAACGGTTCGACCCGCAGGAACAGAGCGCGTGCATCTTACGCCGTCGGGCATCTCAGGGCAATAACCCGGTTCACAAGTTTATGCCGATGCGGCGGGCGCGTAAGTCATGCCGCTCACAGAGCCGCAAGGGTAAACAATCTATGGCACGGAGGGCCGAATGCCGTTATCCTCACACTTCCCGAACGAGGAGCAGCAATGGACCTGGTAATCAGCCCGACGCTCAACGAGGCGGAAAACATCGACATGCTGATCGACAGCGTGTCGGCTGCGGGGGGCTTCGAGTTGCTGATCGTCGACGACGACTCCGCCGACGGCACCGCGAAGCTCGTCGAGAACCGCAGCGAAACCACCACGGGCTTGCACTTGCTCCACCGCGTCGAAAATCCCGGCTTCGGCAAATCCTACATCGACGGCTTCCGCCGGGCGATCCAGCTCGGCGCCGAACGTGTGTTCACCATGGACGCCGATCTCTCGCACCCCGCGGAATACCTGCCGCAACTGCGGCGCGCCCTGGAAGAGGGCGCCGGCGTGGCGATCGGCTCGCGCTACACCCCCGGCGGCGGCATCCGCAACTGGCCGCGACGCCGGCTGCTGATCAGCCGTGCGGCAAACTTCTTTGCCAGGCTGGTCACGCGGCTGCCCGTGCGCGACTGCACCGCCGGCTTCCTCGGCATCCGCACCGACCTGCTGAAGACCATCGACCTCGACGCCCTCACCTGCGACGGCTACGGCTTCCTCATCGAGCTCAAGCACGCTCTCTGGCGCGCGGGGGCCTCCTTCGCCGAGGTGCCCATCATCTTCCGCGACCGCACCCGCGGCCGCACCAAGTTCCACTCCGGCATGATCCGCGAAGCGATCGGCACCTGCTTCCGCCTCCGGAGGCTCGGCAAACCTGGCGTCTAGCCGCAATGTCGCCGCTTGTCGCTGTTTTCCCCAACTGCTAATATTCGCAACCATGAGCGGAAGGCTGATACTCCACGGCGCGAGGCCGCCGGCCGAGAACATGGCGATAGACGAAGCCCTGCTGCTCGCCTGCGAGGAGGGCGCAGCGGGCTTCCCCGCCCTGCGGTTCTACTGGTGGACCGTCCCAACCCTGTCGCTCGGCGCGAAGGAGAGGGTCGCCGAGGCCGCCGATGTCGAGGCATGCCGCAGGCGCGGCGTCGCACTCGTGCGCCGCTCCACCGGCGGGCGCGCCGTGCTGCACAATATCGAATTGACCTACAGCATCGTCGGCAGGCTTGGTGAAAAGCCTTTCACCGGCTCGGTCACCTCCTCCTACGGAGTCATTGCCGCAGCGCTGCTCAGCGGCCTCAAAAGCCTCGGCGCAGGTCTCGAACTGGCGGCGGGAGAGCGCCGCAGCCGGGGGGCGCACATGCCCTGCTTCGCCGCCCCCAGCCGCTTCGAGCTGACCGCGGGGGGACGCAAGGTCGTCGGCAGCGCCCAACGCCGCATGCGCAATGCCGTCCTGCAGCACGGCTCGATACTCATCCGCCCCGAAGCGGAGTTGCTCGCGGCGGCGACAGGTCATCAACAAGATACGGCAATCCTGGCGCGGTCGATGGCCGGCCTGGAGGAGCTCCTCGGCAGAGAGGTGAGCCGGGCCGAGATCATCGATGCGCTCGTCCCGCAGCTTTCGCCCCTCCTCGGCGAGCTGGCGAGGGGCGGGATCAGCGAGCGGGAACGCCAAACGAGTCTTGATCTGCTGAAAGCGGAGCGCTTCGAGGTAACAACCGGGCATGAAACGGCACCGACACGATAAAGCCGGACCGGCGGCCGCGCTGGCGTTGATCCTGCTCCTTTCCGGTCTTCCGCAGGCGCAGGCAGGCGCCGAGGATACTCAGGCCCCCGAACCGCTGGTGGCGGCGCAGATCCACTTCCTCGGCGGCTCGACTTGGGGCGAGATCGGCGCGGAGCTGGACCGGTTGAAGGCCGACGGTTTCAACGCCGTCTTCTTCCGCGCTTTCCAGAACCGCGGCGACCGCTACCACGCCCTCGCCGCATCCGCGGAGGAAGCGGAGGCGGTGGGCCTTTACTTCGTCTCATCCCTCGCGCCCACCGTCGCCGACATGATCCCCACGCTGTCGCAACTTTGCCGGGAGCGCGGGATGAAACTCTACGCCTGGATGGCCACGCGCAGGATGGACTGGCTGGAGGAGGAAACCTGGCGCGACATCCGCTACAACCTCGCCGACGGATCGCTCCAGACGGCCGCCCATTACGATCTCTTCAATCCCGATTTCGCCGCCTACCTCCTGCGACTCTTCGAAGAGCTGGCAGCGCTGCCCATCGACGGCATCGTCTTGCAGGACGACTTCGTCATCAAGACCTACGAGGGCTTCACGCCGGCGGGGCTCGGCAGTTTCAGATTGCAGAACGGCGGCGAAGCCAGCCCTCGAGCGATGTTCGCCGAAACCTTCCTCGGCGACGACAACCGCCTTCACGTGAGAAACCACGGCAAGCCGTACGAACTGTGGTGCCTGCACAAGGCCGAGCGCCTCAGGAGGCTCGGTGAAGCGCTGGCGGCGCGCTGCAAGCGGATGAAAGTTAACGTCGAGGTAGTGCTGAACGTCTATTATGATACAGTGCTGGCACCGGTCGATTCCCTCTGCTGGCTCGGACAGGATCTCGAATCGATCGCCGCATCCCCCTTCGACCGGATCTGCCTGATGGCTTACCACCGGCAGATCGCCGCGGAGCAGGCGGTGAGTGTGAGCGAGGCGATAGTCTTGACGGCCGAGTTGGTGTCACAATTGCAGCAACGGCTTGGCGACAGATTGGTCGTCAAACTCCAGTCGATCGACTGGGAAAGCCGGGAGGAAATCGATCCGGCGGAGCTGGCGTTGCTGCTCAACGCCATCGGCGGCGGAGTCGGCAACTGGGCTCTCGCGCCGGTGGAGCCGGACGGGACGGTCGGCGGCAAAATAGCACCGCTGCTGGCCGAAAGAGTCGGGCGGTAACGCTGATACCTGGTGGAGTCGGTGAAGAAGAAGCCGCAGATCACGATGAGGACGGCCGTGCTGCTGGCCGTGCTGCTGCACGTGATAATCCTGGTGCTGCCGCAGGGGGTGGCGATGCTGCTGTTCTTCACCAGCCAGCCGGAGGTCGTGCGCGCCGAACCGCTGCGCTTCCAGGTCCAGCCGCCGCAGGAGCAGTTCGAGGAGCCCGACTTGGTTCCCGCCGACGAGACACACGAAGCGGTGACCCCCAGGCAACCCGAATCGGAACCGCAAACTCCCGATCCCTACAGCGAGGGCCAGACCAATCTGAAGCGCCTGCAAACCCCTCAAACCGAAGGGCAGCCGCAGAGATCGGCGCAGAGATCGGCCACCGAAACATCGCTTTCAAAACAGTTTGAGTTCGAGCAGCCTCAGCCCACGCCCGAGGAGTTGGCCAAGCAGGAAGAGCAACGGCAGGCCGACATCAGCGAAAAACTCGGCGAGGTGCTCAAGCAGCCGTTGATCGACGGCGACATACCGATCCTCTACGACCAGCGAAAGCCGTCGTCGTCCGACCCGGTTGAGGGCATGATCCAGTTCGACACCTACAACTGGGATTACGTCCCCTACCGCGACCTGATGCTGCTGAAGATCTATCGCTACTGGGTGCCGCAACTGCGGGGCACCTGGCAGTTCAACATGGGCCATCCCGGCCGCACGATCATCAGATTCACCATCCTCCGCGACGGCGGCGTGATCAACGTCCAGCTGCTCGACGGCTCGGGAATCATCCAGTACGACCAGGCGGCCAACTACTCCATCGTCCAGCTCTACCCCGGCGAGGCTACGGCCTTCCCGCCCCTGCCCGATCACTTCCCCAAGAGGACCCTCACGGTGACTATCGGATTCTTCGTCAATTCATATCCGACCCGAGAGTGATGAGATTGTGATGACGATTTGATATCCTTCCCACAATTTGAATTGCCGGGTACTTGAATATGGCACGACAGATAACAGCCTGTTTGACTGCATTTATAATGATCCTTCTGCTCCTCTCGGGTTGCGAGCAGGCTCAGAAGAGTTGGCGCTACCAGCCGCCGCCGGAGGTGAAGGTCTCCGACTCCGGGCGCCCGGACGGGGAGCGGCTTGAAGTCGCCGAGGGCGTCAACGCCGTCACCATAGACATCGTCGCCGAGGAGCCGGGCGACGCCGAAGGGGAGCGCGGAGAAGTGGTCCTCGACGCGCACGCATGGGACAGCCAGCACTTCAGGAACCTGCTGGTCAGGAAGCTCCAAAGCTTCTGGCTCAGCGAGATCGAAAAAACGATGCAGTTCCGCTCCGTCATTCCCGGCAGGACGGTCTACAGGGTGGTGATCGCCGCCGACGGCAGCCTGGTTTCCGCCGATCTCCTCGCCGGCTCGGGCATCGAGCTCTACGATCTTGCCGCGGGAAATTCGATTGACCGGAAATACCCCGGGCTCCTCACCGAGTTCCGGCCGTTGCCGCAGGACTACCGCGGGCGGGAATTGACCGTCGATATCGGATTCTACGTTCACAATTCACCTGCAAAGGAAACAGAGAGAGAAAAATGATCTGGGAAACCTTCCTCTCCGGCGGCATCACAATGATCCCGCTGGCCTTCTGTTCACTGCTGGCTTTGGCCATCATCTTCTACAAGCTCTACGACCTGCGCCGCAGGCGTTTCATCGACCGCAACGAGGTCATGCTGCTCAAGCAGATGATCGATTCGAACGAGTTGCAGCGCGCCGAGGGGCGATGCGCCGGCAACCGCAGTCTCTTCACCAACATCGTTGGTCGCGCGCTTGAAGCGCGGCGCGGCGGCGAGCAGGCCATCCGCGAGGCGATCGAGGAGGCGGGGCGCTACGAGGTGCCGCGCGTCGAGCAATACCTCGGCGGCCTGCGCACCATCGCCTCGATCTCGCCGCTACTCGGACTCTTCGGAACCGTGCTCGGGATGATCAGGGTCTTCAACCGCATCCGCGAGGTCGGCCTCGGCCAGGTCACCGAGTTCTCCGGCGGCATCGCCGAGGCGCTGATCACCACCGCCACCGGCCTGGCCATCGCCATCCCCGCCCTGGTTATGTACAACTACTTCGTCGACAAGGCGGAATCGATCATCCTCGAGATCGAGAAGGCCAGCGCCGACGTCATGCGCAGCCTGATCGCCAAGAAACCGGACGAGGAGTCAGCCGATGCAGTTCAAACGCAGGCTTAAGAAAGACGCCGCCATCGACATCGCCTCGCTGGTCGACATCGTCTTCCTGCTCCTGCTCTTCTTCGTCGTCACCACCACCTTCCGCGAGAGCCCGGGGCTGAATATGGACCTGCCGGAGACCACCAGCGAGGCCGGCGTCCGCCTCAAGGAGGTGGTGATCCGGATCATCCTCGAGGGCGACGACGCCGCCATCTTCCTGATGGAGGACAAGGTGAGCATCGGCGAGCTGCCCGAGCGCCTGAAAACCCTGCTGGCGAAGCAGGACGAGGAGGACCGCTCGGTGATCGTCGAGGCCGACAGAAATGTCCGTTTCAAGATCGTCTTCGACGTCCTCGACATCGCGCGCCAGTCGGGGGCGACCAACATCACCTTCCCCGCCATCTTCAAGCGCGGGGAGGCGGCCGCAGACTCCCGCTAGTCCGGCGATTTTCCCAAAACCGAACTGATACCTGCCAGGGCGGGGCGATCGGGTTATAATCCCCCTGACTCGATCGATGGGGGTACGCCATGCCCGGCCGTAAAATCGTCGCCGCCGCCTTGCTGTTGGCTGTTGTGCTGACGACCGCCTGCGGCACCGCGCGCAGGACAACGAGAGAAACCCAGCCGACACGCGAGGGAATCGTCGTCGCCGGCAGGTTCATCGCCGCGCCGGTGATGCGCATCGGGCTGGAGGGAGCGGCGGGGACTGTGGTGACGGTCAAGGCGCCGGGCGGCATCGCACTCGTCAGCCTCCCCGAGGGAAAAAGGGTCGCGCCGGACAAGCCGCTCGGCCAAGTGAGTTTTTTCGTAGCCGAGGTCTCCGCCGGCGTCTCGGGCGAGATCCACCGGGTGCAGATCGCCTCGCTGCGCAACAAGCAGCAGGCGGAAAAGCTGGCGGCGGACGTCAGAAGGAAGCTCGACCTGACCGTCGTCGTGCGCTTCAGCAGCCAGACGCGCACCTGGCGTGTGCAGGCGGGCGAGGCGGCCTCGCGCACCCAGGCCGCCGCAATCGAGAAGAAGCTGCGCGCGGCCGGCTACGCCGAGACGTGGGTCGTGCGCGACGCGGCGGCGCCCGTCTCCGGCGGTACGATCTCGGCGGTCGACGCCTCCGGCCGGCGCATCGCCGCCTCAGCGATCTTCCGCTGCGCACCCCGGGGCGGCGACTCCCTGCTGGAGACCGGCGGCTCGCGCTACCGCGGGGCATTGGAGCTGCGGGTCAGCCGCGAGGGCCGCATAATCCCCGTCAACATCGTCAACCTCGACGACTACCTCTGCGGCGTGGTGCCGGTGGAAATGAGCCCCACAGTCTTCCCGCAACTCGAGGCGCTTAAGGCGCAGGCGGTCGCCGCCCGCACCTACGCCTACAAGAACCGCGGCCAGTACTCCGCCGAGGGCTACGACATCTGCGAGTCCGCCCGCTGCCAGGTCTACAACGGCGCGGGTGTGGAACACGAGCTGACCGACAGGGCCGTGCGCCAGACCGCCGGAGAGGTGATCACCTACGGCGGCGAGCCGGTCAACGCGCTCTTCACCTCCACCTGCGGCGGCCACACCGAAGATGCGGCCAACATCTTCCCCGGCGACGAGGTGGCCTATCTCAAGGGGGTGGTCTGCGAACCCGAGGCCGAACTCTTCAGCAGCGTCGCATCGGAAGATGAGCCGGGCATCACCTACGGCGCCGACGGCCTGCCCCTCGATCTCGAGCTCGCGGCGCTCAAGACCCTCGGAGTGGTCGAGCGGGACTTCCAGGCTCAGCCGCGCGAAGGCCTGAGCGGGCGGCAGTGGAGCCTTTGGCTCGAAAAAGCCGCCGCGCGCCTCGGGCTGAGGCAGGCCGATTCCGTCCCGCAACTCCCTGACGACCCGGACCTCAAGGAGGCGATTGTCGCCGCGGCCACGGCCGTGGGCTGGCTCGAGCGGATCGACAGGCAGGTCACCGACGGGGACCTGATGATCCTCGCCGACTTCGAGGGCATCGGCGCGATCGACCCCTCCGCCGCCCGCGCCGCGCTCTATTTTCTCCGCCTCGGCCTCATCGGACCCGAGCCCGACGGGCGCCTCGCCTTCGGCGACCCTCTGGGGCAGACCGCCGCGCTCAGAATGCTGCACCGCCTGCTGCGCCACGAAGCCGCGCGGGGGATCATCGCCGGCAGGCTGGTGCGGGTGGAGAGCGGCCGGGTCGTCCTACGGAGGAAAGAGGCCGTCGAGCAGCACACGCTCGGCGCCGGCGCGCGGCTGTTCAAGCGCTTCCAGGAATACACCGTGCCGGTGCGCTCGCTCCAGATGGCGCCGGGCGACGAGCTGATACTCTTCCTCCGCGACAACAAGGAAGTCGGCGCCCTGGTGCACTCGCCCTCGCTCGAGGGCATAGCCAGCGACCGCTCCTCGCGCTACTTCCAATGGGACGTGCAATACAGCCCCGAGGAACTCCGCGAGAAGATCAAGCGCTACGCCGACGTCGGCCCCATAGTGGAGCTCCGGCCCCTGCGCTACGGCGTCAGCGAGAGGATTGTCGAGCTCGAGGTCGTCGGCGGCGAAGGGCGGGCGGTGCTCAAGGGGTTGCAGATCCGCTGGGCCCTGGGGCTGCGGGAAAACCTCTTCGTGATCGAAAAGCGCTACGGCGAGAGGGGCCTGGTGGAGACCTGGCGCTTCATCGGCAAGGGGTGGGGCCACGGCGTGGGGCTCTGCCAGGTGGGCGCGAGCGGCATGGCGATCGCCGGCAAGTCCTATAGCGAGATCCTCAGGCACTACTACACCGGTGTCGAGGTCGAGAAGCTCTACTGAGACGCCGGCCGCGCCGGATTGCCACCCGGCCTTTCCTGCGGCGTCTAATCAGATTCTAGAAGTAGAATGAGTAGCCGAAGTTCGCCTGCCAGCCCTTGGTGTCGAAGTCGGGGTTGAGGATTTTGGAGATGTTGAGGTCGAGGTTGAGGTAGCGCACGTCGGCGAAGAAGGTCGAAGCGCCGCCCATGGGTACCTCGATCCCGAAACCCCAGTGGTAGCTGATCTCGCCGTCCTCGGCACCTTCGCCGAAGAAATCGCCGTCGACGCTGACCCGGGTCCAGCCAAGGCCGAAGAGGCCGTAAATCCCTGCTCCGCTGGCGGGCAGCAGATAGAACAGTGCGGAGAACTGCATCGGGTAGAGGCTGATTGTGACGTCGTCGATGGTTTCGCTGCGGAAGTCGACCGATCCCTCCAACGCCAGGCGCGGAGAGATGCGGGCCCTCGCGTGGAGGCCCCAGGCAAACACGCGTTCGTCATCCTGGGTGGCCGATTTGGTCCAGATGCCGTGCACGCCGACCCCGAGCTTGCCGATCTGAGCCGCAGCGGTTGAGGTGAATGTGAAAAGCAAAACGAAACAGACTAACAGCACCAGCTTGCGCATAGATTCTCTCCCCCAATTCCGGTCGATTAGAACGGGATATCGTCGTCACTGATCTCGTCCGGCTGAAAGCCGCCGGTGTCGCCGCCTGCCGCCTTGCCGGGCTCGCCACGCGAGTCGAGCATCATCATGTCATCGATGATCACCTCGGTGCGGTAGTGCTTCTGGCCGTCCTTGCCGTCCCAGGAGCGGCTGCGGATCTTGCCCTCGACGTAGATCCGCGATCCCTTGCGCAGGTACTCGCTGCAGATCTCGGCGAGACGCCGAAAGGCCACGAGATTGTGCCACTCGGTGTGTTCCTGCTGCTCGCCGTCGGCATTCTTCCACTGCTCGGACGTGGCAATCGAAAAGTTGGCCACCGGCGTGCCGCCCGTGGTGTATCGCACCTCCGGATCGCGGCCGAGGTTTCCGATCAGGATTACCTTGTTAACCGATCTCGCCATGGTTCCCCTGTCTCAACTCTGATCATGCCGTACGATAGCCCAGCGGGGCTTTCGATGCAAGGAGATAACGCCGCGCGCGCCCTCTCCGCCGTCCTTCGAACGGGTCGCGGAAGATACAAAAACAGAGGCGCCGGGACGCCCCTGCCGATATTCCGCCGCCGACAACGCCGGCCCGGTTTACTGCGGATTCAAGCCGAGGCTGCGCAGCCTCTCGCGCGCCAGGCGCGCCTCGTTGGCGTTGGGATAGTTGATGATCAACTGCTGCAGGAGGATGACTCCCTGGGCGGTCTGGTTGCCGTTGAGGAAGGAAAGCGCCTTCTTGTAGGTGGAGCCGACCTCGAACTGCGAGCCCGGGTAGCGCTGGATCACGGCGTCGTAAGCCTCCACCGCCGTCTGATAATCGCCCAGGTTGTAGAGGCACTCGCCGATGTAATACTGCGCGTCGTCGGCCTTCTCCGCACTCGGGAAGTTCCTCAGGAACTGGCGCAGGCCGGTGAGCGCGAGGCCGTACTCCCCGCGCAGGAAGTCGGAGTAGGCGGTCTGGTAGGAGCCAACCTTGTCGGCGGGCGTGACTGGCTGCGCCTCCGCGCCCTCCTCGGTCGGCTCTTCGCCCTCCGTCGGCTGCCTGGCCACTCCCGGTTTTTCCTCATCCGGGCGCTCGGCGTAAGGCCTGCTCGTGTAACTGCTGCTGTAGCGCAAGCCGTTGAGCTCCTTGCGGATGTTGCTCAAGCGCAGTTCGGAATCCTCGACCCGCTCGCCAAGCGATTGCAACCGGCTGTCGACTCCTTCGAGTTGCACGCTCAGTTTCGCATTCTCGGCCTGCATCTCCCTCAGCAGCCCGGTTATCTGCTCCTCGAGCTGTTGCAACTTATCCGCCGTGCCGCGGTTCTCCCGCTGAAGCAATGTCACATCGGCGGTGATGCGGGCCAGGTGGTCCTCCATCAACGACATGCGGTCTACCTTCTCCACCTTCTTGCCGCCGGATGCACAGCCGACCAGAAGCAGAGGGACAACCGCCAGTGCAGCTATCAGTATTGTCTTCCTCATCTCGACCTTCACCATGAGCGGACCAGCGTCCGCTGTAGCATGTTCTCAGAGGCAAGATAGTAACCGCGGCTTACCAATGATGCAAATGTCAAGCCTCGGACCTGGGGGGGGGCTCTATCGAGACCGGCGGTCGCTTGAAAACTTTGATCCTCCCTGCGCGTGAGACTTCCGGCAAACCTACCATGCGGCGTGGAATTCCAGGGTCCTGCGGGAGCGGTGCCCGTAAGGGGAAACCGCCTTCTCCGACCGGTCAGTGGAGCCGGTCGGCTCGCTTGGGAGGCCGAAAGGTCTTCCCCGCAGCGTCAGCGTTCGAACACCCTGAAGTGCGCGCGGCGGTTCATCGCCCAGGCCGACTCGTTGGAGCCGAGTTCCTGCGGCCGGCTTTCGCCGTAGGAAACGACCATCATCCTCGAGGCGGCGATGCCGAGGCGGACCAGGTAGTCACGCGCCCCCTTGGCACGCCGCTCGCCGAGTGCCAGGTTGTACTCCTCGGTGCCGCGCTCGTCACAGTGGCCCTCGATGATCGCGCGCACCGTCGCGTGCTGCTTTAGCCAGTCGGCATTCTGATCAAGCTGAGCGATCGAATCGGGGCGCAGGTCTGACATGTCGAAGTCGAAATAGATGTTCCTGAGGAACTCCGCGGCGTTGATCTCCTCCAGTGTCATTTCGGAAATCGGGCGCTCGCTGATGCCGCCCTCCTCGCCGATGCCGACGCCCTCGTCGACCACCTCGATATCCTCTTCGGATATGCTGGTGTCGGGCTGCTCGACGGTCATCTCATCGCCCTCGGTGACGCCCGGCTCGAGCGCCGCCGGGGGCTTCTTGCCGCCGCAGGAGACGGCGAAGAGGAGTAGGGTTACGATCGCGATCGCTGCTGCAAATCTGCGCATGGTTCACCTCCAGTGATAATACGCAGGGCCGTGTATGTCTCCGACGCGTTTGCCACACATACTATCGAAATCCCGATCACCTTGCCAGGTAATCGATCACAATTTGCCCTTTTCAATCCGAGGCTGTCAGCGCTCATCGCGACCAGCTCGGGTGCTTGTTGACTCCCTGCCGGGACAGCAGCCTCATGCCGCGGCCGTCGATGCCGATCACGTAGATCTGATAGCTGCCGCTGCGGTCGGAGGCGAATGCCAGCCAGCGGCCGTCGGGCGACCAGGTCGGATCCTCGTCGTTGGCCACGTCGCGCGTGACGTAGTAGGTCTGCCCGGTGGTCAGCTCGTGGATGCGGATGTCGAAGGTCCGGCTGTCCTGCCGGCGCGCGGCGTAGGCGATCATCGTGCCGTCGGGGCTCCAGACCGCGCCGTCGTTGTAGTTGCCCTCAAAGGTGATGCGGCGTTGGTTCGAGCCGTCGGCGTTCATCACGTATATCTGAGGCGTGCCGGTGCGCGACGAGGAGAAGGCGATCTGGCGGCCGTCGGGCGACCAGCAGGGGCTCGAGTCGATCGAGCGGTGGCTGGTCAGGCGCTGCGGATTGCTGCCGTCGAGGCCGGAGACGTAGATGTCCATGTTGCCGTTCATGCTCGAGGCGAAGGCCACGCTCTGGCCGTCGGGCGAGATCATCGGCGTCATGTCGACTCCGCGCGAGGCGACTATCTTTTCGGCGACGCCGCCGGTGAGCTGCAGCCGGTAGACGTCGGGGTTCTCATTGATGAAGGAGGTGTAGACGATGCCGCTGTCGCCCGGCCCGAAGGTGGGGAAGAGCTTGAGGCTGTCGGAGTAGGTGACGCGGCGCTCGTTTTGGCCGTCGAAATCCATGATCCAGATCTCGCTGCGTCCGTTGTTGTCGCCGCCCAGGTCGCGGGTCGAGGTGAAGATGATGCGCGAGTCGAAGATGCCCTCGTCGCCGGTGAGGTGGTAGAGGATGAGATCGGAGATCCTGTGGGCGACGCGGCGGTTCTGGCCGGCCGAGCCGATCAGCCTCTTGCCGAAGATCATCGCCCGCTTGCGGATGTCGAAGAGCCTGATCTCGGCGACGATCCCGTCGCCCTCGCCCCGGATGTTGCCCACCGCCACCGCCTCGACGCCGAAATCCTCGTAGCGCTTGAAAGGCACCGCGCTCTCGTCGTGGCTGCCGACCTGCTCGTAAACAGTGCCGTTGGCGAGGTTGAAATAGCTCATCAACGCCAGGTCCTCCCGCACCACCTCCGTTATCTCACCAGCCGCGCTGCGGGATTGCGAGCCTCCTCCACGGTCGGCGAAAGCCTGGACTGCCAGCGCGATCCTCAGGTTCCCCTTGGCCACGGTTATCCTCAGCGTATCGTCATCCTGCTGCTCCTGTGCTGCTGCCGGCGCGAGGATGGGAAGCGCGGCTATCAATATCAGGGCGGTTATTATTCTCGCCAACATGGAAGAAGTTCCCCTTTCCTATTCTCCGATGAAATAGAAGCGGCACGAGACCTTGAGCCTCGAGCCCTTGATGTAGTCGGGCAACGGCGGCAGGTTGCGCAGCCTGCGGACGGTTTCCTCCGCCGCGCCGTCGAAGCGGGCGTCGCCGCTGCTCTGCACCAGTACGATATCGACGACTCGCGCGCGCTCCCGGTTTACATTGACCGCGTCGGCGTCAATCGGGGTGCTCTCGATCGTGAACTCCACGATCGCCTCCATCACCTGCCCCGGCCTCGTGCGCGGAGGGGTCCAGGTCTGCCCGATCAGCGTTACCAGCCGGTTGCGGAAGAGGTCGGGAGCCCCGCCGCCTCCGCCCGGGTCCCCGGCGCCTTCCAGGGCGATGTGATGCGAGACCTCGCTGGCGCCGGCGGTGCTCTTGGTCGTGTAGACGCCCTGGCTGCTCTCCAGGCGCTGTCTCAGTTGCTGCGGCGTCTCGGGCTCCGGTTCCGGCGCCGTCTCCTCCGGCTTCGCCGCGCTCCTGGTGGATATCACCTTCGGCGTCTGACGCTCCGGCTGAGGCTTCGGCTCTTCGCGTTTCGGCTCGGGCTCGCTCCGCTCGGGAGGCGCCTCTTCGATCTCCTCCTCGACATCAGGAGCGGCGATCACCTGCTGCGGCACGGAGCGGACCGGCCCGGCATCGCGCGAGCCGTCGATCACGGGCAGGCTGCTGGCGTCGATCGGCGGATGCATCAGCGAGATGACGAATGGCGGCTCGTTCGAACGGCTCGGCGCAGGTAAGGCGAAAGCGGTAAGCGCGAGGATGAGCCCGACGTGGATGAACAGCGATAAAGTCACCATCGCCGTAATCCCGTTGGGCGCATCAGGCCGATCGCCGGGCTGAACCTCTCGGCTCACTGCTCCTCCTCGATTCCCTGCTCGGTCACCAGGCCGATGTTCGGCACACCCGATTCCTTGATCAGTTCGATCACCCGCACCACGTCGCCGTAGCTCAGCGACTTGTCGGCGCGCAGGTAAACGTAGTGCCGCCCGGCGGCCGCGAGGTTTTCGCGCAGCTGGTCGACGAAACTATCGCGGTTGACCGGTTCCTGGTTGATGAACACGGCGCGCTCGGCCGTGACCGTGACCACCACCTGGTCGCTTTCCAGCTCCACGTCGCTGACCATCGCGCGCGGCAGGTCGGTCTCCAGGCCCTGCAGCACCACCGGTGCGGCGATCATGAAGATGATCAGCAGCACCAGCGTCACGTCGACGAGCGGCGTGACGTTGATGTCGCTCAGCGCGCCGGTGAAGCGCTTCTTGTCGGTCTGGAAAGCCATCCGGCCGAATACTCCGAATTAAAGACCTCCTCAGCGGGCGGAAGTTCCGCCAGACCTGAGGGGAACGGTATCGATGAAGCTTCTCTCGGTGACACTGATGTACTCGAGGCTGAAGTCGTCCATCTCCGACGACAGCACCTTGATCTTGTTGAGCAGGAAGTTGTAACCGATGAGTGCCGGGATCGCGGCGAAGAGCCCCGCCGCCGTGGCGATCAACGCCTCGGCGATGCCCGGGGCCACCGTCGCCAGCGAAGTCGAGCCCTCGGCGCCGATGCTGCGGAAGGCGTTGAACACGCCCCAAACGGTCCCGAAGAGGCCGATGAAGGGCGAGGCCCCGGCGGTTGTGGCGAGGAAATTGAGCGAGCGCTCGAGCCTGTTGACCTCCACCGAAGAGGCGCGCTGCAGCGAGCGGTTGATGCCCTCGAGGTTGTGGATCTTCACCCGCCCCTTCGCCGTTGCGCCGTCAGGGTTATGCACCGCCGACTCCATCTGCGACACCTGCGCACGGCCGAGCTGGTAGCGCAGCTCGTTGTAACCAGCCTGGAAGAGGCCGACCAGCGGGCTGTAAGGCAGGCGCTTGCTGAATTCCAGCACCTCGGAAAACTTGGTGCTCTGGCGGAAGACCTTGAGGAATGAGCGGTTCTGCCTGCGGGCGCGCGATATCACGCGCCACTTCTCCAGAATGATCGCCCACGATGCTATGCTGAACAGCACGAGCACTATCAGCACACCCATCGCAATCGGTCCCATGCTCAAAATAATCGAAAGCAATCCGGTATCGACCTGAGCTTCCGCAGCAACCTGAGTTATAAAATTCGGCATAAACTCTGTGCTTCCTTAAGGTTAGGTGACGGTCGTACTATAACATACACAGCAACTTGCGGTCAATCGGGGGAAGCTGCCAATCGCTTGTATATCTTCGAAATTCGCGCTTCATGGCCGGAAAAGGGCAAAAAAGGAGGGACGAAGCCGAAACCCCGTCCCCGCCTGCGCGCCAAGGATTCGTCAAGGCCCGCAGGCGAACTTGCCACACATCAAGTCCCATTTAATGAAACGTTTCAAAACGAAAAAACGGAAATTTCAATCTGAATTCTTGCCGGGCCGGGCATCTGCAAGGGTAAGGGCAAATCCGCCGTGCTATAATTATCACGGCATTACTATCAAAAAAGGAGCAGCCATGCCGCCGGGTCTATTGGATCTCAACATTTGGGGTGAATACACTCTCAAACTGTTCGTGGCCATGCTGTTGTCAGGCGTAATCGGCCTCGAGCGCCAGCGACGCCGGAAGACCGCAGGCATGCGCACCCACATGCTCGTCTGCCTCGGCTCGCTCATCTTTACCCTGCTGGGTATGGACCTGTTCGCCCGCGGCACCGCCGCCGGGGGCGCCGTCGAGCTTACGCGCGTCGACCCGCTGCGCATCGTCGAGGCGATCGTCGGCGGGCTGGGCTTCCTCGGCGCCGGCGCGATCATCCAGGCGCGGGGTTCAATCCACGGCCTGACCACAGCCACATCGATCTGGACGATGGGCGCGATGGGTGTGGCGGTCGGCATCAGCAACTACCCGCTCGCCCTGCTCACCACACTCTTCTCCTACCTCGTGCTCTCGACAGTGGATATTTTCGAAAAGAAATGGGTGCGGAGACTCGAAGACCGATATGAAGCCCGAAAATCCGATCTAAAAAACAACAAGAACAATTCCTGACGACGGCCGCTTACCCGATCAATACCAGCCCGTAACGCCGCTCCCAATGGCTGCGGACCGTTTCGATCAATTCGCCGCGCTCCCTCTCCTCGCCCGAGCCCGGCCCGGCAATCAGCTCGAAGGCTTCCCGGCGGGCAGCCTGGAGCATTTCGGCGTCCCTGATGATGTTGCCCACCCTCAGCGTCGGCATGCCGCTTTGCCGCGTGCCGAAGAAATCGCCGGGCCCTCGCAGCTCGAGGTCCTTCTCGGCTATCTCGAAGCCGTCGGAAGTCTTGACCATGATCTCCAGCCGCTGCCTCGCGTTCTCGCTCCCACCCGGCTTGTAAAGCAGGATGCAGTAACCGCGATGCTCGCTGCGGCCGACGCGGCCCCGCAACTGGTGCAGCTGCGAGAGGCCGAAGCGGTCGGCGTTCTCGATCAGCATCACGGTGGCGTTGGGCACGTCCACGCCGACCTCGATCACCGTCGTGCAGGCGAGAATGTCGGTCTCGCCCCCGACGAAAGCGGCCATCGCGGCCTCGCGCTCCGCCGGTTTCATCCGCCCGTGCAGGAGCCCGACGCGCCGGTGCGGGAAGGTGCGCTGCAGCCTCTCGTGGAGCTCGGTCGCCGTCTGCAGCTCGCCGTTCTTCGACTCCTCGATCACCGGCGCCACCGCGTAGATCTGCCTGCCCTCCTTCATCTGAGTTTCCAGGAAAGCGTTGATCCGGCCCAGGCTGCGCTCGCTGCGGGCGGCGGTGACAGGCGGCTGCCGCCCGGGGGGCATGTCCCTGATCACCGAGAGACTGAGGTCGCCGAAGACGGTGAGCGTGAGCGAGCGCGGGATCGGCGTGGCCGTCATGATCAGCACGTCCGGCTCCCACTGCGCGCCGCCGCCCATCAGCCTCGCCCGCTGGAGGACGCCGAAGCGGTGCTGCTCGTCGATGATCGCCAGCCCCAGGCGCCGGAATTCCACGCCCTCCTGGATCAGCGCATGCGTGCCGACAACGAGATCGATCTCCCCCGCAGCCACAGCCTGCCTCACCCGCTCCTTCTCGCCCGCAGCCAGGCTGCCGGTCAGCAGGGCTGTCCGGTAGCGTGTGTGGGAGAGATGGCGCCCGACGCTGACAAAGTGCTGCCCGGCGAGGATCTCCGTCGGGACCATCAGCACCGCCTGGTAGCCGTTTTCGACGGCAAGCGCTGCGGCCAGCAGCGCAACAATTGTTTTGCCGCAGCCGACGTCGCCCTGCAGCAGCCGCCTCATCGGCTGCGCGGCTGTCATGTCCTCGACGATCTCCTTGAGAGCCTGACGCTGGCCCTCGGTGAGGCGGAAGGGGAGCATCTTGCGCAGAGTCTCGCTAGTCTGCGACGATGTCTTAAAACTGATACCCCTGGTCTCGTCGCGCGCGGTCCGGCGCCGGAGCGCCAGGCCGGCCTGCAGCATGAAGAACTCTTCGAAGACGAGCGAACGCTGCGCCGCGTGGCTCCAGGCGTTGAGTTGCGCGACATCGGCATCGGGCGGCGGCATGTGAATAAACCGGAGGGCTTTTTCGGTGGGAAACAAGCCGAGCCGCTCCATCACCGAAGGCGGCACCGAGGCCAGCAGCGGCAGCCTGTAGTGCTCGAGCAGGTCGGCGACCGCCAGCCTGATCACCCGCCCGGGCACCGACCCGACTTTCTCGTAAACCGGCACCACCCCCGTCTCGCCCGCGGCGTCCCTGCCGATCTCGAACTGCGGATTCTGCGCCTCGAGGATGCCGCCGCCGAAACCGGAGTCCCGCACCTCGCCGAAAAGGCTGATCTTGTAGCCGGGCTTGATCGTGTCGGCCAGGTAGGGCTGGTTGAACCACAGCGCTAGCATCCGCCCGCTGTCGTCCTCGATCACCGCCCTGAAGAGGGAAAAGCGCCGCCGGCGCGTCTTCTGCACCTCCGCGCTCACCACCTCCCCGCCGAAGAGAGCTCTCTCGCCCGCGCGCAGCGAGGCGATGGCGCGCACGGTCCGGCGGTCCTCATAGCGGAAAGGCAGGTGAAAAAGCAGATCCTCGATGGTGCGAACTCCGGCGCGCTCCAGATCTTTCCGGCGTTTCGGGCCGATGCCCTTGAGGCAGCCGGCCGACGTTGTTAGCTCGGCAAAAGGCTTGTTAGAATTCATCCTCGATCCTGCCTCAATTATTGGCTTGCGGCGGGAGCGGCGTCAACGGGGGAGAAAATGGCACGACCAATCCTCATAGCGGCCGCGATGGGCATCGAGTTGCGCGGGCTGAGCCGCGGCCTCGGCCGCCTCAAACGCCTGCCGGGGGAATCTCCGGAGGCCCGGGAAGCACTGCTCGGCGACCGGCGGCTGATCCTCGCGCGCATCGGCATCGGCCGCCACGCCGCCGTCAAGAGCCTGCAACTGGCGGTCTCGAGATTCAACCCGGAGCGCGTGCTGCTCATCGGTCTTGCAGGGGGACTGCGCCACGAATTCCGCGTCGGCGATCCCTTCGTCATCTCCTCCGCCGCTCTCTGGCCGGGCGACGCCGAAAACCTCTCGATCGAGCTGGCCGTCCGGCTTCAGGAGAAATTCAGCGATCCCGGCAAACCGCTGGTGGAACTGATCAAGGGCGGCAGGCGTGTCAGAAGGGCCCGCCTGCTGAGCGTCGATTCCTTCGTCGGCTCCACGAGCGAGAAACGCAAGTTCGGCGCCGCCGGTTACGACCTGGTGGACATGGAGTTCGCGGCCGTCGCGGCGGCGGCGCAGGAGTCGGGGACGCCGGTCACCGGCCTCAAGGTGATCTCCGACACCCTGTCGCACAACTTCCCCCGCTACCGTTTCTCAGCGGTCGAAGGTTCGCGCGGAATGATACCGCCGCGGCTGGCGGCCAATTCCTTCCGAGCTTGCCGCGTGCTGGGATGCTTCGCCCTCGTCTGGCTGGAAGCCCTGATCAATTTGAAAAAGTAGAACCCGCGCCGCGCCGTCTCCTCAGAGCATCGCCGGCAGCTCGGTCTGCAACGGCAGGGTCGTGATCTCCAGACCGCTCTCGGTGAGGTAACAGTTGATTTCGCTCCTCACGCCGAAGCGTCCCTCGAGGTAGATCCCCGGTTCGATGGTGAAGCCGAGCCCCGGCTCGAGCAGCCGCTCGTCGCGCGTCTCGAGGTTGTCGATGTTGACGCCGTTGCTGTGGACCTCGTGCCCGAGGCTGTGCCCGGTGCGGTGGGTGAAGTAGCGGCCGAAGCCCGCGTTCTCGATCACCGCCCTCACCTGGTCGTCCACCTGCGCCCCGCTCAACGGCCGGCCTGCGGTGAGGTTTTCCTGGATGAACTCGATACCGCGGTCCCTCGCCGCCGTGACCACCTTGAAGACATCGAGGATCTCCTGCGGCACGGGCGGCTCGCCCATGAAGGCGGTCCAGGTGATGTCGGCGGTGATCGTGTCGCCGCCCACCTTGCGGCAGAAGATGTCGAGCAGCAGGATCTCGCCGCGCTCGATCGGGTAGTGCTCCTCCACAGAGGGCTCGTAATGAGGCATCGCGGCCCGCGGGCCGGAGCCGACGATCGGCGCGTGCTGCCATTCCATCCCGGCTTCACTGAAGCGCTTGAGGATCTCCTGCTGGAGCTCATACTCGTTGATCGCGCGGCCCGCCGAAAGCTCCCCGGCGGCCAGCTCGAACATCTCGCGCTGCAGGCCGAGCAGAAGATTCGCGGCTTCGCGGTGGCTTGCCAGGCCGGCAGGTGACCAGCGGGCGCTGAAGTGCTGGACCATGTTAGCGCTGCTGCGCACCTCGACGCCGAGCGAGCGGATCATCTCCAGCGTCCCCCCGTCCACGAAGGCAACGTAGGGGATGGCGTTGCCGGGCGAATACTCCATAGCCACCACCGCGCGGCCCGCAAGCATCCGCTGCAATTCCGCTTCCATCGCCTTCCAGCCGTTGTAAGTGCGGAGCTCGGCCCAGTCGGCCGCGAAACCGCCCTCCTCAATCTTGTGACCCAGCACCACCGGCTTGCCCTCGCGCGGGATCAGCAGGTAAATGCGGCGCGTCAGTATGCCCTTGAACAAGGCGAACTGAGCGATGAAGGGATTGGAGCCGCGGAAATCATATAGCAGCCAGCCGTCAAGGCCTTCCGCTGCCAGACGAGCCTGGATTGCATCTATCTTCTCTTTCATCATACCTCCCCGGGAAGAAGTTAATGCCTCAACCGGACGCTGCGGCCGAAGCACCCCCCCCAATATAGACAAAAACACGCTGTTTTGACAGGCCTGGACGGGAGAAGACCGGGAAAAATCCCGGCTCCGTTCAGACTATTGATTCGGTGAGCAGGCCGCGAGCGACGAGGCCGACTTGCAAAATTCCCCTGCTGAGTATGCCCGAGTGCAGCAGCACGTTGCCGCCACCCTCCTTGAACTCGCGGATTGTCATGAACTGCCGCTCGCCGCTCTTGCCGCCGACGCTCAGGCGCACCTCCGACATCTGCCTCCCGAACATCGCACCGGAAGTCATCAGGCTCTCCACCGCGCCGAACAGTTCCAGCCCCACCCGGGTTGTCTGCCTCTCGGCAACCGAGCCCAGCGACTCCTCCAGCGACAGCCCGCCCCGGGCGGCGAGCCTCGGCTCGACAGCCTCCAATGCGTAAGACGTATACGGCGATATAGTCCCCATCAACCTCGCAGTTATCGGAACCCCTCACCTAAACTAATCGGCTAAATCGCCGCAAAGCTTGAACCAATGCGCCGTTTGACCTGATAATTATCTTTGGGGTAACAACAAATCGCCGGGAGCCGCGGTAGGACTCTGTCAACGTGACACTCTCGTTGCCAGAAGTTCCCTGTTATGTTATACTTACGGAGAACAGGGTGGGCGTTTTATTAATCATGCCGGAAAACGACAAATCTTCATCCAAGACTGAACCGCCGCCGATGGATGAGCCTCGCGAGCCTGGAAAAAGCACCCAGGAATCCTCGGCAAAGCACGAGAAGGCACAGCGGGATGCGGTTCAGCGCAACAGGATGGCGCTCTTCGACGACGCATTCTGGGCGAAGAGCGGGCACCAGAGGAGTGTCCTGGCACTCCTCGCAAAGCGACTCTTCGATATCGTCGTCAGCCTCGCCGCCATCATCCTGCTCTCCCCCGTCTTACTTATTGTCGCTTTGCTGATCAAGCTCGAATCCCGCGGGCCGATGATCTTCCATCAGCTGCGAGTCGGTAAATACAACATTCCGTTCACGATGCTCAAGTTCAGATCGATGCGCATCGGCGCCGAGTACAACAAGCAGGCGCTGATGGTCTCGAACGAGATGGACGGCCCTGTATTCAAGATCCGCGACGACCCGCGCGTCACGCGCGTGGGGCGCTTCATCCGCCGTTGGAGTCTCGACGAGCTGCCCCAGCTGTTCAACGTGCTGCGGGGCGACATGAGCGTCGTCGGGCCAAGGCCGTTGCCGGTCGTCGAAGTTGCCGATATGCGTGAGGACCAGATGCGCCGCCACAGCGTCAAGCCGGGCCTCACGTGCATCTGGCAGATAAGCGGCCGCAACGAAATCTCGTTCGACGAGTGGATCCAGCTCGACCTGATTTATGTCGACAACGCCTCGTTCGCTCTCGACCTGGAGATCTTCTTCCGGACTTTCCGTGCCGTTCTCAAGCGCAAGGGTTCCTACTGATGGCCAACGTCGTCTCCAGATTCTTCAAACGCTTCTTCCAGCCGCTCACCAGCGCCCAGTACTTCACCGGCATCAGGCTCTACAACACCGGAAAGTACGAGGAGGCAGGCGGCGCCTTCGGCCTCATCCGCGAGGGCATCTACCGCGCCAGCGTCCTCTACAGCCGCCTCTCCGATTTCTATTTCCACCGCTCACTGCGCAACGCCGCGCTGCTCGCCTTCTACCAGCGCGACTACATCCGTTGCATCAGGTTCTGCCAGGAAGCACTCGGCGTCTCGCCGGACGACATGGTCTGCCGCAACTACCTCGCCCACGCCTTTCACCACGTCGGCCAATACGGCGCGGCCATCCAGCAACTTGAAAAACTTCGAGACCTGGCTCCGGAGCGCGACGACATCCTCTTCAACCTCGCGAAGATCAACATCAAGGCCGACCGCACCGGCGATGCCAAGCGGATCATCGAGATGCTGATCGAGCGCAATCCGCTCTTCCCCGATTTCCACCACATTCGCGGCATCGCCTACGGCAAGGAGGGCAACACCCCGCGGGCGATCGAGAACTTCAAGCGCGCGGTGGAGATCAATCCCAGGTACGCCAACACCATCCTGCTGCTCGGCCTCGAGCAGATCCGCGCCTTCAACTACAAGGCGGCGCAGAAAACCTTCAAGGACGGCGTCGCCAACTGCCCTGAGAATACCGAGCTGCTCTTCTATTACGGCCTCACCAGCACGATCCTGTCGCGGCTTGCGCACCTGGGTATCGACGGCAGCCCCTCCGATGGCGAGCCCCTCGCGCAGCAGGAGGACCTGCCGCAAGACATCCTCAACGACATCGCCTACCTGGATATGCGGGCGGTCGAGGAGCACCAGCGCATGCTCGAGCTCGACATCTCATACGGCGAGCACTTCACCTTCCTCGACCCGATCTACGACAAACCATGCCTCAGCGCGCTGGTGGGCGTCTTCGAAACCTTCATCAACGTCTACCCCGCCTATGCCGACTACTTCAACAAGCTCGGCAGCTTCTACCAGAAAATCGACGAAGTTGAAAAGGCGGAGGCGGCGTTCAAGTATGCCCTCAGACTCAATCCGGAATACATCGATAGCCTCGATAACCTGGCCACCCTTTACGAAAGCGAGGGGCGCATCGGCGAGGCGCTCGACCTCTCCAACCGGATTCTCTACAAGGCTCCGGGAAACGCCGAGCAGCTCACCAAGCGCGGACGCCTCTGTCTCAAGCTCGGGCACTTCGAGCAGGCCGCCGAAGCCATCATCTCGGCGAGCCGCCGCGACAACCGCTACACCTACCACCTCTACGCGCTCGGCCAGATCCTCAAGGAAAACGACAGGCCGGAGCTGGCACGACGCTGCTGGCGCGTCGCCAACGAGCTACTCCCCGATGCCGCCAGGGATCTCAAGGGATTGCGTCGCCTCGAGCGCTCGCTGAAAAAAATCGCAACAACCAGGCGTTGACCAGCCGGCCACGCTCGTTTCATTTCTCGGGATAATAAAAAGCCGCCGCTCCGAATCGGCGAATGCTTAGGCAACCGAGGGCATCAGAGCGGCGGTCGGAAGGGGAGGGATACGAGTGAAATCTGTTACCGTACAAAGATCTACAACCTGATCCTCAAGACCAGATTGATGAACCATCCTAAAATTCGGATTCACCTACACATATTTTGGTGCAAAAAGCGCCCAAAGTCAAGAATGTCCGATATGTTGCTGTTTTTACAACCGTCAAATAATGGCGGCAAAACAATAAGCGGAAAGGTTACTTTAACGATTAACAAACCCTTTGCAGGTTAAGCCGGGACCGCCGTTTGCCCGGAATGCATCGGCAGGTTAGACTTCGCGTATAAGAAAATAATTACTCGGAGGGGGGATCAATGAAAAACGCTGGAATTCTCTTGACCGCGGCGGTTACCGCCCTGCTATCGCTGATCTACTGCCCACCCGGCCCTGAAGCCGAACTCTACCCTGAGGCCGGAGAGGTCCGGATCGTCAGGGACGACCACGGCGTTCCTCACATCTACGCCCTCAACGAAAGAGACCTGATGTACGGCTTCGGTTATGCCGTCGCCGCCGACCGGGCAAAGCAGATCTTCACGTCGGTCCTCACCAGCGAGGGCCGCCTGGCCGAGCTCGCTGGCGAAAACGCGCTGGAAAACGACCAGGCTGTGCGCATGTTCCGCCTACGCAAACTGGCCGAAGAGAAATTAGCCGGACTATCTGACGAGGATTTGCAACTGCTCGAATACTACTGCGCGGGCGTCAACGACCTCGTCGAAGTTCAGCGGGAAAGGCTGCCCTCCTGGGTCACCTCGCTCCGTCCGGTCGACGTGCTCGCGATGTCGCTGATGGTCAACCTCGATTTCGCCCTGATGTCGAGCAACTCCCCGAACGCCGACATGAGGCGCACCGGCGTGGGCTCCAACCAGTTCGCCGTCGCCCCCGGACGCAGCGAAAGCGGCTACGCCCTGCTCTCGCTCGATCCCCACCTGCCGTTCGACGGGATGTACCGCTGGACGGAAGTGCACCTGAGCACGCCCGATCTATCGGTCGTCGGTGCCGCAATTCCCGGCCAGCCGATGATCGCCCTGGGGCATAACGGCAAGGTCGCCTGGAGCCTGACTGTCAATTTCCCCGACCTTGCCGATGTGTTCGCCGAAGAGATCAATCCCGGCAATCCGGCCCAGTACCGCACCCCCGAAGGCTGGGCCGAGTTCGAAGAGTGGAGCGAGACCTTCAGAATCAAGACCGGGGACGGCTTCCGCGAAGAGAGCGTCACTTTGCGTGCCACCCGCCACGGCCCCGTCATCCGCGTCGCGAACGGCGTCGCCTACGCAGCGAGCATCGCCGGCCTGGGCGAGGCCGGGGTCCTGAAACAGTTTTACGATGTCAACCGTGCCGCATCGGTCGAGGAACTTTTCGAAGCTTTCCGCACACCCGGCCTCAACCTGCAAAACGTGGTCGCCGCCGACATCGAGGGAAATATCGGCTATCTCTACAATGCCCTGAGCCCGGAACGCAGCCCCGAACTCGACTGGAGCAAGGCGGTCCCTGGAGCCGACCCGCGCGCCGAATGGGGCGACTACGTGGCCTTTGACGACCTGCCGAAAATCATCAATCCGGGGAGCGGCTGGCTGCAGAACTGCAACAACTCGCCCTGGTATGTAACCGAGAACAGCGGCATCGAGGCTGCAGCGCTGCCCAACCGCCTCTGCACCGCCGACCGCCTCGGCGACCGTGCCGCCCGCCTGAGCGAGCTGCTGGCGGCCGACGACTCGGTCACCTTCGAGGAGATGATTGCCTACGCCACCGACACCACCGTGATGAAAGCCGGGCTCTGGGTGCCGGCCCTGCTCGAGGCGGCCGAACGCCACCCCGACCTCGCGTCAGGCTCAACCGGAGACGCTCTTAAGATTTTGGGCGAATGGGATCAGCGCGCCGACGCCGATTCCGCTGCGATGACCATCTTTTATGGTTGGTACACCCGCGGCAACCTCAACGCGATCCGCGACAAATCGCAGATCAGCGACGACATCCTGCAGAAGCAGCTGATCGAGCTCGGCGCCGCGGCGGTGGATCTGCACGACACCTTCGGCTCTCTCGACGTACCCTGGGGAAAGATCCTCTACCTGCGGCACGGCGAGGATGAATACCCCCTCTTCGGCGGCGGCGTCTTCGACGTGATCCGCTCCGCCTGGGGACGCGCCGAGGGGCCGCGGCTGCGCGTCTCCAGAGGCAGTTCGTACCAGATGGTCGTCGAGATGGCGGAAGTCCCGGTTGCGCGCTCCTGCTTCCCCTTCGGCATCAGCGAAGACCCAGCCTCCCCCCACTTCGCCGACATGACCAAACTCTACTCGCGCATGGAGTACAAGCCGGTCTGGTTCACTCCCGAGGACGTCAAGGCGAACGCCGAATCAACGGTCGAGATCGAGGTCAAGACGGCAACAGAACGCTAGCTGATACGCGCATGGGAAAGCGCCAGCATGCAAAAGATGGTTGCCACTGCGATAGCCGATCGTGCAATTCCCTCGTAATTCATATCCTCTCCCCTAATGGTCCGGCAACGCCGGATACCCTTTATTCCCTACTGAATCTCAAGAAAGTCCAACACCGCGCTTTTGAACTTCTCCGGTTCTTCGATGCAACTGAAGTGCCCGCTCTCTTCCATCACCACCATGGTGGAGCCTGCGATCGCATCGCGCAACGCCTCCAACACCTCCACCGTGTAGATATCGTGGGCGCCGGCGATGATCAGCGTCGGCGCTTTGATCTGCGCGCAGGCCTCACGGCCGTCGAAATCGATCAAGTCCACAGTCTCTTGGTAATAATTATGTTTGAAACTAAGGTCGGTGTTGTTGAGGACCTCGACGATCCGGCCCAGGTGGGCATCGTGGTCGTAAACCATCTTCGGCAACCACCTCTCGACGAAGAACACACGCCACGCGGCGTCCTTCTCCTCATCGCTGCCCTCCATCTGCATCAGCTCGCCCAGCGCCTGCACATCGTCGGCGAATAGCTCCTGAAGCTCCGCCTCCTGCTCCGGAGTCATGTAGTGAAGCGTGTGCATCAGTATCAGCTTCTCCACCTGTTCGGGGTGCTCCGCCGCGTAGACCATCGCGTTCATCCCGCTGTTCGACCAGCCCAGCAGAATCACGCTCTCGAGGCCGAGGTGCTCCAGCAGGGCCCGGCAGTCCTCGCGCACGGCCGCCATCGACATGTCTTCGTCGGTCTCGATCTCGCCGGACTGCCCCATTCCGCGCGGGTCGAAGTAGACCATCGTCAGGTGATCCTCCAGGCCCTTCAGTGAACCCCGCATCCCCTCGTGGCTCTGGCCCCACGAAACGGGCAGAACCATGCAGACAGGCCCGGCGCCGTGCACCTCGTAGTGGATTTCGAAGCCGTTGAGCTCAGCGCTGAAAGAGCCGTTCACCAGAGCCGCCGTCTCGGCTTCAGGCTCGGCTGCCGGCTCCTCGCCCCCGCAGGCGGAAAGCAACAGAAACGAAGTGAGAAAAATGCCGTACGATTTCTTTCTCATGACAGATCCTT
>DATKUA010000073.1:0-13391 GCA_035530855.1 Acidobacteriota bacterium | reverse complement strand
CGCGCTCGATCAGCAGCACCGCGGTGTCGCCCCACTGCTTCGCCGACATCAGGATGCGCAGGCTGGTGACGTCGGAGATCGGCTCGCCGTCGAGCGAGATGATGCGGTCGCCGTTCTTGAGTCCGGCCGTGGCGCCGAGCGATCCCGGCATGAGCATGCCGACGACCAGCTTGCCCTCCCTCTTACTGATCGTGAAGCCGAAGCTGGGGTAGTGCTCGGGCTCGAGGTCGAAGGGGATGCCCCAGAAGTAATCGGCGAGGCTGCGGACGATCTTCATGCCGCGCCCCTTGTTGCTGATGTCGGCGACGGCGATAACCGAGGCGAAGGGTCGGGGGTCCTTGAGGTAAACGCGGCGGCTGATGCCGAGGTTGTAGGCGACGTGGCCGCTGCCGGCGATCGCGAAGACGACGCCGTCGAAGCCCTCGGCGGCGCGGATGAGGCTGTCGCCCATGACCACGTCCCAGGAGCTCTGGGCGGCGTACATCTTCTCGAAGCGCTCGGGTGTGAAGTGCATGCCGCCGTCGCCGGTGCCGCCGAAGTAGAAGCTGATCAGCTGGCGGTGGTCCTCGTTGGTGACGTCCACCTCGCCCACCTCAGCCTGCTCCTCGGGGCTGAGCGACTCGAGCCCGCCCATGGCGATCTTGTGGGTGATCGAGCGCGGCACGTTGAGCCCGACGACCGGGATCTGGTTGTCGCGCGCGAAGTTCATGATATCGCGGTAGTAGCCGAAGTTGTAGCCGCCGCCCCCGGCGTACCAGCCGGTGCGCCGCAGCAGTTCCTCCTCGCTGAGCTTGCCCGCGGTCCAGTCCTTCAGCGTTTCGTTGTCGGAGCGCTTGAAGAACTCCATGCCGATCCTGATCCTGGGGTTGCGCGCGTGGACCGCCTTGATGATCCGGTACTGCGCCTGGTGGTTGGCCATGGAGGTATGGCTCTCGCCGAGGTAGACATAACGCATGCCGGCAAGCTCGTCGGCGAGCTGCTCGAGGGTGATGCTCCGGCCGGTGGCGGCCGAGTAGATCCCACCCGCCTCGACCGTGAGCGCGCGCTTCTTGAGGTTGGCGTCGCCGAGCGGCAAGGTGTTGACGGTGGCGGGCATGCGGGCCGCGCAGCCGGTTACGGAGAGCGTTACCGCGGCGACCAGCAGCATCGCCGCGAAGCGTGCGGAGACGGCGGTAATAGTTCTCACAGGTCTTCTCCCTGTTACCTTTCCTACAGAAGAATCCGGCGGCGGCGCAGCCGATTCGCTGCACCGCCCGCCGGGTAATCTTGTTCTACGCTATTGTGACCTATCAGCGCCTGCCAAGCCAATCCATGTCGATGGTGATGCCGGCGCGGAAGGTGCGCGGCGCCAGCCAGAGGCCGAGCTCGCCCGGAATCGGGCTGCCCTGCGCGTCACGCGTGTAGACGTCGGCCTTGTCGAACAGGTTGTCGATCTGGGCGAAGGCACTGAAGGTGTAGGTGTCGGTGGTGAAGAAGGTCTGCGAACCCTTCAGGTACCAGATCTGGTAGCCGGGGCGCTCGGTGCCGCCGTCGTAGGGAATGCTGTTGATGAACTGTCCGCGCAGGTTGACGCGGGTGCCCGACTGCGGCTTGAACCAGAGCAGTTTGACGAAGGCGGTGTGCTCGGGATAGCCGAGGATCTTCTCGCCATCGTCGTCCTCGCGCTTGACGTAGGTGTAGGAGAACTCGGGTGTCAGGCCGAAGGGCATGTTGACTGCCAGGGCCGAGTTGAAGCCGCTCGCCGTGAAGTCGTTGAGGTTGTTGTAGGTGTAGGGGAAGACGGAGAGGTCGAAGGCGACGCCGTCCTTGATCTTGTTGTAGAAGACGTCGAAGGAGCCGATGATGTACTCGCTGGTGTGGGCATAGCCGAAGGTGAGGTTGTTGGAGGTCTCGGGCTTCAGGTCGGGATTGCCCTTGAAGAAGAAGCCGAGGTCGATGTAGAGCTCGCCGAAGCGCGGGGCGCGGAAGCCGTGGCCGTAGGTGAAGCGCACGCGGTTGTCGTCGTCGACGGCGTAGACCGCGCTCAGCTTGGGGCTCCATTCCTTGCCGAAGTCGCTGAAGTTGTCGTAGCGGAAGCCGGCGGTGAACTTGAAGTTCTCCAGCAGGTTGAACTCGTTCTGCGCCCAGAGGACGTGGATGTCGCGGTCGGCCTCTTTGGCGTCGGTGCCGGGGATGGTGAGGCTGCCGCGCTCGAGCTTCTGGTTGCGGAACTCATAGCCGAACTGCAGGAAGTGGTCGCGCTCGGCCAGGTTCCAGATGTGCCGCGCGGTGGCCTTGAATTCGTTGTTAGTCTCCACCCAGGGATCGAGCACGCTGGAGGTGTCGTCGGTGTATTCACGCGTCTCCTCGCGGTCGTAGACGCCGTAGTTGTAGAGCACGTTGACCGTGGTCGAGTCTCCGACCTCGAAATCGAGCTCGGGCGACAGCGAGTAGCGGGTCAACTCCTGCATGTTGTTGTACATCGGGCCCATCTGGGTCGCGCCGGCAAACCACCACTTGGAGATGTCGCGGAAGCTGTAGTCGGCGAAGAGACGCGCACGCACCCTGTCGGTAACCGCGTATTCCATGTTGCCGCTCAGCACATAGCGCTTGCTGGCGGGCTCGCCCTGGGTGACCAGAGTCGCATCGTCGAGGTCGTAGCCGTTGTAGTTGCGGTAGGAGGCGGTGATCGCGCCGCTGAAGTTGCCGCTGCGGTAGCCGAGGGTGTCGCTGAAGCGCGTGTCCTCATAGCTGCCGTAGGCGATGTCAAGCGAGTTGGTGAAGCCCGAGTCGGTGGGCTTCTTGGTGATGAAGTTGATCACGCCGGCCATGGCGTCGGAGCCGTAGATGGCCGAGCCGGCGCCCTTGACGATCTCCACGCGCTCGACGTTGGAGAGGTCGATGTCCTCAAGGTTGACTTCGCCGAGGCTGTTGCGGCCGAGGTAGCGCCGTCCGTCGACGAGGATGAGGACTGAGCTGCCGCCGAGGCCGTTGATCGAGACCTGGTTGGTGGCTCCACGCGGGCTGACGACGATTCCTGAGCCTGCCTGCTCGATGAGGATTTCCTTGGCCGACTGGCCGCCGGAGTCAACGATGTCGTCGGCGCTGATCAGCGTCGTCGGCTCGGCGACATTGCGCAGCAACTCCTCGCGCCGGTTGGCGGTGGTGATGGTTATCTCAGTGGAGAACTGCGCCAGGGTGAGCCTGACGTCAAATGCTTTCTGCTCACCGGCGGACAGCGCAATCTCCTCGCTGAGGTAGGGGGCAAAGCCAACGAAATTCACCTTGACTCTGTAGCTGCCGGCCGCCAGGTCTCTGAAGGCTACCGAGCCGTTGTTATCGGTGACTCGGCGGGTGGCCTGGTCGGGGCCGGGGCCCTGCAGCGTGACCACTGCGTTGGGAATCGCTCCGCCCTTCTCCGATACGCTTACAGTTAGCTGAGCCGTCTGCTGGGCAAAAGCGGGAACGGTTGCCAGAACCATGGCCATTAGCACCGCCAGCACGGCTGACCGAAAAGTGAGATTCATTTGTTCCTCCAATGTCGCGAGTTGAGTCGGAATTGCTAATAAAGTACCAAATTACCGAATCGTTTTGCGTTAAATGCCCATTTGAACCACGAGAAGTTAGTGCCTTCCTGACAATTTGTCAACTCGTTTACCGGCGCTAAAAGCACTCCGCAGACTGACAGGAAACCTAATCTTAATTTTATACGGCAAGCAGGCGGAGATGTTCCACATTGTTGCGCATACGGGGCTGCGAATGCTAAGTTTCGACCTCAGAACGAGGCAAGCGGATGAGCATTGATTTAGCCAAAGCCCTTGACGACGCCCTCCGCGGTGCGGAAATCGCTTGCGAGTTGATGATGCGCACCTACCGCGGCGATTACGAGGTCTACACCAAGGAGGGCGCCGGCGACCGCGCGGGAGCCGTGCTGACTGAGGCCGACCTGGAATGCGACCGCGCGCTGCAGCACTTCTTCACCTCGCGCTACCCCGGCCACGCGATCGTCTCGGAGGAGTCTGTCGGCTCCCTGCCCGAAGGCTGGCAGGAGCACGAGTGGATCTGGTTCATCGACCCCATCGACGGCTCGCTCTCCTACCTCGAGGGCACCGACAATTTCGGCGTCTCCATCGGGCTGACGCGGCGGGGAGAGCCGCTCCTGGGCGTGCTCTGCAACCCCGCGCGCGGGCTGCGGGCTTGGGCGGTGAAGGGGTGCGGTGCTTTCCTCAACGGTCTTGAGACGGGGCCGTTGGCGCCTGCGGGCGAACCGCCGCGGCTGATGCTGAGCAGCAACCAGAGCAAGCGCTATTCCTACGGTAAGGCAATCGGGATCTTTGCGCCGCGCGAGGTGGTGATGCTCGAGTCGGTGGTGACCAAGACGATCCGCCTGTTGCAGGACGGCGCCGATTATTACTTCTCACTGCCGCACGAGGTCTTCGGCGGCGGCTGCCCCAGCGCCTGGGATTTCGCCGGCTCGGCGGCGATCCTGCGCGAGGCCGGCTGGTTCGCTTCAGACATCTACGGCGAGCCGATGCGCTTCGGCGGCCCGGAAACTTACTGGCGCCGGGGGCACCTGTTCTGCAAGCCGGAGCTCTCCGATGCGTTGCTCGCGCAACTGGGCGCCTTCGTGCAAGAGCGGCGGCAAGCCGGCGAGGCCTGGTTCAGCGACCGCGACGTCGACCGCACCGACCTGCAGCCCTGAGCGGCGCAATTCCCCGGCGGCCGCATTCCTGCTATTCTCATTGAAGGACGACTCACCATTGACGGCTGCAATATGCCTTGATCCAGGGGGACGAGTGATGAAGGAGAAACGTCAAACGCCGCGGCGCGTCAATCGCCGCGAGTTCGTGGCGACCACAGCCGCGGCCGGAGTGATGCTGGCCGCGGGCGGCACAAAGCTGATCGGAGGCACTCAGGTGAAGAAGAGCCCGGTTTACCTGGTCCAGGGAGCCGAGCGCGCCGCGATGCTGGCCGGCCTGCTCGAGCTGTTCGGGCGGGAGCGCTGGAAGGCGTGTGTCGCCAGCGGAAGCGTGGTCATCAAGCCGAACTTCAACAGCGCGCACGAATTCCCCGGGTCGACGCATCCCGAGACGCTGCGCCTGCTGCTGGGCGAGATCAAGACTGCCGGCGCGGCTTCGCTGACGATCGCCGACCGCAGCGGCATGGGCAACACGGCCGAGGTGATGGAGAAGGTCGGGGCGACGGTGCTCGCCGCAGAGTTCGGCGCCCAGATCATCCCCTTCGAGTCGCTGCCCCCGGAGGCGATCGTGCACAAGGAATTGCCCGGCAGCCACTGGAGCCGGGGCGTCGAGTGGCCCAGGCTCTACGATGAAGCCGACTGCATCGTGCAGACCTGCTGCCTCAAGACGCATCAGTACGGCGGCCACTTCACGCTCAGCCTCAAGAACACCGTCGGCATGGTGGCAAAGAACTCGGTGACCGGCGAGCATAACTATATGCGCGAGCTGCATGGCGGGCCCAATCAGCGTTTGATGATCGCCGAGATCAACGCGCTCTACGAGCCGGCACTGGTGGTCCTCGACGGCAGCAAGTGCCTGGTCGACGGCGGGCCGCACGTCGGCACGCTCAAGGAGCCGGGGGTGATGCTGGCGGGCACTGACCGTGTGGCGCTCGACGCCGTCGGCGTCGCGATGCTGCGGTTCTACGGCACGACGCCGGAGGTCTCCAAGGGCAAAATCTTCGAGCAGGAGCAGATCCGGCGCGCCGCGGAGTTGGGGCTGGGAGTGCCCTCGGCCGAGGGCATCGAGATTGTAACGCCCGGCGGCGGCAGCGAGGAGTTTGCCGCCAAGCTCAGGGAGATTCTGGCCCAGGGGTAGACCATGGCGGATGACCAGGCGGAGCGCCCGGCGGGCGCTGGCAAGCTCAGCCGTCGCCGTTTTCTGGCCGCAACCGGCGCGGCGGCGGGCATCTCGCTGCTGGGGATGAAGCCGGCCTACCTCTCCCCCGCTCTCCCCTCAGTGACAGGCCGGTCCGCGGCCGGCGCCGAGGCGTTGGTCCTCGGCAGCTCGCAGGACGGCGGCGTCCCGCACGCGGGCTGCCCCTGCGCCCACTGCGAGGCGGCGAGGCGGAATCCGGAGTTGGGCCGCCGCAGCCCCGGCCTCGGCCTGTTGGATCACGCCGAGCGGAAGGCATTCATGATCGACGCGGGGCCCGATTTTCCGCGCCAACTCGACGACTTGCCGAGCGAGTGGCGCGACGGCCGGAATCCGCTGGCGGGTGTCGTCCTCAGCCACGCCCACATCGGCCACTACGCCGGGCTGGTCCACCTCGGCCGCGAGGTGCTGGGAACGCTCAAAGTGCCGGTGTGGTGCAGCGAGCGGATGGCCGCCTTCCTGCGCGACAACGGCCCCTGGAGCCAACTGGTCGGGCTCGGCAATATCGAGTTGAATGTGTTCGAGCCGCGCCGAAAGTTCAAGCTGACGGATAATCTTGTCATTGAGCCGATAGCGGTGCCCCACCGCGCCGAATACACCGACACGCACTTCTTCGTTGTCGAGGGTCCGGAACACCGCCTGCTCTACCTCACCGACATCGACCGCTGGGAAGGGTTGGAGCCGCCGATCGAGACACTGCTCGCCGGCGTCGACATCGCGCTGCTCGACGGCACGTTCTACTCGGCGGAGGAGTTGCCGGGGCGCGACATGTCGAAGATCCCCCACCCGCCGGTGGTGGAAACGGCGGCCAGGCTCGCGGACATCGCGGCAGCGGGCAGGACGCGCATCGTCTTCACGCACCTCAATCACAGCAACCTGCTGCTCGACGCCGACGGGGAAAAGCTGCGCGCCCTGAGAGACAAGGGATTCGATATCGCCCACGACGGGCAAAGCTTCGAGCTCTGAGCGGGAAAGCGCCTGCCTCAGCCCGACCCGCTATTTTAAATAGAACCGCAGGAATTCGACCGCGTGCGACCATGGGCCGAGCCGCGCGTTCCTGGGATTCCATAAGCGCGGTCCGCGGTCGCCGCCGGGCTGCGGTCCGCCCCAACGGCCCGGCCAACTCAGCCAGCTCTCATCGGAATCATCCACAATCTTCAGCAGGTAGCCGCCGGGTCGCAGCTCGACGCCCGCTGCGGTCGTCTCGGAGCCGAGGGAGAAGATTTTCTCCTCGTCGACGTAAGTGGGGTGTTCTCCGGCGGAGTGGTAGAGGGAATGGCTGCCGGGGGCGATGTAGAGTATCGGCCTGCCGCCCCTGATCCCGGCCTGATTCAGCTCGACGGCTGTCGCGTACCAACCCTGTGTCACGGCCAGGTAGCGCGGATGCTCTTCGTCCTCGAGGTAGACGGCGGCCATCTGCCAGTCACCCGAGCGGCCGGCAAACCCTTCCTCGTGAGGGAAAAGCATCCAGTACTGAATGACTGTAAAGCGCTCGCCGTCAGTTCCCGCTTCGAAGGCAACGGCGTAAACCATCGGTGTGAAATCGGCGACCGGCCCGAGGTCATTGAGGCGGAGATAGGCGCCGCCGCCGGCCAGTGCGAGGTCGGCCGGAGCCAGGGGGCCCTGCTTCGCGGTGCCGTCGACCAGACCCCAGAACCAACGCGGGCCCTGCCTGAGGTCCGCGGAAGCGAGGTAATCCTCAACAGCCACGGGTCGCGCGGCGTCGTCCTCGCAGAAGACCAGTATCGGCGCGTAGCGCTCGGCAAGCGCTCTGGTCCTATCCGCGGGCAGCGGAGTCGGATTCGCCGCAGCAACAGGGCCGAGGGCGTTCTCCGCCGTCCAGTAGTAACCCTGGATCAGCATTACCAGCAGCAGGACTGCGACGATCGCGCGGCGCCCCCATGTGGGGACAATCTGCGGCGGCGTGGGCACGACCACCACCTCCTGCGGCGAGCGGATGACGAAGAGGAAGCCCTTGGTGTAGGAGATCATCGTCGCGGCGATGAGGATGAGGCTGCCGGCGATGAAGAACTGTTCGCCGAAGGGGAAGTCGAGGAAGTAGCAGACAACCAGCCCCGCCTGGAAGCCGAAGGCGTACTTGCCGATGATGTTCGACTCCATCATCACGCGCTTGCGCCCGGCGACGAGGACGCCGGCGACAACGATGAGCGCGTCCTTGCCGACGATCACCAACGCCAGCCAGAGCGGGAAGTCGCGCGTGGCCATCAGCACGAAGGCCAGCAGGATGACGAAGAGCTTGTCGGCGAGAGGATCGATCATGCGGCCGAGGTCGGATGCCTGGTCGAGGAGGCGCGCGAACCAGCCGTCGAGGAAGTCGGTGAGGATGGCGAAGACCAGCAGCACACCGGCGGCGATGCGCGCGGGCACCGAGTCGATCAGCAGCAGCCAGCCGATGAACGGTACGGCGGCGATGCGCGCCAGGGAGAACAGATTGGGAATGGTGAATATTTTTTTCGCGGAGAAATCGAGCATGGCCCTCACCCTTCTTGTCATGGCGGTGCCCCAAGTCTAGGGGAGGTTTTGTTGTGTAACAAGGGAATTGGGTAAAGGAAGGATTTCACCACGGAAGACACAGAGGGCACAGAGTTGAAGAAGGAGAAAAGAAGAGGGATAAGGGGCGGAGTTGGGGCGCGTTCGCCAAAGTCGAAATGATTATCCCGCCGTTGCCGGGATGCGGGGGCCGTGAACGACCCCCCTACAAGTTTTTGCGGGGGTATGGTGATTATGGCGGGCGATGCAGGGATTAGCAGAGGGGATTGCTATGGGCTATAATGCCGGGAGTTCAGGGCGAAGGAGAGTTGATGTGACAGCGGAGGAAGCGGTAGCGAAGATCGCCGACGTGGTCGCCAACATCGAGATGGTGGTCAAGGGCAAGACGGAGGCTGTGAGGCTGGCGATCGTGACGCTGCTGGCCCGCGGCCACCTGCTGATCGAGGACGTGCCGGGCGTGGGCAAGACGGTGCTGGCGCACTCGCTGGCGCAGTCGCTCAACTGCTCCTTCAGGCGGATCCAATTCACCTCCGACCTGCTGCCGAGCGACATCCTCGGCGTCAGCATCTTCAACCAGAGCAGCCACGAGTTCGAGTTCCGCCGGGGCCCGATCTTCAGCAACATCGTGCTGGCCGACGAGATCAACCGCGCCACGCCGAAGACGCAGAGCAGCCTGCTGGAGGCGATGAGCGAGGGCCAGGTCAGCGTGGAGAATGAGACGCTCGCGCTTCCGGCGCCGTTCATGGTGGTCGCCACCCAGAATCCGATCGAGTACTACGGCACCTACCCGCTGCCGGAGTCGCAGCTCGACCGCTTCCACATGCGCATACATCTCGGCTACCCGGAGCGCGAGTTCGAGCGCATGATCGTGACCGGGATGCGGTCGTCGGAGAAGCTGGCGGCGATGACGCCGGTGCTCAACGGCGACGAGGTGGCGTCGCTGCAGGAGCGCGTCGAGCGGGTGCGGATGGAGTCGAGCCTGCAGGAGTACCTGCTGGAGATCGTGGAGCGGACGCGAGCGAGCGACCGCTTCCAGCTCGGAGTCAGCCCCCGCGGCGCGATCGCGCTCTACCGCTGCGCCCAGGCGATGGCCGTGGTCGAGGGCCGCGATTACTGCGTGCCCGACGACATCAAGCGCCTGGCGGCGGCCTGCTTCGCCCACCGTGTGATCCTGAGCAGCAGGCGCCGCGACGGCGGCTGGAGCACCGCCGAGACCGCCGAAGCCGTTGCCGAGCTGATCGAGAGCGTGAGCGTGCCGCGCTGAAAAGCCGCTGGCACTGACATCCATTTATGGCTTCTTTCAGATTCAAGATCCTGACAAGGAATCCCGAGCTGGGGATTCGCGCGAGCGGGCTGAAGTTTGCCTTCATCTTCGTCGTGGTGCTCTTCGCCGCGGTAAACACCGGCAACAACCTCACCTACCTGATCTTCTCGGCATTGCTCGGGGGAGTGGTCATCAGCTGGTCGACCGCCTATCTCAGCCTGCGCGCCATCGAGGTGAACCTGAAGTTTCCCGAGGAGATCTATGCGGGCGAGGAGACGCGCGTCGACTTCATCATCCACAAGGGGCCGGGGCTGCTGCCCGGGCGCTCGCTCGGCTTCGGCTTCCGCCCCGTGCCGCCCAACGAGGCGGCCCACCAGCCCTATCTGTCGCAGCTCGAGCGGGGCGAGACCCGCCGGCTGCAGGGCAACTACTTCTTCAAGCGCCGCGGCCGCTTCCGGATCGACGGCGTCGATGTGCGCTGCAACTATCCCTTCGGGCTGATCAGTCTGGGCAAGCACTACCCGCAGCCGAAGGAGATCCTCGTCTATCCGAAAATCGTCAAGCTCGAGGAGATGCTGGAGCGGCGCTCGGTAGGGGCGTTGATGCGCGACTCGCCCCGCCGCGGCCACGACGGCGGCCTGCTCAACGTGCGGCCTTTCCTGCCCGGCGATGATTACCGGCGGCTGCACTGGAAGGCATCGGCGAAGCTGGAGCGGATGATGCTGAAGGAGTTCTCTCAGGAAGAGGGCGAGGCGATCTGGCTGCATTTCAATCCGCTGCGCCGCGGCGATAAGCGGCGCGATGACGACAGGATTTTCGAGCTGGGCGTCTCAATGGCCGCCTCGATCGCCTACCTCGGGCGGCAGTCGGGGCTGCGGATGCTGTTCAGCGCTCCCGACCTGCGGCTGGTGCCCGGAGAGCCTGCCGACCACACACGGCAATTCCTCGATTACCTCGCGGAAGTCCGGATCGGCCCGCGGGCGCTTTCGAGCGATGTGTTGCGCGTACCGGAACACCGCAGCGAAGAGGCGGTGATAGTGGTCGACCCGCTCAACACGGGCGCCGACTGGGGCCGGGCGGAGGTCTACGACCGCGGCAATCTGGAGAAGATTTTTTCCGGCGGGAGGACCGGGAGGTGAAACCGTCGACGGCATTGAGGCTCTCGGCGACGGCGCTCGTCGCTTCCGGAGGCCTGGCGTTGGCGGTCGCCGGCAGCGAGACGGCGACCTCGGGTCTGGTGATGGTCGCGGTGGCCCTCATCGCCGCCGTGCTGGGAAGCCCGAGGCCGCGAAACGCCAAGGTCAGGAAATACGTCTGGAACGCCCTGGCCTTCCTGGCGTTGTTCCTCTTCCTCGGCGAGCTGGTGCTGACGCGCGACCTGCTGGCTTCGGTGGTCAGGCTCGTCATCTTTCTGACCTCCTACAAGCTGTTCAACATCGTCGCCACGCGCGATTACTTCGTCCTCTTCATGCTCAGCTTCTTCCAGATGCTCGCCGCCGCCTCGATCTCCTACGACTACCGCTTCGCCCTGCCGTTCGTAATGTTCATCATCTTCGCCAGCCTCAGCCTCTGGCTGCACACGATGGTCGCCGGGCGGGAACGCGAGAGCCAGGCGCGGATGCTGCACACCGGCTGCCCGCAGCCCGATGACACGCGGCGGATCGGCTGGCGGCGGATGGGCGCGCACGTAGTCATCGGCGTGGCGATACTGGCGCTGGCGATCGCCTTCTTCCCGCTGATACCGCGGCTGCGCACCGACGTCCTCGGGCCGGCGATGTCGGAACCGCTGCAGCAGGTCTCCGGCTTCAGCTCGATCGTCGACCTGGGCGCGATCGGGGCGATCAAGATGAGCGACCGGATAGTGATGCGGGTGACGCTAAGCGGCGATCCCGAGGTCGTGGCCCGCAGGCCGAAGTTGCGCGGCATCGCCCTGACCCACTTCGACGGGCGCCGCTGGTACCACAACATGCGGGGCGGGACGCGGCTGGAGCGCTCGCGCGACGGCCGCTTCCATCTGCCCGAGCCCGCGCCGGGGCCGAGAATCCGCGAAGAGATCATTCTCAAGCCCCTCGACACGAGGGTGATCTTCGCCTCGGGCAAGCCGAAGAGCGTGCGCGGGCCGTTCAATTTTCTCTACGCCGGGCCGGCGGGTTCGCTTTTCCTGCGCAGGTTCAATTACACGCAGATCCGCTACGATGTGATTGCCGTGCTGCCCGGAATCGACCGCGAGGAGTTGGGAGGGATCGGGTTCCCGGAGGTCGACGAAGGGCTCCGGCGTTACCTGCAGATACCGTGGAACGAGCAGTTCACTATCGACGACAGGCGGCGCGTGCAGGAGTTGGCGGAGAGCGTGATCGCGGGCAGCGCGGACCTTTTGGAGGCGATGCGGAGGCTCGAGCGGCACCTGCAGCGGGAGTATCGCTACACACTCGACCTGCGCGGCTACCGCGGCTCGCGCTCCAAGCTGGTCTCGTTCCTGTTCGAGCGGCGCGAGGGGCATTGCGAGTTCTACGCCTCGTCGATGGTCCTGATGGCCCGCCTGATGGGTGTGCCGGCGCGGCTGGTCAACGGCTTCCAGCTCGGCCAGTACAACCCGATCGGCGACTTCTACACCGTGCGCGCAGCCGATGCCCACTCCTGGGTCGAGATCTACTTCCCCGGCCGCGGCTGGGTGGAATTCGACCCCACGCCCGCCGGCGGGCAGACCAGCGAATTCGCGCGGGCCACGCCCGACTTGTGGTCGGGGTGGCTGGAGAGCGTCGACATGTTCTGGATCCAGCACGTGATCGCCTACGACGCGATCGACCAGGAGCAATTCTTCGAGGACGTCAAGGGTGGCATCGGCTCGGCCTTCGGCATGTTCAACTCCGTGGTCGACACGCTGCTCTCGCTGATTCCGAATCTCGACGTGAGCGCCGATTTCTACCCCGCGCTGCGACTGGTGGTGCAGCTTCTGATCGCGGCCGCGGTTCTGGCCGCCGTCTACCTGCTGCTGATCAGACCGCTGCTGCGCGGGCGCCGGGAGCCGGCGGGACGCAGGGTGGTGTTCTTCGAAAAGACGGTGAGGTTGCTGCGGAAGCGGATCACTGGGTATGAATTCACGCCGGATCAGACCGCCAGGGAGTTGGCGGCGGCCGCAGCCGGATTGGCTTGCGGCACGTTGGTGGCGGAGATCGTCGAGATTTACGAGCGCGTGAGATTCGACAGCGGGGAGGGCCGGCCCGCGGTGACGGCCGCCGGCAACGCGCGGGTGAGGAAGTTGGAGCGAGCGCTGCGGGGGGAGCGGTGATGGTGCGGCGGCCACTCGCTTCAAATCTCTGCGTTGCGCCTGCTCTGCTCTTCTCGGAGTGACTCGCGCCACGCCTGCGTCGCTCATCGCAGCCGCGCCTTGACCTTTATCGCGATTGATCGCCGGTAATAAGATGCGTGTGACAAGGTGTCAGTCCTGGAATTCAACGGCTGACCCTGAAGTCAGGGCGGCGGCCCTAAAGGACCGCCCTACACCAATCGGCAAGGTTTCGCACGGCCATGTAGGGGGGTCGTTTACGGCCCCCGATTTTCTTCGGCTACAATAATTTGCGAGGATCTGCCTTTGCGATAAGCGGGAAAACTGCTTATCGCATCCTGTGGTGAAAACGAACCGCCGGAGATGGGTCGCCTACTCCCTCGGCCGCAGGAGGGGGAAGAGTATGACGTCGCGGATGGACGGCGAGTCGGTGAGCAGCATGACGAGGCGGTCGATG
>DATKUA010000072.1:0-50218 GCA_035530855.1 Acidobacteriota bacterium | reverse complement strand
TGCTGGGCGGAGCCAAGCTGCTCGACGCCAGCCTCAACAACGCCGACCTTTTCGACGCCAACCTCGTCGGCGCGGATCTTAGTTTTGCCCAAGCCAACGGGGCGATATTCCACAGGGCGCGGCTGGGGTTGTGCAACCTCTACAGCGTACAGCTGCAAGGGGCGGACCTCAGCGGCGCGATAGCCCGCGAGGCGAATTTCCAGAACGCGCGCCTCGAAGGCGCAAAGTTTGCAGGTGCGATACTAGAGCGGGCGATGTTCCGCCGCGCAATCGTCAGCGATGAAGTGTTCAAGACCGCCGCCAATATCGAAGGCCTGCGGCGTTGAAGTCGGAGAGGAGTGGGATGATGAAGCCCAGGGTCAAGCGATTTATTACATCAGTCAACGCGTCGAACTGTTACCTCTGCTGGTGTGCGGAAACGCACCACGGGGCAATCATAGATCCCTCGGAGTTCAGCGACGAGATACGCGGCGTGATCGGGCAGGAGGGCATCGATCTGCAGGCTATTTATCTGACCCACAGTCATTACGATCACAATGCAGCCGTCGGCGAGTTGAAAAGCGAATTCGACCTGCCCGTTGTGGCTGTCAGTGATGAGTATCCCAACGAGACAAGGATTTCAGACGGCGAAATCTTCAGACTGGGCAACCTTGAGATTCAAGTAGCGGCGATTCCGGGCCACACCGCCGACTCGGTAGCCTTCCTTACGGAAGGAGTTGCTTTTGTCGGCGACGCGCTCTTCGCGGCGGCGGTTGGCGGCACCAGCGACCGGCGTCATTTCGAGCAGGAGACATCAGGCGTGCGCGAGAAACTCTTCGGCCTGCCGCCGGACACCGTTCTTTACCCCGGCCACGGCCCTGCGACTACCGTGGCGGTAGAGCGCGCCTACAATCCCTTCTTCTACTGATACCAAAGCTTCCGTGACGGCGATGCACCGGCAGTCGGCTTGCCACTATCTTTCGTGCTTTACTCTTTCTCGTTTGCCAGTCCGTTGAGGTCCATCGATTCCACCACGGAGAGGCAGATCGCGGTGTCTTCGCATTCGTCCAGCGTGACCGTCACTATAACTTTGTTCGGCAGCATGACCATCACCGTGCCGCTCTTGTCCTCCCGGTCGTACTGCTCCACCGCTGGGAAGCCGTGAATCTTCGTCGAGCGGTAATAGCCGTCGGAAGAGTCGTAGCTTACGGCCGCGCTTTGGCTGAGGGCTTCGAATTGCGCCCCGGCCATCGTGCCGAAGATAATGGAGACTTCACCATCTTCATCATCACCATAGCTAGCGCTGGCTTCCGAGACCACGTAACCGCCGGCGGAGGAGGTCATACCTTCCGGCTCTTCGCTTTGAGGCATGCCGTTGAAGGTCTCGGGAAGGTACTTGATTAGAGTCTTCCAATTAATGGTGTCCTGCGCCGCGAATGACGCGAGCGCAAGCACCAGGCACAGAGCTGCGGCGGCAGTCAAATATTTCTTCATTCATAATCCTCCTGTCGATGCCCCCGATACGGGGCAAATCCACGGTTCTCCGTTTCCAAATTCAGCCTGTGGAATCTCGAGTCAATTATATGAAACGGCTTTAATCCGCGCTACAACAATAGCTTTCGGAGCTACCCGTTTGCAGGTGATAAGATTGGCTGACGGTGTAGCGCTGCTTATATTCGCATCCATGGGTTATTATTACTCTCGCAGGAAATAATGCATGAATGATTGAAAACGGGTTGTTAGCCGCCCGGTTCCGAGGAAGAGAGCGAATGGGTTTGATGGTCAAGTCAGTGGTCGGCGGAATGGCAGTATCGGCGGCACTCCTGGGTGTCATGTTCCTGCCCCTGCAAGCCTGGGCTGATGTGAAATATTCGATTGACGTCGAGTTGAATCTTGCCACCTCCACCCTCTCCGGGACGGCTCGGATTGTTTTGTCGGGTAATGACCTTCCCCCGGAAGATGTGGTCTTCATTTCCAATTATTTTGGTGACGGCCGAAGGCTTAAGCTGGGCCGTGTGACGGTCAACGGCCAGGAGGCCGGCGTTTTCGACGGACCTTCCGGCGCGGCCGTGGAGTTGCCGGAGGCGCCGCGGGGCGATCTTGTCCTTGAGATCGCTTTCAGCCTGGCGGCTGTTCCGGAGAACGAGGGAATCATCCTCCTGGACGACAACCGCCGCGGGGGAGTCTGGAACAGCTGGTATCCGCGCGTGACGGAACCCGCATCGGCTTCAGCCGCCTTCGAGGTGGTGTTCAAGTTGCTCGGTCCGGGGATAATTGCCCACTCGGCATCTCAAGTTACAGAGCAAGAGTCGGGTGAAGGAAGGGTCTATAATCTACGCGATCCGTCCGCTTCGTCGTTGGCGATTCTGGCCAGCCCGATATTCATCGCCCAGCGCGCAGAGGTAGCCGGCACCGATCTGGGCATCTTCATGCGCGAGGGTTCGGAAGGGTGGGCCGAGAACCTGATGGGCTCCGCGGCCGAGGCACATAAGTACTTTGCCGAGCGGATTCCAGGCTTTCAGCGCGAGCGGATCGACATAGTGCTGGCGGCCGACGATTACCTGCCCGGCGACTTCCAGCCGCGAGTCGTGGTGGTCCGCGATGATCTCGGGGAGATGGCTGAACGCTTCGGGGGTGTGTTTGCGGCCAACTACCTCAGCTGGCGGGTCTCGATGGAGCTCACCCGGACTTACTGGGCCGAGCGCGTGCGCCAGCCCGACGGCGATATTCCTTGGCTGCGCGAGGGGCTGGTGCTCGCCTTCGCGGAAAAATACGCAGACTATGCCCTCCTGGGCGGGCCGGTGTTCGATAACGTCCGGCAGTTTTACCTCAATGCCGCTGCTTCGGAGTTCAGTACCTCCCTGGCGCAGAACTACAAGGAAGCCCTCATCTCCGGCCTCGACGTGACGCAAGTGCTTGCCCGCAGCAAGGGTCTCTGGGTCGTCGGCATGCTGGAGCGCAGGCTCGGGCGGAGTGGTTGGAACCGGTTCATCGAAGAGCTGGCTTCCCGCAGTGCCGGGAATGAAATGACTCTGGTGGAAATCGAAGCCCTTGCGGATTCGGCAGCCGGTGGCTCGATTAAGAAGTTCTTCGATGACTGGGTTCGGGGAAGCGTCAGGCTCGATTACGCTGTCGATGCCGTTCGCAATGACCGGGCCGGCGTCAGGGTAAAGATCGTATCCCATGGCGACGCGCACGAGGCCGTGTCGGTAAGAGCGGTCTTTGAAGGCGGTGAGGAGAAGACCCGGGAGGTAGAGATCGCCGGCGAGGAAACATGGGTTGAATTCGAGGGCGGCGGCGAGTTGCGGCGCGTGGAGATCGATCCCGACCGCACTCTGCCCGACTTCAACAGGGGCAATAACTTCCGCAGCTTCGGCGGCTCAGAGCGGATTGAGTTACTCTATTCGATCGATAATATCTTCGAAATCGGCGAATTGATTTTCGAGGCCGAAACAGGCCGCACTGAAACTGGAAGAGAAAAAGAGTTTGCTCTGACGATCAGCAACCTCACAAAGGAGACCAGGTCGCTTGGTCTCAAACTGACGACGCGCTTTCCCGGCGCGCGCAACCGAGGCCTGCGGTGGGTCTACGTCGAGCTTGCAGCGGGCGAAACGCGCACCTTCCGCGAGAAGGCACCTTTCACCGACGACGGAAACGGCCTTGCAGAGGTGCTTGCGGAGTACTTTCCCGTTGTCGATAGGGAGGCTTTCGAGAAGCTCGGCATCAGGAGCACGCCGACTCTGGTCAACCATTACGTGGTCGAGGTGCCAAAGCTCTGATGTAGTTGCCGCCGGTAGGGGCGGCCGTTAATATCGCTTGCGGAAAGATCTGGGGATTGAAGGTGACCGGTCAACTCGTCGCCATCTCGATCAGCGAGAAGAAAGGCATTCGGAAATCGAACGTACCCTCCGCGCACCTTGTGGAAGGTCACGGGATCGAGGGCGACGCCCACGCGGGGCCGTGGCATCGCCAGGTCAGCCTGCTGGCGCGGGAGAGCATCGACAAGATGACAGAGACCGGCCTCGACGTCGGCCCCGGTGCTTTCGCGGAAAACCTGACAACTTCAGGGATCGATCTGCTCAAGCTTAAGATCGGCGACCGCCTACGGATCGGCGAGGCGGAGCTTGAGATCACCCAGATCGGCAAGGAATGCCATAATCGCTGCGCCATCTACGACGAAGCCGGCGACTGTGTCATGCCCCGCGAGGGGATCTTCGCCCGCGTTCTGCGGGGCGCAGAGATTATCGTCGGCGATGTCGTAAGCACCATTTAGTTTTTCGATTATCGAATGTGCATCTGATTATCCTTATAGAACAGGGCATTCTTATTTTCTTGTTTGTGTTCCCAAGGGCCATTCACCGCGGCCCTGTTTGAGGTGCTTGCCAAAACGAGCTATATTCAAAAACACATCCCTCCAGATTAGATTTTCCGAGGGACGGAGGCGATTATCATGAGTGTTGGGAATACCCCGCGCTCGCGCCCGGTTCTCCGCGTGTCCTCTTTTGCTTGCCTGCTTCTGATTTGCATGTTGTGCCAGTCGATGGCGGCGGATCCGGGCGTCCAAAGACAAGGTAAGTACGTCAGGGCCAGCGTAGATTTCGTCAGGGGTTACGAGCTCTATCAGCAGCAGAACTACAAGGAGGCCCTGGTTTACCTCCGCCAGGCAGCCAAGGATGCCGATCCCTGGGCTTTGTGCCTGCTGACGGATATGTATCTCAGCGGAACCGGGGTGGAGCAGGATTACGCCCAGGCATTCGGAAACGCCAAGCTCGCTGCAAGCCAGAAATACTATCCGGGAATTTATCGCCTCGGCCTCTGCTTCGAGAACGGTTACGGGATAGAGAAGGACATCGAGCAGGCAATAACCAATTACATCCGCGCTGCCAGGGAGGGTCTTACCGAAGCTCAGATGGCCCTGGGCCGTATCTATTTCGAGGGTGCTGGCGTCGAGCAGGACTACAAGGAGGCTGCCAAGTGGTTCGAAAGGGCTGCCCTGCGGGTTCCCTACAAGGGCCAGACCGATACAGAGTTGATCAACCAGGCCCAATTCAACCTCGGCATGCTTTACCTCCAGGGTTTGGGTGTAAAAAGGAAACCGTCCGAAGCGTTGCGGCTGTTTGAATTATCCGCCTCAGCCGGCAACGCAAAGGCATCTCATTACGCCGGTGAAATGTATCTGGACGGTAGTTTGGCTGATCTGGATACGGCCAAGGCGTTGGAATTGTTGAAGCAGGGTTTTGAAGGAGGATATAGCTACTCCGCCTACAGGATTGGGCAGGTATTCATGTACGGTGAGGGGATCGATCCCGATCCCGCGGAAGCAGCGAAGTGGTTCAGCCAAGCCGCTCAAGCAGGGGTAGCCGAAGCAGAGTTTGCCCTGGGTGCCATGTATCTTGCCGGCAACGGCGTCGATAAGGATATCGATCAGGCCGTCACCCTGATCAAGCAGTCGGCGGAGATGGAATACCTACCCGCGCTTTATGCGCTGGGCAGGCTGCACCAGCAGGGAGTCGGCGTGGAGAAGGACATCGAGAAGGCGGCTGAGTACTTCCGCAAGGCAGCAGAACACGGTTATGAGCCTGCGGTGCAGGCGCTTTCGGAGCTTGAGGAAAAGAAATAACGGCAGCTTCGGCCGGCTGGGAAACGGCACCGTTGCTTCAATGCGTTATCGGTAAGCAGGTATTAAATTTCGGATAGCGAAGTGATCACCCGGTCCACTAGCTTGTAGTCCTTCGCTTCTGAGGAAGACAGCCAGTAATCGCGGTCGGTGTCCTTCCCGACCTGCTCAACCGTCTTGCCCGTGCACTCGGCTAGGATCTCGTTGAGCCGGTGCTTGAGCTTCAGGATCTCGCGCGCCTGGATCTCGATGTTGACCGCGTCGCCCTCGGCGCCGCCCAGCGGCTGGTGAATCATGATGCGCGCGTTGGGCAGGCTTGCCCTCTTGCCCGGAGTTCCCGCCGCCAGCAGCAACGCTCCGCCCGAGGCGGCCATGCCGGTGCAGATGGTGACGACGTCCGGCGTGACGAAGCGCATCGCATCATAGATCGCCAGCGCTCCGCTTACCGAGCCGCCCGGGCTGTTGATGAAGAACAGGATGTCCTTATCCAGATTATCCTGCCCGAGGAAAATCATCTGGGCGGTGATCAGGTCGGAGCTTTTGTTGTTGATCTCGCCGCTCAGGAAGATCATGCGGTCCTTTAACAGCCGTGAGTATATGTCGTAGCTCCGCTCTCCCTCGGCGGTTTTCTCGATAACTATCGGTACCAGGTTCATGGTTGTCCTCATAAGGATTACAAGACGCAAGAGTATAGCGTATTGCGGTCCGTTCTTGTAGGGATTCCGCTTAATCCGGACTCAGCGTAAACAGGACCACTCCGACAACGACACCCACGTTAAGCGAATCGAGCGGACCGCGCATCGTGATGCGGGCGGCGATATCGCACTTCTCGCGCAGGAGGCGGCGGATTCCTTCACCCTCGCCGCCGAAGACGAAGGCATAATCGAGATTCGGGTCGAGCTTTCCGACGACCGAGTCACCCGTCGCCTCGACGGCGACGCACCAAATATTCCTCTTCTTCAATTCCTCAAGCGTGCGGGCGAGATTCGTCACGCGCGCGACCTTTGCCGTCGCTGCCCCGCCTGCCGAAGCCTTTACTGCGGTGGCCGTCATCGAGGCGGCGTTGCGCTTGGGGATGACAATGCCGTCGGCGCCGGCGCAGACGGCTGTGCGCACGATCGAGCCGAGGTTGCGGGGGTCCTGCACGCCGTCGAGGATGACCAACCGCGCGGGCTTCGAGAGTGAGTTCAGGATGTCATCGAGTTGCGCGTATTCGTACTCGCCCACCTCGCCCACCGCTCCCTGGTGCGCTCCCCCGTCAGCCATCCGGGTGAGAGCCTTCTTGTCGACGAAACTGAAGGCCACGCCGGTCTCGCGGGCCAGACGTGCCACCCTGCCCAGCTGGCCGTGCAAGGGGCCTTTCTGAAGATAGACGTGCTCCAGCTTCGCCGGGTCCGTCGAAAGCTGCTCCAGCAGCGGATTGATGCCGTAAATAAGCGGCAACGCCTAACCCTCCCTGAGGTGCTTGACTGTCGCCTCAATGCGCTCGCGAACACCCATCACGGGCTTCGGCAGAGGCAGGCCCTTGCCCGCCTCCAGCAGCGGGACAAGCTTGTCGAGCTCCGGCCCGACGTTGCAGCCGGTGATGGCCACACGCAGTGGGTGGAAAAGCCCCCGACCCTTCACGCCGGTGCGCTTGCCGACGGCCTTCGCAGCAGACCTGAAACCTTCGACATCGAGTGGATCGAATCCTCTCGACTCTTCCAGGAATGTGGTGAGGACCTGTTCTACTCCTTCGCCACGCAACTCGTCGCCCGTCTCGGGATCGGCAAGAGCCACGGCAGCGTCGAACTCGAAGACCAAGGCTGCGCCCTCGGCAATCTCCTTCAGCGAGGCCGCCGATCCCGCGAAAGCCTGCGTGAGAAGCAGTGCCCAGTCATGGATCTCCCCTTGCGGGGGGCCGGCGAAGAAGCCTTTCATCAGCAGGAAGGGCAGTGCGTGCTCGAAAACACTTTCAGCGGGCAGCGAACGCATGTGCTGGCCGTTGAGCCAGCCGAGCTTGTCGATATTGAAAGTTGCTGCCGATTTGTTGATCCTGTCGGTCGAGAAGACTTCGACAAGTTCACCCAGCGTGAACGCCTCGCGCTCGTCTCCTGGATTCCAGCCGAGCAGGGCGAGGTAATTGATCAGTGCCTCAGGCAAGTAGCCGCTTCTGCGGAACTCATCTACAGAGGTGGCGCCATGGCGCTTGCTCAGTCGCGAGCCGTCGGGGCCGAGGATCATCGGCAGGTGGCCGAAACGCGGTGTGGGGAAGCCGAGCGCCTCGTAGATCAGAATCTGGCGCGGCGTGTTGGAGATATGGTCGTCGCCGCGCAGCACGCGGTTTATGCGCATCAGCGCGTCGTCGAGCACCACCGCGTAGTTGTAGGCCGGCAGGCCCTCGGAGCGGACGATAACGAAGTCGCCGATGATCTCCCGCTCGAACGAGAGCGTCCCGTGTACCAGGTCATCCCAGGCGACCGCAGAACCCTCCTCGACGCGGAAGCGCACCGCTGCCGTCTCGCCGCCGTTAATCCTGCGTTTAGCATCATCCGGCGCTATCGAGCGGCACTTGCCCGAGTAGCGCGGCGGGCGCCCTTCGGCCAACGCGCGCTCGCGCTCCGCCTTCAACTCGTCCGGCGAGCAGAAGCAGTAATAAGCCTGGCCGCCCTCGAGCAGTTTTTTCGTGTATTCCTGATAAAGCGTCTCGCGTTCGCTCTGGCGGTAGGGGGTGTAAGGTCCGCCGATGCCGGGGCCCTCATCCCAATCGAGGCCAAGCCATTCGAGGTCTCGCAGCAGAGCATCCTCACTCTCGCGCGTCGAGCGTTCCGCGTCGGTATCCTCGATGCGCAGTACGAATGTGCCCCCATCCTTGCGGGCCAGCAGCCAGTTGTAGAGTGCCGTGCGGACATTGCCGACGTGCAGGTGTCCCGTCGGGCTGGGGGGAAAGCGGTATCGATTGCTCATCGCTGTCACATTCTCCTGAAATTCAGGCGAGACTTTATCACCGCACCGACCCCGTCGGCAACGCCGCAGATGCGGACATACTCTGCAGCAGGTGTGCTTGGAGGGCAAATGAACGGTTGAAGGGACTGCGGGCGGGAATTATACTGCGGTGGTCCAAATAGGTGTTCTCTTAGCCAAGCCAAATCAGGGGTCAGTTCCTAACAAGCAGGGGAGGAACCGTAATGGAAGTTTCCAGCGGCAAGAGGGGGTTGCCGGAGTCGGCATACCGCCCCCTCAAAGAAGGGGAGGTCTACACTCCGTACGTTTCGCCGGAAGTAATCATCCCGGAGGTCACGCCGCGCTCGGTCGTTATCGGCATCATCCTGGCCGCCGTCTTCACGCTGGCGGCTGCGGTGTCGGGTTTGCGGGCGGGCACTGTGTTCGAGGCGGCGATCCCGATCGCAATCCTGGCAATCGGCATCGGCAAGCTATTCCGGCGTAAAAACACGATTCTCGAGAACGTCATCATCCAGAGTGTCGGAGGAGCCAGCGGCCTGATCGTCGCCGGAGCGGTCTTCACCCTGCCGACGCTCTATATGCTGGCCACCATTTATCCGGGCCAAATTTCGCCGCCGAATCTGCTGACGGTATTCATGGTCTCGCTGCTCGGCGGCCTGCTCGGCGTCATCTTCCTCATTCCGCTGCGGAGGTACTTTGTCGCCGACCAGCATGGGCTGCTGCCGTTCCCCGAGGCGACGGCGATCAACGAGATTCTGGTGACGGGTGAAAAAGCCGGCAAGCAGGCGGGCGTGCTGGCGATCGCGATGGTTATCGGCGGCATCTTCGACTTCCTTTGCGACGGCCTGCGCCTTTGGGGTTCGCACTTCAATTGGCGCGCGTTTGGAGGATGGTTCCAGGAATTCACCGCCAACACAAAGATGGTGGTGCGGATGGAGAGCCTGGCCTTCTTCGTCGGGCTTGGGTACATCGTCGGCATGCGCTACGCGACGATAATCGTCATGGGCAGCTTCATGAGCTGGATGGTGCTGGTGCCGTTGTTCGGCTGGGTGATCGGCAGCTTCCCCGATGCCTCGATGGTTGCCGGGACTACGTCAATCGCCGTGGCCAGCATGACGCCCGAGATCATCTTCCGTAACTTCGTGCAGCGCATCGGTATCGGCTGCATCGCCGCCGCGGGCATCCTCGGCATCATCAAGAGCATGCCGGTTATCATCGACTCGTTCAAGATCGGCTTCAAGGGCATTTCCGGGGGTGAGAAGGGTGATTCCAAAGCCATACCCCGGACCCAGATCGACATGAACGTAAAGCTGATCCTCGGCCTTTTGGGGGCGGCGCTGATAGTGATGGCCGTCTTCTTCTACTTTGTGACCGGCAGCGCGATAAACTACACGCTGATCGGTTTGCTGGTCGTCTTCGTCATCAGCTTCCTCTTCACTACGGTGGCGGCCAACGCCATCGCTATTGTCGGCACCAACCCGGTCAGCGGCATGACCCTGATGACACTGATCCTCAGCTCCGTGTTTCTGCTGGCTGCCGGGCTCAGCGGCCCGAACGGAATGTTCATCGCGCTGATCATCGGCGGCGTCGTCTGCACTGCGCTGAGTATGTCGGGCGGTTTCGTCAGCGACCTCAAGGTCGGCTATTGGCTCGGCGCGACGCCGGTGCAACAGCAGCGCAGCAAAATAATCGGCACGATCGTCTGCGCGGCGTTGGTCGGCCTGGCGATCATGCTGATCGACAGCGCCTTCGGCTTCCTCATCACCGACCCGGCAACCGGCCAGATCATTGCCAACCCGGCGATGCCGGCTCCGCAGGCGAACCTGATGCGCGAGGTGATCATCACTTTCATGGATCCGACCGCCATCATCCCCTGGATGCTCTTCGGCATAGGCATCATCATCGCGCTGCTCATGAACTTTGTCGGCGTTCCCGCGCTGGCATTCGGCCTCGGTATGTATCTGCCGCAGGAGATCAACACTCCACTGCTGCTCGGCGCCTTTGCAGCCTGGCTGTTGAAGAAGAGCAGCAAGGAAAAGGAACTGGCCAACGCCCGCTACCAAAAGGGCGTGCTCATCGCCAGTGGTTTCATCGCGGGCGCAGCGCTGTTCAAGATCCTCGAAGCTGTGCTGAGGATCATCCCCTTCAACGGGGAGAACCTACTGGCTGTTATCCACGGCTCCTACAATGCCAATGAGGTTTCCAACACCTACCTCATGGGTATGGAGGCCAACATGGCAAACCTGATCGGTTTTGTCATGATCTTCCTGCTCACAGCCTGGCTTTTCTGGAACTCGCTGCGGGCGAAACCCGAGGAGGAGGGACCTGCAGAAGAAGCCTAAAGCTGAAAGCAGGTTTCCGCTGATTATATAGATTCACGATGCCGCCGCTCCGCTTACCCGGCGCGGCGGCGTTCTTTACATAGGATGACTTCCTGGAGATCAACGCTTGTTGATGTGGGTGATGCTGTGGGTCGCCGGGGATATATTCACAACCGCCAAGCCGCTTACCTGGCTGAAGCTACGCGACAAAGCTGAATTCCCAATGGATTTGTTGGTGCTCTATGAAACGGCGCTTTCGTCCACCGATTCCACCGGCGTCTTGCGATTGTTGAATTGGAATCGTACATTTAGCTGTATTGTCTAGCAGACAGGGGCAGAGAAACGGTGGTCCAGGAGCCCAAACCGCGTTCAAAGAAGCAGCGTTCTTTCGAGGCGGAGCTCAAAGCACGCCGGCTGCCGCGTTTCGTGAAAATGCTGATCGTGCTTTTTTTCATTGTGCTGTTTGCCATTGGCGCATGGTTCCTGACGTTCCGTGTAATAGCGCCCTCGGACGGCGTTGGAGAACAGGGGAGCTCAATACAGGACGTCAGCATCGCCGGATTCGATTTCATCCGCGGCGAGGGCAAGCGGGTGTTCATTCACGTCAAGCCACCTCTGATCGTTAATCTCGCCGGGGCAGACGGACGCTACGCGGTGCGAGTCCAGATCAGGCTCGAGGTCGATAACCGCAGCGTGGCTGACGATCTCAACGACCATCCAGCCAAGTACCACCGCATGGTGGATCTGATGTTGAGGACACTCAAATCCAAGAGCTATGCTGAGCTGGCATACGGCGACGGCATCGAGGCACTTAAGGAGGAACTGCACGCTAAGCTGAGCCCCTTTATCGCGAGGGGCAGATTGATCCGCGTTCTGTTCCAAGAGCTTTATTTCGCTGAAGTCCTGCCCTACGCACGCGTGGGCAATTAGATCGTTTTCTTCCGAAACAGCAGATAAGACAGCACGAGGAAGCTGGCGCTGATCAGAGCCATGGCGAATGCCAGCAGATAGGGCACTCTCCCCGCCACGAAGATCGGCCTCAACACATCCGGATAAATGTAGCCGTAGAGCGAGAAATACATTGTCTCCTCGAAGATGACGAGCAGCATCATCACGATACAGAGTGCCAGGCTGGTTGACAGCACCTTCATTTGCTCGTCCAGAACAACCCCGATCATAAAAGTGAAGGCGAAGATCACCAGCAACACAAGGTAGCAGTAGATGGCAGCGATCAGAAGGGCAAGGGGATCAATCGCCTCGTTAACCAACATCGCGGCAGGCCAAGCGATCATCGTCGAAAAAATAACGGGTATCGAGAGGGCGACCGCGTTGAAAACAAATTTCTCGACGAGGATGCGCGAGCGCGAAACCGGCCGCGAAAGCAGGAGTTCCAATGTGCCTGCTTCCGTCTCGCGCGAGATTGCCGAGGCGCCCAGCAGGATCGCCAGGCCTGTGCCAAAGATCACACCGTTCTTAATCAATTGCTGCGTAATGATGTAGAAGATGAAGCCCTCGGTGGCGATGCCGCCTACCATTCCCTGGAGGAAGTCCGGCAGTTGTTCGAGCACCAACGGCACCATCACTTTGATCTTCGGCCAGAAGAGGACCTGTACGATGGAGACGGCTGACATCAAGATCGTAAAAGCGAGGATCTTAATCCACTCATCCCTGATCAGTTTGCCCAGCATCCTCATTCAGGTAAATTCCCTCGTAGATATCTTCGAGCGTAGCGCTACGGTAGCGCAGACTCCTGACCGGCAGTTCAGTCAGCGCGCGCAGAACGGCCCGGCCATCGCCCTCGCCGCCGGTCTCGATGAAAAATTCCGCACCGCGACGTATAACACGGCGTACCCCCGCAAGCATCAGGTGGCGCTCCTCCACGCTATCCTCGAAGGTGGCCACGATCACCGATCCCAGCCTGCTGCGTACCGCTTCTATCTCTTCGTCGGCGATCATTACGCCTTCGCGGATGAACCCGACGTGAGTGCAGATGTGCTCGATCTCGCTCAGCACGTGCGAGCTGATCAACACCGCGCCGCCCTGCTCCGGCCATTTTTCGACCTGCTCCAGGAAGAGCATCTTTTTGCTCGGGTCGAGACCCTTCGTGGGCTCATCCAGAACCAGCAGGTCGGATTTGTGGCCGAGGGCGGCAAGCATCGCCAGCATTTGCTTCTGTCCGCTCGAGTACGACTTGATTTTGCGGTGCAGCGGGACGTCGAAGATCTCGATCAAATCCCTGACTCTTTCCTTGTCTCCACCGCCGTGGAGCGATAGGAGAAACCGCAGCAGCTCATCTCCCCGCATGGAGTTATAAAGCCTGACCTCACCCGACATGAAACCAATCCGGCGCCGTATCGCCACCGAATCCCTGATAATGTCGTAGCCGAAAATTCTACCTCCGCCGGAATCGGGCCAGGCCAGGTTGAGCAGCATCTTGATCGTGGTGGTCTTGCCGGCGCCGTTGGGGCCGACGAAGCCGAGGATCTCGCCTCGCCGGATGCGAAGCGAGAGGCCGTCCACAGCCGGGTGGCGGGTTCCGGGATAGCGTTTCGTCAGTCCCTTTACATCGACGATGAGTTCTTCTACATTGTCCACAATCACACCGTGAGGCGAGTATATCATGAAGAATCCGGCGATATATGAATGTCGCCGGGCGGAGGAAATGGATTGGAATTCAGCCTTCGCAGCCTGATAGAGCCGGTTTCCACCCTGTTTTTCCCCTCATTTTGCTATGTCTGTGGAGAGCGGCAACCGCAAGCGGATTTGCATGTCAACGTCTGCCGTCAGTGCTGGAGCGGCATCCGCGAGATCGGCGACGCAGTCTGCTTCCGGTGCGGTATTCCGATTGAGTCCACACCGGAAGACCTGCCCGACGCTTACTTCTGTTCCCGCTGCCGCGTCAAGCAGGTCCCTTACAAGATGATGCGCTCGCTCTACCGCTACGAAACGCCGTTGCGGGAAATGATCCGCCTGTTCAAGTTCGAGGGGATGCTTGATCTTGGGTGCGAGTTCGCCCGGCGTCTTGCGGGGTGGGTAGCAGGAATCCGCGGGCTGCGCGATGCCGATCTGGTGATCCCTGTCCCGCTCCATCCGCTGCGCAGGATCGAAAGGGGATTCAACCAATCCCGCATCCTGGCGCGTGCCGTGGCAGGTGAGCTCGGCAAACCGATCCCGAGACATGGGGCATTGTGGGAACTCAAGCGGGTGCGAAACACACCGCCCCAGAGCTTGCTGGAGCCCGATGATCGACGCCGCAACGTCAGGGGCGCCTTCGAAGCCGTCATTCCCCGGCTACTGAGGGGAAAGAAGGTGTTGCTGGTCGACGACGTGGCGACCACTGAAACGACGGTGCGGGAATGTGCGCGAGTTCTGAGGCGTGCCGGTGCGGAAGAGGTTGTTGTTCTGACGCTGGCCCGCTCGCTCACCGCGGTGTGAACGGCATTGTCGAGAGCGCGCTGTCATGATAGAGTGATTGCTGGAAGTTCGTTAGAGAACAACGAGTTATGCCGAAATCAACGCAACCGTTTCGGCCGGAAACACGGCCTGGTAAAGTCGCGGCCAAGACCCTCGCCGGGGCCTTGGTGTCGTTGGTGGTCCTCGCGGCATTCTTCTATCTGTTGTTCTTCCCGGTTGCGCCCGCATCCGGCGGATTCAAGCGGATTCCCGAGCCGCCCAGGTTTTACTTGTCCGCGCTGAGCGGCAATCTGGTTATCGTAACGCCCGAAGATGACGCCGCCGATGAAATTCCGGTGAACACAGGTGATGATCTGCTGCCGGCAAATCGCTATCGATGCGAAAGAAACGGGCTGGCGCTGATACGTTCGACGGTCGATGAGCTGGAGGCAATTCTTTTGCCAGGAAGCACGTTACGTGTCGTGGATAAAAGTAGCGGCACCAACAAGGATCTCATCCTTGAGGAAGGGACGATTCGCCTCAGGATGCCGGGTTCACCGGGCGGAAAAGGGCTCATTGTCGGTGCTCCGGGCCACAAGCTGGAACTTGAGCAGCCTTCCTCGGTGCGGCTTCAGGTCAGGGAAGACTCGTTGCGGCTTGAAGTCTTTAGCGGATTGGCGAGCCTTGTCGAGGATTCTGCTTCGGGCAGGGAGATGAGTTACCCGGCGGGAACGATCGTGGAGGCTGACCTGGAAAGCGCAGAGCCGCAACAGGGAATTCTGTTGCGAGCGCCCGAGCCGGTGAGTCCCGTGGCAGGGAGCATCTTTCTGCGTGAGGGCCAAGAGCGGCTGGACATCGACTTCCGCTGGCGCAGAGTAGAAAGAGCCACCAGCTACCGAGCCCAGGTAGCGACCGACCTGCTTTTTGCCAGGTTGATAACGACCCGCCAATCCTCCAACCTCAATTTCGCTCTTGCCGGATTGGCCGAAGGAAGGTATTACTGGCGGGTGGAAGCCCTTGGCAGAGGCGATGCCCGGAGCGAGCCGGCAGGCCCGTGGCCGTTTACAGTGCGCTCAGCCGAGATGGGCAGGGCGGAGATCCCGGCGGCTCCGACTCTGAGTCTCGGGCGGATCACCGCGCAGAGCAACCTCATCACCATCTTGGGACAGACCGAGCCCGGGGCCAAGGTGAAGATACGACTCGAGGCGGATGGCAGGGCAATTCCGAGCGAGCGCAGGGTTATCGTCGCGCCGGACGGCTCTTTCCGTCATCAGCAGCCGGTCGACGTGAGGGGCATCATCACTGTGGTGGTCACCGCCTATTATCGACCGGAAAACGTAGCCACAGTAACGGGGGAGGTCCGCGTGGACTTCTGAGATCTCACTTGGGAACAGAATATGGCGTTCAAGAATCTCTTCTCCTTTTTCACCAACGACCTGGCGATAGATCTGGGCACTGCCAACACACTGCTCTTCATCAAGGGCAAGGGTATTGTGATCCGCGAGCCCTCGATCGTCGCCATCAACCGTAAGAACAACAACAAAGTCGAAGCGATCGGTCAGGAAGCCAAGGAGATGCTGGGCCGCACGCCCGGCAACATCATTGCCATCAGGCCGATGAAGGACGGCGTGATCGCCGACTTCGAAGTGACCGAGAAGATGCTGGAGTATTTCATCCGAAAGGCTTGTAACCGCAGGCGTTGGATCCGGCCCCGCATCGTGATCTGCGTTCCCAGCGGGATAACGCCGGTCGAGCGACGCGCTGTCCAGGACACCGCCCTGCGAGCCGGGGCCTCGGAGGTCCATCTGGTCCTCGAGGCGATGGCGGCGGCGATCGGCGCAGGCCTGCCGATCACCGAACCCGGCGGCAACATGGTGGTCAACATCGGCGGCGGCACGACCGACATCGCGGTGATCTCGCTGAGCGGAATCGTCTACAGCCGCTCGATCCGCGTCGCCGGCAACGAGATGGACACCGCCATCATCCAGTACATAAAGCGCAAGTACAACATGCTTGTCGGCGAGCGAACGGCCGAGCAGATCAAAATAGAGATCGGCAGCGCACACGCGTTGGAGGAATCCATCTCGATGGATGTCAAGGGTCGCGACCTGATCGAGGGGATCCCCAAGACGCTGTTGCTCACCGACAAGGAAGTCCGCGAGGCGCTTAGCGATATCACAAGCACAATCGTCGACGCCGTCAAGGTTGCCCTCGAGATCACTCCACCCGAGCTCGCCGCCGACTTCGTCGACAAGGGCATCATCCTCACCGGCGGCGGCGCTTTGCTGCGCGGCATCGATCTGCGCCTGCGCGAGGAGACCGGCGTGCCCGTCACTCTTGCTGAGGATCCGTTGACGTCGGTTGTGATGGGCGTCGGTAAAATGCTTGAGGACTTCGAGTTGCTGCGCAAGCTGACCATCTGACGGCGGCCGGGAAGCAAGCGGCCGCCCTAGCCCTGCAGCGGAGGCTCGCGCTCGATGATTGGTTTCATCCTGCGACATAAGACCGGGCTGAGCTTTATCCTGATCGTTGCCGTGCTGTTGAGCACGATAGCAGCCCAGGTGCCGGCTCCTCGCCATCCTTCCGTGCTCGCCTGGGCGATTTACGCGGTTTTCTCTCCACTGCAGCAGACCGTCTCCTATGTAATCGTCGGCACGAGAGATGTCTGGAGTAATTACGTCGACCTAAGGGATGTGCGCAAGGAAAACGAGACTCTTCGTGGGGAAATTGCCGGGCTTCAGCGCGAAAACCAGCGCCTGCGCGAGACACTAGCGATTGTCGGCGGGCTGCAGGAACTGGATGCGTTCCGTAAGATTTTTGAGGATCTCAGCGACCGCGGTTCCCAAATGGCTATGGTGATCGGCGCGGGCGTAGGAGATTCTTCCCACACCGTCCTGCTCAACCGGGGCGGCCTCGACGGCGTGACCGAGTACCAGGGCGTCATCTGTCCGAGAGGTGTGGTAGGCAAGGTGGTTCGCGTCGGGCCGACGAGTTGCCTGGTGCAACTGGTGACAGATCCGCGCTTCGCTATGGCGGCCCGTATCCAGTCAAGCCGGGTGAGGGGGCTTATTCACGGCGTTGGCGAGAGAACATGCGAACTGAAATTCATTCGCGATAATGATCAGGTTGCCAAGGGGGATCGGATTGTTTCTTCCGGGCTGGAGGACATATTCCCCAATGGCATACTCATTGGTGTGGTGAGCAGCATTCAGCCGGGGGAGCCCCCGTTCCGCGAAGTGGATGTGATGCCTTCGGTCGCTTTCCAATCGCTGGAGTGGGTACTGATAGTCGAACGCAAGCCCAAGCCTGATGCGTCGGAGGAGCAGATCCAGTGAGGATAATTCGCTATGCGCTGTTGCTGGTAGCTGTGTTCATCTTTTCGTCCGCCTTTCGCTGGCTCTTCCCCCAAGCGCCGTTGCCGTTCGACCTGTTTCTCATTGTTGTGGTATTTGTCGCCCTGTTCCGCAGCCCGATGCATGCCCAGCTGTTTGGGCTGGCTACCGGGCTTATCCAGGATGTGTTCAGCAACGAGATCATCGGGCTGAATGCTGTATCGCTCACAATTCTGGCGTATGCGATCGCCAGCCTTCGACAGGCAGTGATGATCAAGGCTGCGCCTCAGAGAGCCTTGGCTTTCACCTTCGCCACGATAGCCGATGCGTTTCTTCTGGCCGGGATCGCCTCGGCGTTCAACCTACCGGTTGTGCTGGACCCGCTGTCATTAATGATACGGGCAATTGCTAACACCGCGATCGGACTGATCGCTGTCCTGCTGCTCCAAAACAGAATTGAAGAGCGGCAAAAAATGGAACGCTATGAGGTCGCCTAGCGACGTTATCCTTCTTCAAAGCCGCGCGCGCTGGCTGTTGTTCCTCATCGTGGGGGCGTTCTCCTTCTGCGCCGTCACCTACTGGATGGTGCAGATCGTCAGGGGCTCCTATTACAGCCAGCTGGCGAAGAACAACCAGTTCCGCGAGCGAAATATCGCCGCACCCCGAGGAAAGATACTCGACCGCACCGGAAGTGTGGTACTGGTCGACAGCCGCCCGGCTTTTAATCTCTACATCATTCCGGAACTCTGCGACGATGTCGACAAGTCCATCGAGACTCTTCGGCAAATGGTCGATCCGAGCGAGCAAGAGCTGCGGAGAGTTGAGCAACGCCGGAGGCGACTGCCCGATTTCAGGCCATTGCTGATTAAGGAGGATATTCCCTTCGAATTGATGGCCTTCTTCGAGGCCCGCGAGCGCCGCTATTCATGGGTCCTGATCGCTGTCGACCATCGCCGTTCCTACCCGATGGGAGAGACGGCCGCCCACCTGCTCGGGCACGTGGGAGAGATAACCGAGACGCAGCTCACCTCGGACTTGTTTTCCGGCGCGCGGAGCGGATCGATGGTCGGCCAGACGGGTCTTGAATTACGCTACCAGCCTTATCTAAGCGGCGACGACGGCCGCGTAGTGCAAGTGGTCAACAGCCTCGGCAGGGTAATGAGAGAGGTCTCGCGCAGCCAGCCACTTCCGGGGCAGGACCTACTTTTGACCATCGATTACGAGCTTCAGCATCGTGCGGAAGAGTTGTACGAAGATAAGCATGGAGCGCTGGTCTGCATCGATGTGCACAACGGGGATATCTTGGCGATGGTAAGCTCCCCCGCATTTAATCCCAACTCCTACATCGAGCTTTTCCCACAACTCGTTGCCGACAGCAACAGCCCGCTGCTCAACCGGGCTATCTCCAGTAAATTCTCTCCAGGCTCGGTGTGGAAGGTTCTAATCGCCGCCGCCGCGCTGCAGGAAGGGATTATCACGCCGGATCGGAAAGAGCTGTGCGCCGGCGCCGTGAATCTCGCCGGGCGCTTCGTCCACTGCCACGCGTCGGGGGGGCACGGCATGCTGAATGTCGTCGAGGCGTTGACTGTCTCTTGCAACGTCTTCTTCTACAAGACAGGCCACCGCCTGGGCATTGAGAGGATAGCAAAGTGGGCGGGGCGCTTCGGCTTCGGCGAGACCACGAGCATTGACCTGCCTTATGAGGTCTCCGGCCTGGTGCCCACTCCCGAGTGGAAGCAGAGAGTCCGCGGCGAGATGTGGTACCCGAGCGAGACCGTTTCGGTGTCCATCGGGCAGGGTCCGTTGGAAGTCACGCCGTTGCAGATGGCGGTCTTTATGGCTGCCGTAGCCAACGGCGGGAGACTGCTGACTCCGCAGCTTGTGCGTGGGGTGCGCGATCTCGACGGCAAGATCAAGAGCTTCCCCCACCCGGCACCGCGGTCGGTGGGTATCGACGAAGAGCACCTGAGGGTTGTGCGCGAAGGGCTATACGGCGCCGTGAACCGCGGCGGCACCGCTGTGCGAGCCCGCATTCCTCAGATCAGCGCAGCCGGCAAGACAGGCACCGCACAGGTGATCCGCAAGCGCTTCGGCCTGAAACCCGAGGATCTACCCGAGGAATTCCGCCACCACGCATGGTTTGTCTGCTTTGCTCCTTTCGAGGAGCCGGAGATTGCCGTATGCATCTTCGTTGAACACGGCGGCTCCTCTAACTTAAGTTCCGTACCTTTAGGCGCCGAATTCCTGCGCGCTTACGCGGAGCGCCGCAAGGATCTCAAGAGCAAGGCCGGAGTGAGAATCGCCGAATGACCGAGCGAAGGCTGATATTCCGTCTCGATTACCTGCTGGCCGCCCTCGCTGTATTCCTCGGCCTGGCCGGAGTGGTCTTGATCAACAGCGCCACACATAGTCGTCCGCTCGAGGGACTCTGGCTAAAGCAGTTGTTCGTGCTCGCCGTGGGCACGTTCGCCATGCTGATCGTCGGCTTGGTCAACTATCGTTTTATCCTGCGCTTCGCAACACCGATCTACATCATTGTCCTCGGAATGCTCGTTTTCCTCGCAGTGTTCGGCCGCGCGGCGGGAGGGGCCAGGAGTTGGTTCGATTTCAGCGGCCTCAATTTGCAGCCCTCTGAATTCGCCAAGATCGCCTTGATACTGATTCTGGCGAAGGTGTTTGCCTCCATAGAGCGGAGCTATCTGACGTTGGCCGATATGTGGAAACCGCTCTTGGTGGCAGCCGTGCCCATGGCGCTGACGGCGGCTCAGCCGGATCTCGGGACGGCAATAACGATGGTGCCCTTGCTGATGGGAGTCGCCATCGTCGCCGGGCTGCGCTTTCGCGCAGTCGTGGCTCTACTCCTGATCGGCCTCATCCTATTCACCTTCGCGTGGATGTTCGTGCTCAAGGACTACCAGAAGGATCGCCTGCGAAGTTTTCTCAACCCCGACGACGATCCGACGCACTCCGGCTACCAGATCAAGCAATCGCTCATCGCCATCGGCAGCGGCGGTCTAGCCGGCAAGGGCCTCTTTCTCGGCTCCCAAAGCCAGCTAAGTTTTGTGCCCGCACAACACACCGACTTCATTTTCTCCGTGCTGAGCGAAGAGCTCGGTTTTGTCGCCGTTGTGGGGATTTTGATGTTATTTGCCGCTTTCTTTGCGCGTGCGTTGCTGCCGTTACGAGACGTTCACGACGTGGCAGGCATCTATATCGTCGTGGGGGCGGTGTCGTTCCTCGCATTTCAGGCTGTGATCAACATCCTTATGTCGATCGGCATGTTCCCGACCACCGGCGTGCCGCTGCCGTTCCTCAGTTACGGCGGCTCGTCGCTGCTGTCAAGCATGATTGCCGTTGGGTTGATTATCAGCGTCTATGCCCACAGAAGCGAAAAGTAAGGCCACGGTCTTTGGATCCCGCATTGTCTGCTATACTCTTCCGATTGTGAGAGCGAAGGAATTCAACGACATACGGAGCGTGGAGCGCCCCGGGCGCTACATCGGCGGCGAGTGGAACAGCGTCGTCAAGGGCGGTTCTGTACGCTGCAGACTCCTGCTCGCCTTTCCCGACGCCTACGAGATCGGCATGTCCCACCTGGGCTTGCGTATCCTTTACTCGCTGGTCAACGGGCATGACGATCTGGCGGCGGAGCGCGCCTTCTCTCCCTGGCCCGACATGGAAGCACGCATGCGAGCAAAGGGGGAGACCCTGCAGTCCCTGGAGACCGGCAGGCCGGTGGCGGAATTTGACATAGTCGGCTTTTCGCTTCAGCACGAGCTCAACTACACGAATCTGCTGACGATGCTCGATCTTGCGGGGTTGCCGGTCCGCTCCGCAGAGCGTGGTGATGATACGCCGTTGGTGATCGCCGGAGGACCGGCGGTGTTCAACCCGGAGCCGGTTGCTCCGTTCATAGATTTGTTCCTGATCGGCGACGCGGAGGAGCAACTACCGAGGCTGATGCTGCGCCATTCGGAGTTGAAGGATTCCGGCGTGGGCAAATCAGAGATTCTAAAGGAACTCTCTAGGATACCCGGCGTCTACGCACCGTCGCTGTACGAGACCGACACGGATTCGGTGAGTGAGTTCGAGGTGGTCAAGCTTGTCAAAGGCTCAAGGCCGTTCATCAAAAAGGCCGTTGTCGAAGACCTCGATCGCTACCCTTTTCCGGCGGAATCGATCGTGCCCTTCTGCGACATCGTCCACGACCGCGCAGCGATCGAGCTGGCGCGAGGCTGCAGCCGTGGCTGCCGCTTCTGCCAAGCGGGCGTGATTTACATGCCGGAGCGCCATCGCGACCCGCAGCAGGCTGCAGATACGGTGTTGAAAATGCTGGCAGCCACCGGCTACGGCGACGTCGGCCTCTCCTCTCTGACACCTAACGATTACCGCGGGCTGCGCGAACTGGTGGAGGCTCTCATTGATCGGCTGGAGCCAGAAGGCGTCTCCCTCTCGCTTGCCTCGCTCAGTCCCTCGGGTCTGGACAAGGAGCTTCTGGAACTGGTAGCAAGCGTGCGCAGGACTGGCCTGACTATCGCTCCCGAGGCGGGCACACAACGGCTCCGCGACGTGATCAACAAGGGCATCAGCGAGGAGGAGATCCTGGCCTCCTCGCGCCTTGCGTTCGATCTCGGATGGCGGCTGATCAAGCTATATTTCATGATCGGCCTGCCAACCGAAACCGCAGAGGACGTAGAGGAAATCGGAGAACTGGCGTTGCGCGTCGCGAGCCTCGGTAAGGGCGTCAAGCTCAATACGGCCGTATCCAACTTCGTTCCCAAACCGCACACGCCGTTCCAGTGGGTCAGGATGGCGTCGAAAGAGGAATTTCAGCAAAAACAGTCGGACATACTACAGGTCGTCAAAAAAGTCCGCCGCATCGGTGTCAAGTTCCACGATATCGACACCTCCCTATTGGAGGGCGTGCTCTCGCGCGGCGACCGCAGGGTCGCCGATGCCGTCGAGGCCGCCTGGAGGCTTGGCTGTCGCTTTGACGGCTGGGGTGACCACCTGAGCATCGAGCACTGGCAGCGTTCTTTCGAACGGACGGGAATCGATCCGGCGTTCTATCTCTACCGCGAATTGCCGCTCGACGCCGTTCTGCCCTGGAGTCACATCGATACCGGCGTGAAAACCGGTTTCCTGAAGACCGAGTACGAGCGGGCGATGAGATCCGAACCAACTCCACGCTGCAGCCCGCGCAACTGCCCCGAATGCGGCGCCTGCCCGCCGTCAATGCTGAAACGTCGCTGGCGCGGTGATGAAAGGCAGGCGGTTAAACTTAGCTTGGCGAAGGCTGAGAAAACCTCCGGCGAGCCGAAGCGCTGGCGCCTGCGGTATTCCAAGGCCGGAACCATCCGGCTGCTGTCGCACCTCGACATGATTCGCCTGGTGGCACGGATTTTCCGGCGCGCCGGCGTAAAGGTGGCGCTCAGTAAGGGCTTCCATCCGCAACCGCGCATCTCCTTTGGGCCCGCCCTGCCACTGGGGGTGGAGGGGCGCAGTGAGTACCTTGACGCGAAAATCCTCTCCGATCACGAGCCGGGAGAGCTGGTAAAGCGCCTCAATGATTCGTCACCACAAGGGCTGTATTTCGATGCGGCGGAGATTATCGATAAGGGTGAGCCATCGCTCTCTGCGGCGGCGGTCGCCGCCCGCTACCGGATCAGGAGGCTGAACGGCGGTGCGTTCGAAGGCTCTGCGATCGAGAAATTCATGGAGAGCGAGCGGGTCGATTGGCTGCGGAAGCACAAAAGCGGGCAGGAGAAGACCTTCGATCTGCGCCCGGCGGTGCTGTCGATGGAGACTGCTGATGGTGGCGCCGAGTTGCTGGTAATGTTGAGTCTCGACGCGCGCCGCCAGGGCCCTCAGGCCCGTCCACCGGAGGTGGTAGCGGCGGCGTTCTCCCTTGACTTCAATGAGATAGAGGTGATAAGAGAACAGCTGTTTATTGAATGCAACGGCGAATTGATCTCGCCGATGGAAAGAGAAAAGAAGTAATGCCAAAAGAAATCATAGCAAACGTCCGGCCGTACGAAACCCGTATTGCCGTGATGGAGAACGGCAAACCGGCCGATTTTTTCAGCGAGCGGGCTAACACCAACATCGTTGGCAACATCTACAAGGGCAAGGTGATGAAGGTGCTGCAGGGTATGCAAAGCGCCTTCGTGGATATCGGCCTCGGCAAGGATGCCTTTCTTTACGTCGAGGATGTGATTGCCAATCTCGAGAAGATGCTCGAGGTGTGGACCGACAACGGAGAGGGCAAGTCCGGTAAAAAGGGCATGGCAAAAGGCCGCGGACGGCAGAGGGGGCCTATCCGCGACCTGCTGAAAAAGGGAGAGAACATCCTCGTGCAGGTCACCAAGGATCGCATCGGCAAGAAAGGTGCGCGAGTGACCTCGCACATCACTCTGGCGGGGCGTTACCTTGTTTTGATGCCGACCGTCAACCGCATCGGCATCTCGCGCAAAATCACCTCCCAAGAGGAGCGATCGCGGCTGCGCGACGTGGTGCTCGGTAGCCGCGATCCCAGCGTCGGTTACATCATCCGCACCGCCGCGAACCACTGCTCCGCCAAAGAGATGAAACGCGAGATAGAGTACCTGCAAGACCTCTGGAAGGCGGTCACCTCCGCCGCGGATGACGACAAAACCGGCGTCGGCCTGATCCACTCCGAGCTCGATCTGATGCAACGCGTGCTGCGCGACGTTTTCGACCGCCGGATCGCGCGGGTGGTCATCGACGACGAGGATGCTTATGCCGCCGCCGTCGATTTCGTCCAGCGCAACCAAAAGGAGCTGGCCAATCGGGTCAAGCTGCACACGGGCAAGAAATCAATATTCGTGGAATTCGGTATCGAGGAGATGATCGAGAGCGCCTTGTGCCGGAAGGTGATGCTGCGCAGCGGTGGACACATCGTCATCCAGCAGACAGAGGCGCTGGTGTCGATCGATGTCAACACCGGGCGCTTCGTCGGCACAAAGAGCCTTGAGGACACCGCACTAAAAACCAACCTCGATGCGGTGCGCGAAATCGTCAATCAAATCAGGATCCGCGACCTCGGCGGGATAATCGTCATCGATTATATCGACATGGAGAGGAAAGCGAACCGCGACACCCTGATCGAGCGCTTCAACAAAGAGCTTTTACGGGACAAGGCCGAAAAAACCGTACTGAAGATCAACGAGTTTGGGCTGATCGCGATGACCCGCAAGCGTACGCGCAAGAGCCTTGAGCGGATGAGCACCCGGCCGTGCCCCTACTGCGACGGGACCGCCGTGGTCAAGAATCACGAGACGGTATCCTGCGAGGTTCTTCGAGAGCTGGAAAAGATCGCTCAGGAGGGCGTGCGCGGCAACCTGCGTGTTGTGGCTCACCCCGAGGTGTCGGAATATCTTGCCGGGGAAATGTCGCAGTACCTCGAAGAGATCCGCAAGTCCTATAAGTTGGAGATCAGCCTGCTCGCCGACGAACATGTCCATCACGAGCAGTTCGACATTTTCGAAGAGGCATGAGACGCCTCGCCATCGTGGTGCAGCGATACGGTGCCGAGATCACCGGCGGCGCGGAGTTGCACAGCCGTTGGGTTGCTGACAAGCTGCGCGGCCGCTTCGAAACCACAGTCTTCACAACCACCGCGCTGGACTACATCACCTGGGAGAATCACTTTCCGCCTGGTGTGGAAGATATCCAGGGCACCGAGGTGCGGCGCTTCCCAATCGAGGGCGGGCGCGACATGGAGGCCTTCGACCGTTACAGCAGATGGGTCTTCAACGAGCCGCATCGCGACGCGGACGAGGAGCACTGGCTGCGTATGCAGGGGCCGGTCTCTCCCGCGCTGATCGAGGCGATCCGCCGCGAGAAGAACCGCTTCGACATCTTCCTCTTCTTCACCTACCTGTATTACACCACAGCGAAAGGCATCCAGGAGATCGGCGACAAGGCGGTGCTGCTGCCCACGGCCCACGACGAACCGGCCCTCAAGCTGAGACTATACAATCAGGTGTTTGCCGCGCCGAGCGGCTTTCTGCTCAACACCAAACCAGAACACGACCTGATCAACCGCCGTTTCGACCTGGGGCATCGCCCGCGCAGCATTGTCGGCATGGGTGTCGACCTGCCCGGCGAGATGGACGTCGAGGCGGTCATCTCGCGATTCGACATCCCCCAGCCGTACGCTCTGACCTTCGGCCGCATCAGCTATGGCAAGGGGCACGACCTCATCTTTCGCCACTACCCCAACGATCGCACTGACATGCACCTCGTCGTCTTCGGCTTCACCGAGATGGAGATCCCCGACAATCCGCAGATTCACTACCTTGGCCGGGTCAGCGACGAAGAGCGCTGGGCGTTGCTGGCCGGCTCGGCGTTCACTATCCATCCGTCGTTATACGAGAGCCTTTCGCTGGCCCTGTTGGAGAGTTGGGGAGTCGGCGTGCCGGCCTTGGTCAACGGCGACTGCGCCGTCCTGCGCGATCACATCGAGACCTGCGGCGGCGGACGGTATTACCGTGGCGGGCACGTGGAGTTTATCGAGCGGTATGTCGAGTTGGCAGAGATGTCTGACGCCGAACGCAAGCGCATGGGGGAAGCCGGGCGGGAATATGTAATGTCGAACTACGAAGCCGGGGAAGTGGCACGGCGGTACGGCGATTTCCTCGAGCGGATGATTGATTACGGGCTCTGAGAATCGGGGGGAACACATGGCAGGACCACAATTCAGGAAGCTCTTCAAGGACGATACGCAGGCAAAAAAGCCCGTCGGAGCGACAGGTACGCCGATAGAGCAAGGACCGTTCGCGCGCAGACGGCTGCTGATCGCGGCCGGACTCCTGTTTCTCGGTGTCGTACTCTTCTCGCTGCAGGCGCTAACAGCATCCGAGACTGCTCTGCCCCACAAGTTGTTCTATATTCTCTGGGCTGCGGAAGCGCCCCAGCAACCGGATGAAACCGGCGAGCAGCAGGAACAACCCGATCCGGTCGCGCAATACAAAAGCGTGCCGAGCGATGATTTCAGCGCTCGTTTCCAGGCCTTCTTGGATGGTTTGGAACCGCCGGAGGGAATCCGGCTTCTACCCGTCGAGCTTCTTCAACTAGAGTCGCGCTTTGTCACCCAGGCAGGTGCTGCGCCGGGAAATCCGGACGATATCACCGGCCAGGCCTACTACAGGGTGCTCAAAGTGAGGCGCGACGATTCCTCCTGGCTGTTCGGTTTGCTGGGCAACGGTAGCGAATACGCTGAGGGCGGCTACTGGCTCGGGCCGCATCCATACGGCCCCGGCGATGGACCGCGGGAAATGATCCTGCCGTCCGGTGAGCGTGAGGGAATCGCAGGGATTCTACCCGAAGAGGCTTCTGCATTGTCGGGCCATGTAGTAGCTGTTGTCGATGAGATAAAGCCCAACGCCGCTCTCATTGTTTCGGGCGGCGACATGACCGTCTCCGAGTTCGGCGAGCGCGCGGGCTTGCTCGGCAGGGCTATCGGCGAGGAGTTCGATCAAATCGGCGAGAAACACAGGCTGGTGCCGAACATCTTTTCCACCGACATGCTGCACCCGCCGCACCTGTTCGCGGCCGCGGTGGCCGGCGAATTGTTTTTCCTGCTCGGTGGCTTCCTCCTCTTCTATCATCTGGTGGCGGCCGTCGCCCGCAAACCTGAAGAGGAAAAGCGGCACGTGGCTAACATGATGCGCCGCGCCGCCGGGCTGGTGACGGCCAACGCGCGGCTCTACTCGGTAGTCGTCGGGCTGGTGATGTTCTTCTGGATCAGCGGTTCTGCTTACGCTTACATCGATCCGAGCGGCCAGCGCAGCCTGATTCAGTGGTTCCAGAGCCAGTTCGCCGGCGGCACCTGGCCGCTGGGCACGGCCGGCTGGGCCTACTCGAGCGGCAATGTCATCCTCGCCGCGGCGATCACCTTTGCGGTCAATTTCCTCCAGGGAACGGTTATCGTCCTGACCCTGCCTTCGCTGATCCCGATCGCCACAGGCTTCATCTTCAACGCCCTGCGCACTGAGATACTCGGCCTCAGCCTTGCGCCGACGACGCTGATCTTCGGCCAGTCGAAGGTGTTGCACCTGCCGACCATCCTGCTCGAGTTGCAGGCCTACACGCTGGCGGCGTTTGTCTCCGTGCTGCTGCCGTTGGCGTTGTGGCGGCCCCAGCGCTTTGGGCTGGAATCGCGCTGGGAGGCTTACAAAAAGGTCGCAGTCTTCCAGTTCGTCATCCTGCCGTTGGTGGCGGTGATACTGCTGGTCGGCGCAATCTACGAGGCCTTCGAGCTGATCGTGCTCGTACAATTGCTGCGCTAGCAACGTAAATTCCTTACCGGTTGGCCGTCTACTGCTGAGATTCTCCGAACGTACCTTCGAGAGTGATTCGGTTGGCGGGATTGCGCGTCTCGCCGATGGAGGTGATGTAGACACCCGGCTTGTCGACCAGCACGCAGACCTTCTCGCAGATGCCGCAGCCGATGCAGAGGTCGAGGTCGATGCGTGGCTGCATCACGGTCTCCCCCTGATCGAACTCCGAGTCGTCGCCGAAGGGGCTGATTTGCCCCGGCTGCGTATCCTGGTCGTTTTCGAACGGGCTTATCTGACCGGACTGCAACTCTCCGTCCTGTGTCTCAGGCGCTTCCGCTTCTTCCGTCGGGCTGGCCCACCGGTCGCCGCCGAAGCCGTAGGGATCGGCTGTGGAGACGGCGTCGTCGCGCGTGATGCGGTCGGCGGGGACGAGATAGATGGCCTTGGGCGAGGTGGGGCAGTGCTCCTCGCAGACGATGCAGGTCTTGCCGAAGGCGAAGGGGAGGCAGCGGTTGGTGTCGAAGAAAGCGGTGCCGATCACTGTGTTGATCTTGGTGCGGACATCCAGATGCCGGATGGCGCCTGTGGGGCAGACCTGGCCGCATAGTGTGCAGTAGTATTCGCAGTAGCCGATGCGCGGCACCAGCACCGGTGTCCAGAGCCCCTCCACGCCCGCCTCGAACGTGGCCGGGTGCAAGGCGTTGGTCAGGCAGACCTTCATGCACTCGCCGCAGCGGACGCAGCGCTGCAGAAATTCCTCCTCCGGGATCGAGCCGGGCGGGCGGATCAACGACGGGTTGAACAACGCTTTCTCTGCGGCGCCCTGAGTTGCGTCGGTCTTGTATTGCTCGCTCGCCTTGAGCAGCGGCACGGCCAACAACGCTGCGGCGACTGCGCCGAGAGCGCGGCGTTTTTTCAGGTCGATGCCTTTATACTCGTTTGTCTCCGCCGGGACGGGCCCGAAGCGGAAGCTGAGGCAATTCACCGGGCACTCGTCGACACAGTGGAAGCAAACGAAGCACTCCGCCGGGCGCCAGCCCTCCTTGAACTCGGGATCGCAGGCTCCCTGGCAGCCGGAGTGGCAGCGACCGCAGTGGATGCAGGTTTCCTTGTCTATCTCCAGGTGATAGAACGAGTTGCGGGAGATCGAACCGAGCAGCGCCCCGAGCGGGCAGAGGTTACGACACCACCACCGCGGCCGCCGCAGGTTCAGCGCCAGCAGGATAACGAAGACGCCGCCGATCAGCACCGCTCCCATGAAATGCGGCTCGTGGAAGGAGAGCAGGTTGGGGTAGGCAACCACGCTGTAGAGCTGGTCGGCGAAATCCTTGACCGCATCGTTGCCGGTGGCGTAGGTGAGGTCGTAGGCGCCGTTGAAGATCTGGTTGACGACCGGGCTGACGACGACGCTGAAACTGCGGATCACCAGCGAGATCGGATCGGCGACGCCGGTGATCTGGAAGCCCAGCAGCGCTGCGGCCAGCAGGCCGAGCAGGAACATGTACTTCCAGCGCTGGCTCGGCATGTATTGGTTCTTGAAGATGCGGGCCTTGAGCTTGTCGCGCCTGAGCCAAGCGACGAACTGGTGCAGCGTACCCATCGGGCAGAACCAGCCACAGAACACCCGCCCCAGCGTGAGAGTCACCAGCACCGTGGCGATGCCGAGGGTCATGGGGATCGGCAGGCCGCGGTCGACACCGAACGGGAACACCGCCCAGGCCATCATCGCGATTGCGACGGTGAGCGGCACATAACGCCCGGCGGCGAGGATGAGTGAATCGCCGGCGCCGAGCCTGGCTAACATCCCCGCGGCGAGCTTGCCTCCCCAGACGACCAGCGCAAGCGCGACTCCAAAGCCGATCGCGAAAAAGAAGAATCCCTGCGCTGCGATCGTGGCGGCCAGCGTCAGCAGCGGGTCGATTTCAAGAAAGACACGTACAGTGTCTCCGCGATAGAGGATCATGAACTGATTAGGCGTAAATAGCAGGTCGGTTTCGCTGAAAACACCCACGGGGAAGACACGCTCAGGCTCACCCAGCGTGTCCTCACCCTTGTATTCGGTCTGAACGAGAAGTACGAGGAAGATGATAAAAAACAGGATCTGGCTTGCCAGGCGAATCCTTCTTCTCACCGGATTTTCCCTGTCTCAGGCCGCGCGTGCCGCGGCCTGGTTTGTTTTCAAACCGTGACCTCTTTAATGTTCAGTTTCGAGAGGTCGTAGGTTCCGATCCCCCTTTCGGCGGCGACGCGGACGTAGCCGAGGTCAGCGCCCGTGAGGCCAAAAAGCTCCGCGCCTCGGGCGTCGACAGCGACTGGATCGATCCCGGCGATCACCATATTACGCATCTCCGTATCGCTGAGGCGGCCACCCTGCGGGCCGTTGCGCTTGAGGATGCGGTAGGCGTCGAGCACGGTCAGCTTCGGGCGGAAGAAGCCGGTGAGATCGGCGATGCCCTCGTCGAGCCGTTGGTGAAGGCGGTGCCGCGGCCCGCCGATCAGGCCGTAGAGATTCTTCATGCCCATCGAGAGTCGCGAGAGGCTGTGATGCTTGGCCACGGGCAGGTTGATCAGCGTGTCGACCTCGATGGCGTCCTGATAAACCGGCCAGTTACCGAGCACGGCGCCGCCGGTGTTGACCAGCTTGAAGCGGCGCACGTTCATGAAAGGCGCTTCGGCTCCGGCCTCGGTGGCGGCCTTGTAGATCCCGCTGCGCGTGTAGCAACGGCGGGCGTCGTTGAGGCTGTTGTCCATCACCAGCACGCGCTTCGCGCCGGCCTCGAGGCACAACTTCACCATGGCGGCGACGACGAGGGGGTTGGTGTTGGCGGCCTGGTTAGGCAGGCGGTCCCAGCCGATGTTGGGTTTGAGGAACACGACATCGTCGCGAGAGACGAACTTGCCTATACCGCCGACTGCGTCGACGGCGGCTCGCGTTATAGCCTCGGGGTCCTCGCCGGTGGCGATGCCGAGGTCGGCATCTGTGACGGCAGCGGGCATAAGGCGCGGTCCGAAAAGCGCAATACCTGCTCCGGCGGCGGAGGTCTTGAGAAAACTGCGTCTGTCGAATTTCTTCATGACTCGGCTCTCGTGTGAAAAAGATCGTGAAAAACTTGTGCCGGCCCCGAAGAGGGCAGGTGGGTGTAAATATATATGACAGAGAAATTACAGGCAAGTAAGGGAGATTTCGTTTTAGTTTATTACTTCCAGCCCCAGGGCTTCAATTACTTTGTCGGCGATCTCCGCCGGCGTGTCGGTCGAGCATTCGACGCGGCATTTGGCTCGCTTATAGAACCGTTTTCTGTGTTTATAGAGGCTGGCCATTTCAATGGGGTCGGAGAACAACGGCCTGATGCCGGGGGTGCGCGCGCAGTGCTCGAGGCAGATCTCGAGCGGGCAATCGATCCAGACCGAGTCGGCTATCGAGTTGATCAAAGCGATGTTCTCGTCAGTGGTGAAAGCCCCGCCGCCGACGGAGAGGACCATGTCGCCTCCCTTCAGTGACTGCAGGACCTCCCGCTCGCGGCGCCGGAAGTGATCTTCGCCCTCCTCGGAGAAAATGCGGCCGACAGTCTTGCCCTCGAGCCGCTCGATCTCTTTGTCGAGGTCGATCAACGGCAGGCCCAGCTTTTTGGATAAAGCCTTGCCGACTTCGGTCTTGCCGGCTCCCATGAAACCGACCAGAACGATGGCCTTCATCAGCGCAAAATCTCCTTACGTATTCCTAGAATTCGAGACAGGATACTTCGATGTAACCCTGATCGTCAAAGGTCAATTACGCGTTTGCAAGAGTTCGCAAAGCTGATTATTCGACTGCCACTTCGGGCTTGGCTTTGCGGAACCAGCAGTAAACGCCTCCGATCAAGACGCCGATCAGGAGCACCATATCAACTGCAGTGAAGACCCACTGCATTCCGTCGACAAATGATTGGCCGATCTCGATAATCTTATTGCCGGTGAGGTCGTTGACCACTCTGAGAACGATTATCTGGAGGATAATCAGCGGAGCGATCCAGCGCAGAATCATCAGCCAGAGCGGACCCAGCCTGAATGTCACGCCGCCTTTTCGTGTCTCCTCGAGGCAGGACGCCTTGTGCCAACGCCAAGCGACGAAGATCGAGATCAGCAACGCGCCTATCGGCAGCATGTATTCGGTGGCGATCAGGTCGACGATGCTGAAGAAGCCTTTCCCGAGCACAGTGAACGATTGGGCGGCGTTTTCGTTTGAGAGCGCCGAAGGTATTGCTATCAGGAAAATGATTCCTCCCATCACTATCGCCGCCTTGCGCCGCGCCCAGCCTTTTTCGTCGACGAAGTAAGCGACCACAACCTCCAGCAGCGAGATTGAGGAAGTTAACGCGGCGATAAACACCAGCAGGAAGAAGGTGAGCCCAAACATCTGGGCGAAGATCAAATTTCCGCCGAACATTTCAACGAAAATTCTGGGAAAGGCAACGAATATCAAGCCTGTCCCGCCCCGCATGGATTCGCTGAGGTCGGGAGTGATGGCGAAGAGTGCGGGGAAGATCGCCATTCCTGCCAGCAGCGCGATTGAAGTGTCCAGTCCCGCGACTTGCAGCGCGCTCTTCGGCAGGTTCTGCTTGCGGCTGAGGTAGCTGCCGTAAGTGATCATCGTTCCCATTCCGAGGCTGAGGCTGAAAAACGCCTGCCCCATCGCGGCCGACAACGTCCCGGGCCCGATCTTGTCGAAGTTGGGGATAAAAAGGAAGTTGAGCCCTGCGAGCGAGTTGGGCATCGTGAGGCCGCGTAGGATGACCACTACCAGCAGCAGGAGCAGGATCGGCATCAGGATTTTGCTCCAGCGTTCGATGCCGTCGCCGACGCCTCTATAGATAATGAAGATGGTGAAGCCCATGAAGATTGCCAGGTATCCGAGCGAAAAAGCCGGGTCCTGGGCGACGAACTTAAAATGGGCGTCGAGAGCCGCATGATCGGTAAACGTGAAGAGGAAACCGCTGGTGCTGTCGACGAGGTAGCCGATAATCCAACCGCCAACGACCGCGTAATAGCTGAGAATCAGGAAGCCGGCAAGCACTCCCATGCCGCCGACGGCAAACCATGGCGAGCCCGGGGCGAGCTTGCGGAAAGCCCCGACGGCGTTGGTCTGCGCGGACCGGCCGATGGTGAACTCGGCCAACATGATCGGCGCGCCGAGGATAAGCACGCAGCCGATGTAGAGGAGTACGAAGATGCCGCCGCCGTTATCGCCTGCGGTGGTGGGAAAACGCCAGATGTTGCCCAGCCCGATCGCGGATCCCGCAGCGGCCAGGATGAAGCCGATGCGTGAACCCCATTGCTCACGATTCCCCTGTTCTATCAACTGCCCCCTCCTTGCGTGCTCTGCGTTCCTGCCGGGCTGCTATCACCAGTGTGGCAATGAACCCGCCCCAGATAACCACCATTGTCACAACCATCATCAGAATCGCGTCCAGGTTCATTGCTCTACTCCTCTGTAATGCCGGGGAGCATCTCTCCCCGAACCGAGCGACGCGCCAGGGGGCGGTTGACGATGATCAAGAAGATTATTGCCACTCCCCACTGGAAAAGGCAAGTTCCCGGATTGGCGACCGCGAACGGATTCCACCAGTCTTCTCCGGCGGTTTGGTAGAACCACCAGGCTATCAGAGCGAGGAATTCCAGCGGCAGAACCACGGCGATCAGCAGGTTGAACCAGCGGCCGAGCTTGATGCCGGGTCCGACGTTGATCAGCTCACGGCGGAATCGGTCGACGCCGTACTTGATCGCTGTGATCGAGAGGAAGAGGCCGCTGACGATCAGCCCCACACCCCAAACCCAGTCCTGATTCTCGAAGAAGCTCATGTTGAGTGCCGAGGGGACGCCGAAAAAGAAGCCCGCGGTGCCGACGAGCAGAATCGACTTCTTTCGCGGCATGCCCGCGTCCATCAGTATGCGCGTCGCCAGTTCCACCATCGCGATCAGGCTCGAGACGGCGGCCATCGTCAGCGCAAGGAAGAAGATGACCATGAAGACGACGCCGAATTCGGCCTGGATGGAGTTTAGCAACGCCGGAATAAAGACGAATGTCAGGCCGGTGGAAGCGGGATTGTAATGCTCGTAAGGCGGCGCGGCCTGGATCACCTTGACGGTCTCCCCGAACTGTTGCGCCGCCGTCATATCGGCGCCGCCGGGCAGCGCTGCGGGTATCAGCGCGAATGCGGTGGGGATGATGATCAACGCCGCCAGCAGCGAGGCACTGTAGTCGCCCAAGCCGATGACGAGGCTGTTGACGGTGACGTCCTCGCGCTTCTTCATATAGACAGCGTAGGTCAGCAGCAGGCCCCAGCCGGCGCCGACCGACCAGGCGCTCTGCGTCAACGCCTCGAGCCAGGTACGGTAGTCGAGCAACGTCTCCCAATGGGGTGTGAACAGGAACTGCAGTCCCCGCTCTGCTCCCGGAAGGGTTAGCGCGCGCCAGAGCGAAATCAGCAGGATAATCAGAAGCGAGGGGATAATGATCTTGTTGGCTCGCTCGATACCGCCGGTCACGCCGCGCCAGACGATCAGGGCGCAGATGCCGATGGCCAGCAGATGGAACAGGAGAGGTTCCCAGCTACTGCTGAACTGGACGAAGTAGTTAAGCCCCTGGTCAGCGGAGGTAACCTCGCCGAGAGCGCCGGAAATCGAAGCGAACAGATACTTCAGACACCAGCCGGTAACCACCGAGTAATAGAACATGATGGCCGTGGAGCAGAGCGCCACGAATCCTCCCAACCATGCGAACTTCTCGCCAATCAGCGTTCCGACGGCGCCGATGCAGCCCTTGCGCGTACCCCTCCCAAGACCGAATTCCAGCAGAAGCAGCGGGATCGACCAGAGGAAAAGGAACAGCAGCCAAGGAATGATGAATGCCCCCCCTCCAACCTTGGCGATGATGCGCGGGAAGCGCCAGATGTTTCCGGTGCCAACGGCCATGCCGAGTGCGGCGAGGATAAGGGCCCAGCGGGATGAAAATAGTTCCCTCTGCTGTGTCACGCCTACACCTGATTATCTGTTTATTATCTCAGAGTTTATGCCCCCGGTACGATTTCAGGCTATCATGGCGCTTGAAGGCAGTCAATGTGAGAGACCGGGTATTCGACCGCTGAAACCACCTATTTCAACCGGCGGGAGGAGAGATCTTCTTTCTGACGCTGATTGACGTAGCGAAAGATGCGCGAGCGGTCCTGCGGTATGATTTCGTCGAGCTCGATGCCGACCGTGGTCCCGCTGACCCGGCGGATTATTCCGCTGCAGATAACCCATGAGCCATCGGGCATCTCGATCTCCACCGACTTCACTTTCTGGCCGATGCCTACGTATCTGGACACGCTGCTGCTAACGGCGACACCGGCCCCGGAGATGTCCCTTACGTCGGTGTCAATGTTCTGGTTCATGCCGAAGTCGATGATGATCCGCATCGGGCGGCTTCTCGCCGGGGCGACGCGGAATAAACCCCTCCTATTACTGTGACGGATGATCTGCGGCATTTCGAACTTGAGCGCGTCGTAACCCTCTTCCTTTTCCTTGCCGAGGAACCGGCATTCCATCGAGTAGGGAATGGCGCGCTCCTGATAGCCAAGAGTGGTCGGTTCTCCCTGCTTGATCAGCTTGTTGCCGTAGGTGGGCATCATGATGTCGATGAAGAAGTGTTTATCTGAAGAAGAGAGGAAGATGCTGGTGAATACTTCCTTGTCGATGCGCAGTTCGCAATTGCGGCGCTTTAAGCAGAGTTCAGAGATCTTCCTGCGCACGGCATCGGTTTCTTCGATGTCGATACGCGATCCGCCGCTCACCCGCCGGCGCTTTCTCCACCAGTCCCAGATACTCATAATCGCGATATCTGCTTTTCTCGGAGGATGTTACTCCATCTGATTCTAGCAGAGGGGAGTTCGATGCAGCAACGGCTGCGGTCGCGACCGATACGCACTTGCCGCGCGATCCGGCCCGGTGCTAACATCGGCCCGCCATGCCGGGATTGACCATCGCAAACGAAGCCGGCCCCAAATCGATGTGGGCGGTCGGCGGTGTGCTCGAAAAAACACTGCTCGGCGCCGTGCTTCTCATGGCTTTCTCCCTGCCGGTTTCAATCGGCGGCGCACAGTTTGCCGGGGCGGCTGCATTGTTGCTGTGGCTGGGAATAATCCTTCGTAAGGGTATATCGCTCCAGTGGCCTTCCTTCATGTTTCCGCTGGCGATATTTGTGGCGCTTTCGCTGACCGCGGTCGTCTTTTCAATTAATCCACTGCAGAGCCTCTACAGTGCCAGAAGCCTTGTGGTTCTACTCGTGATACCACTCGTTCTCACAGTCGTCGACCGGCCGCAAAGGGCGCGCGCGGTTCTGGCCGCATTTACAGCGGGGGGGATCTTCACCGCCCTCTGGGGCCTGCTGCAGGTGTTTCTTGGCACCGGTGGTGGCGAATCTGGGCGGAGGCTTACCGGTTTCCTCGGGCATTACATGACTGCCGGCGGGATGCTGATGATCGTGGTGATCGCCCTTCTTGCGGTTATCCTCGCAGCAAAATCGCGAGGTGAGAAGCTGGCGGCGCTCGCGGCGGTGATCCTGCCGTTGGCCGCATTGGGCCTGACCCAGAGCCGCAACGCCTACGTCGGGCTGGCGGTCGGTTGCGTCGTCGTGCTGTTCCTTTGGCGGCCGGGGGTGGTCGCCCTGCTGCCGTTCGTTCTGAGCCTGGCCGTGCTGCTTTCGCCGCCGATGGTCAGGGAGAGGATTTTCAGCATCGCCGACCTCGAGGATGCTTCGATCCGCAACCGCTTCGAGATGCTCGATCGAGGGACGGCGATTGTGTCGGATTTCCCGATATTCGGCGCCGGACTGCACCAGGTCGAGACGCTCTATCCGCGCTACAAGAAATCAGAATCTTCCTCCGATGTGCCCCACCTGCACAACAATCCCCTGCAGATCGCCGCCGAGCGCGGCATACCTGCTGCAATCGTTTGGCTTTGGTTCATGGCGGCCGCATTCATCTCGACCGCAAGGATGGCACGGGCCCCCGCCGTGGAGCCTTGGCAGAGAATTGCGGCGATGGCCGCCTGCGGAGCGATCGCCGCTCTTTTTACGGCGGGCATGTTCGAATACAACTTCGGTGATATGGAAGTGCTGATCTTTTTCTTTGTGGTGCTAACGGTGCCATTCGGGATCTCTAAAAGCTCAGGCGCGGCAGATCAGGCAGATGAGAGTTAGCGGTTTTACTTTCGTTCGCAACGGCGTGCTGCTCGACTACCCCTTCGAGGAATCGATCCGCTCGCTGCTTCCCCTGGTGGACGAACTGATCGTCAACGTACCCGAGAGCGACGACGACACACTGGCGCGCGTCAAGGCGATCGGCGATCGCAAGCTGCAGGTTTTCAAAAGCGACTGGGACAATCGGCTACGCAAGGGCGGCCTTATCCTCTCGCAACAGACTAACCGCGCCCTGGAGCGCTGCAGCGGCGACATCGCCTTCTACCTCCAGGCTGATGAAGTCCTGCATGAGGAGGATTATCCGGCTATCCGCGCTGCAATGCGCTTCTACGCCGACCGCGACGAGGTCGACGGGCTGTCCTTCCGCTTCATCCATTTCGAGGGGGGCTACAGTACAGTCAACCCCTTCCGCTACCGCCGGCAGGTGCGCGTGATTCGTAATGACGGGAAAATCAGGTCGGCGGGAGATGCCTGCGGATTCGAGAGAACCGACGCCAGGAAATTCCGGGTCCAGAACGTAAAGGCGCGGGTGTTTCATTACGGCTGGGTCCGCCCTCCGGAAAGGATGCACCGCAAGAACCGCGAACTCGAGAAGCTCTACCATGACGACGAATACATCGAACGGAAATACACCGGAAAAGAGAAGCACGATTTTCGCAATCTGGCCGCCTGTGTCACATTCCGCGGCTCCCATCCCGAGATCATGCGGGAGCGCATCGAAAGAGCCGACTGGCAGCTCGAAGCACCCAGCCGATTGCCCCTCGCCCTGCGACCGCGCGCTTGGCGCATGCTGCTGAAGAAGTGGGGAATCTGGCGCTAGAAGCGGCGTCGATGCAGACTCCCGGATAGATGCTTGCTCGAAATCGTCATGCGGATCAAATGTGACGAGGGAAATCCGACTGGCTAACAACCCCCTATATATGTTATAATTAGCGAACATTGACGGGATATTTTCGCCTGAATCTGAACGGAAGGGGGGTGCTGTAGTGGCTGCAGTTTCTTCATCCGGGCAGCGATACAGGCTGCGCGTGGGCGAGCGTATCTACGAGGATCTCAGCGTTGCCGTCATCATCAAAAACATCCGCAGCGGAAAGCTCAAGCCGGAGCACGAGATTGCGCGTGCAGGTTCGGAGAGCTGGATGGAACTTGGCAAGGTGCCGCAGCTTGAAAAGTACTTCATTGAGACGGCCGCCGCGCTGGCTGCCACGCCGGAGCCGGTTCACGCTCCGCAACCGAAGCCCCGTTATTTCGATGTGCTGCGGGGTAAGGATATCGGCGGTCCGTTCACACGCCAGCAGGTGGCAGCGCAGATCAGCCGCGGCGAGCTGACGGCGACCGACAGGGTAAGACCTCACGGCTCTGAATACTGGCAGATGGCTGGGGACACGGAAGACTTGCGCCGCTACTTCGATCTCCGCCGGAACCAGGTGAGGGAGAAAGGCTTCTTGCCGGGCGGCGGCGACACCGGCGCGGCTTTCTACAAGGACCTCGGTGTGCCGTTCATCTATTACGGCAACTTGCGATTCCTCTTCAACCTGATCGCTATCCTACTATTCTTCGGCATCGCCTATTTCATTCAGATTCCGATCGTGGCCGGTCCGTTGACTATCCTCACCTCCCTTTATCTCTATTCGTATTACTTCCGCGTGGTCGGAAACGCCTCCACTGGCGGCAAGACATTCCCGGAGTTCAGCGACATCTCTGATCTCAGCGGAGGGCTGATTCGCCCGGCCGTCCAGTTCTTTCTCACGACCCTCGTCTCCACGCTGCCCCTTGTGCTCTACCTTGTGGTCTTCAAACTCGGGCCGTTCGATTTCTATTTCAAGCTGCCTTACATTCAGGTGATCTACTCCATTCCCTGGGCGATTCTGTTGATGCCCGCGCCCGCCGGCTATGAGACCATCCCGCTGAATATGCCCACTCCCACTGGCGAGGAAGTAACCATCATGGAGCAGGTCATACCGACCTCCATGGCCGGGCTTGGCAGCGATCCGTTAATCTGGATTTTCCTGCTCCTCTGGTTCCTTTACGTCCCGATCGCGCTAATGCGCCAGGCGGCCTACGGCGAGTTCATGCCCACATTCAACCTGCCGGCGGTCTTCATCTCGATCGCCCGAGCCTTCGGACCTTACATGGCGTTACTCGCATTTATGCTCGCAATCGACCTGCTGGCAGGCTCCTTGCTGTTCGTGCTCGTGTTCATCGTCGGCCTCTCAACGCTTGGACCGGCGGGAGCGGGGGCGTTGACGGTGCTGACATTGCCTTTCCAACTCGCGCTGCAAGCGATAGGCATATGCGCCACATTCCTCAAGATGTACTTCATCGGCCGCTTCGTCTTCCAGTACAGCGAAAAGATGGGCTGGCACTGAGGCCGCACCGGCCGCTGCTTGTCGCTTCTCTCATTCACACGCTGTTGTGATATCCTTGCTATATAAGTCTATAGAGGTGATTCTATCTACATTGACTTTCAATGTCTTCCTATGTTAAAATGCTCTATCTACAAGGGTTGTAAACGAGAGGCGGTGAGGCGACAACCGTCGGAAAATAGAGGTTAACAGGCTATGGCGGGACGATTCGAGGTTGACGATCAGTCGGTGGTGGAGTTTCAGCTGGGCAACAAGCAACTGCTTCTGTTGTTTGTCGGCCTGCTGGTGATCTGCGCCATTTTCTTCTTCATCGGCCTGCGGGTCGGCGAGGACACCGCCCGCAGCAAAGCGGCTCTCGTGATTGACGAGAATCTAGGGGAGACCGGCGCCGGTGGCGAGAGGACAACAGCAAGCGAGACGCCCGCGAAGCAAGCCAACGCCCTTGAGCTGAAGGCGAAATCAACAAGCAGGTCCGAGTTGAAAGTGACGGAATCCAGACCGACGCGAACGGAATCGCAGCCGATCCAGAAACCTGCTGAAACGGGAAAAACGGCTTCTCAACCTGCTACGACGTCCGCCACCGGCGGCTACTATCTGCAGGTGGCCTCGCCGACCGACGAGTCGAGCGCGAAGAAATTGCAGCAGGAGTTGGCGGGAAAGTACAAGAACCACCAGACGATCCTGCAACCCGTCACGGTGAAGGGCCGCCAGCACTTCCGGGTTCGCATAGGCCCGTTTCCCTCGAGCGAAAACGCTCTTGCTTTCAAGCAAAGCTTGCAGCCCAGGTTCAAGGACGCGATAGTAGCCAAGATATAACGTGGAACTGCGCCGCCGGGCCGCCCTTGCCGCGGCCGCAATCGTAACCGGTCTACTCTCGGTAGTACTCTATGCGCCCTACGGCTTCTGGCCGTTGGGGTGGCTGTGCCTCGTGCCGTTGCTGTGGGCAGTCGCTTCGGCCCGGACCACTCTCGGAGCAGTGTTTCTCGGATTGACCAGCGGTCTGGTTTTTCGCCTGTTTTCCATTCCGTGGGTTGTCCACACGATGATGGTGCATGGCTCAATGCCCCTCCCGGCCGCGATTGGCACCCTCTTGCTCCTCTCTCTCTACCTTTCGCTGTATCCGGCCACGGTGGCCTTCCTGCTGCGCAGCCCACTGAAGCGTTACGGCCCTGTCGCCCTGCTGCTCGCGCCGTTCCTCTGGGTCAGCGGCGAACTGCTGCAGACATACCTGATCACGGGATTTCCCTGGAGTCTGCTTGGCTACAGCCAGATCGGCTTCCTGCCCGCCATCCAAATCGCCGATATTACCGGCGTCTACGGCGTCTCGTTCGTTCTGGTTGCGTTCAACGCCGCGGTGGTTTTCCTCTTGCTGCGACGGCGTGAGATCGGCAGGCGTGAGGTCTGGCAGCCCCTGGCTGTTGTTGCCGCGTTGGTTATTGCGGTTTTTACCTATGGCTTTGTTAAAGCCGGTGACGAGAGCGCCGACGGTGAGCCGTTCGATTTCGTGATACTCCAGGATGATCTCACCAACGCCGAGCGCCCGCGGAGCGCCACCAGAGAAGGCAATGAGCTTTTCATCGATTACTTCGGCCGCACCATCGACGCCGCCCGCACCGGCGCAGAGGTGATCATCTGGGCCGAGGGCACGATGGTTTTCCTCGACATGAACGAGGACAGCTACAAGCCCTGGGATTACGAACTTGACATCTACGCGCTTGCCCGCGACGAGGGCTTCTGGCTGCTGATGGGCAGCAACGACTATTACGAGGAGGGAGCGAAGCTGCACAACTCGGCCGTCACGGTTAGCCCATTCAACGAGAACAAGCCCGCCGGCCGTTACGACAAGGTCCACCTCACACCCTTCGGCGAGTATGTGCCCTATCAATTCATTTTCGGCTGGGTGCCGCAGGTAATTCAGGAGATCTCGGACTTTGACCCGGGCGATGAGATCAGGCCCATACCGCTGCGGGACGGGCTGGTCGGCGTGCCGATCTGCTACGAGATCATCTTCCCCGACCTCGTACGCCGCTTCGTCGCCAAGGGTGCGGGCTTGCTGGTGACGATCAGCAACGACGCCTGGTTCGGCATTTCGGCCGCCAACGAGCAGCACTTCGACCACGGTGTTTTGCGTGCCGTCGAGAATCGCCGCTGGCTGCTGCGCTGCGCCGCCACCGGTGTCAGCGGCATAGTCGCTCCCAACGGACGTGTGCTGCAGCGAACCCCCATCTACGAGCGCAAGGAGATCAGAGGAACGGTGGCGATGCGTTCCGGGCGAACGCTCTACGCCGCCTACGGTGATATCTTTTCCTACGTTTGCTTCCTTTTCAGCGCGTCGATTCTGGCCTCCTTGCGTTATAATAGGGGTTCGCGCGCCGGGAGAGATGCGCTCAAAGCAACAGGGAGCAGGAGATGAACGAAGAATTATTGCAGCGCTGGGAAGAGATCAGGGAACGTTATTCCACCCTGCGAGGTTATCTTTGACCTCGAAGGTAATCGAAAAAAAATAGCAGAACTCGATAAAGAAATCACACAACCAAATTTCTGGGACGATCAAGAGCACGCGCAGCGGATCCAGCAGGAGCGTAGCCGCCTGCAGTCGGCCGTCAACGGCGCAGAAGCGCTGATTGGTGACGCCGAGGAGGCCGAAACGCTTCTTGAGCTGGCCGAGGAGGGTGAGGACGTCGAGAGCGACTTCACGGCTTCCCTGGACAAGCTGGAGCAGAGTGTTTCCGAGCGTGAGATGATGATGATGCTCTCGGGTGAGGACGATCCGCGCGGCGCCATCCTCACCATCCATCCGGGCGCCGGCGGCACCGAGAGCCAGGATTGGGCGGAGATGCTGCTGCGCCTCTACCTGCGCTGGTGCGAGAGGCGCGGCTACCACAAGGAGATCGTCGAGTACCAGGCCGGCGAGGAAGCGGGATTGAAAAGCGCCACGGTAACCGTGGAAGGTGACTTCGCCTTCGGCTACCTCAAGGCCGAGAGCGGTGTCCACCGGCTGGTGAGGATCTCGCCATTCGACGCCAACAAGCGCCGCCACACATCCTTCGCCTCGGTCTTTGTCGTCCCTGAGATCGAGGATGACATTGAAGTCGAGATCGACGAGAACGACCTGCGGATCGACACCTACCGCTCATCCGGTGCCGGCGGCCAGCACGTCAACGTCACCGACTCGGCCGTCAGGATCACTCACATCCCGACCGGCGTCGTCGTCACCTGCCAGAACGAGCGCAGCCAACACAAGAATCGCGCCACGGCGATGAAAATCCTGCGCGCGCGTCTCTATGAGCGCGCACGTCGCGAGCATGAGGAGAAGCAGGCGGTGCTGCACGGCAGCAAGAAGGAGATCGCTTGGGGCAGCCAGATCCGCTCCTACGTGCTGCACCCCTACAGGATGATCAAGGACCACAGAACCGGCGTGGAGGTCGGCGACGTGGACCGCGTGCTCGACGGCGACCTCGACGGGTTTATCGAGGCCGAACTGCTGCGCAGGTCTAAAACAGAAAAAGTTTCCTGAGCACTTGCTGTCAGTTTCCGATAATGGAGAACGGACTGAACGATCAGCGCCCGGCCGACATCCTCAGGCGGCGCTCGGAACTGCTGGCGGATAAGCTGCGTGTGCTGCAGCGTCGCGAGCAGGAGGCGGCCGGCCTGCTGCGCAAAGCGAGCATCAAGGCCGAGCGGACAGGCTGGATCCTGCTCGGCAATCTGATGATCCTCGCCCTGAGCGCGGTAATCCTGCTGTTTGGACTGACGGCCTGGTCGCTGGGCTGGATAGCGTTGGCGATCCTGCTGGTTCTGCTTGCCGCTACGCTCTTGCTTTTGATTTTTAATGCCGTCGGTTCGAGGGAGGCCCGCAACCGGCTGCAGAATCTACAGAAAGAGATGGTCGACACCGAGCGCGCGCTGACCATGCTTCGCGGCGTTGAATCGGCGCCCGCCCCCAAGAGCCCGTTCGGCCGCGACACTCCGCCTGTTTGAGTTTGACACTCCCATTCACTGAGTGTATATCACCCCTCCCGGAGTATGGCTGATGATCAGTCTGATCGGTATTGGTAAGAGCTACGGCGGCAAGGAGCTGTTCGCCGACGTCAATTTCAGGATCGAAGCGGGCGACCGCGTCGGCATGGTCGGTCCCAACGGCGTCGGCAAGACCACCATCTCGCGTATCATCGCCAGGGAGGAAGAGGCTGACCGCGGAGAGGTCAGCCGGCCGCGCGGCAGCCGCATTGGTTATCTCTCGCAGGACGTCAAGACGTTCCGCGATCAGCCGCTAATTGAATTCGTCACCAGCGGTAGGCCTGATTTGGTAGGTGCCCACCGTGAGCTGGAGCGTCTCGAGCGTCTCGTGGCCGAGCGCCACGACGAGGGTACCCAGCTCGCATACGCCCACGCGCTCGACCACTTCCAGCAACTCGGCGGCTATAGCGCCGAGGCGGAGGCGGCGCGCATCTTATCGGGACTGGGATTCCGCGAGGGTGACTACGAGCGCATGCTGCACACCTTCAGCGGCGGTTGGATTATGCGTGCAGCGCTGGCGCGTCTCTTGTTCCAGAAACCGGACCTTCTGATCCTCGACGAGCCGACCAACCACCTCGACCTGCCCGCCCTCGCCTGGCTGGAGGGCTTCCTCACAACCTGGGGTGGAGCCTACCTCGTGATCTCACACGACCGCACATTCCTCAACACAATGGTCGACCGCATCATCGAGTTGGAGGGCGGCGGGCTGAACGAGTACCCCGGCGGCTACGATGACTACGTCGAGCTCAAAGAGCGGCAACTGCAACTTCTCGAGGCGCAGCGCAAGAACCAGGAGCAACGCATCGCCCAGGTGCAGCGTTTCATCGACAAGTACCGCGCCCAGAAGACCCGCGCCCGCCAAGCGGGCAGTCGTAAGAAGATGCTCGAACTACTTGAAAAAGAGAAGGTCGACATACCTTCGCGTCCAAAGCGTGTGCACTTTTCCTTTCCGCAACCCGAGCGCAGCGGCACTCCGGCGCTAACACTGCACGGCATCGACAAGGCCTACGGTGAGATTGAAGTCTACCGCGGCATGGATTTCACCGTGGCGCGAGGCGATCGCGTGGCCCTGGTCGGTCCCAACGGAGCTGGAAAATCGACGCTGCTGAAGATAGCCGCCGGTTTGCTTGCGCACGACGCCGGGACCCGCAAACTAGGACACAACGTAAGCGTCCATTACTATGCCCAGCACCAGCTCGAGTCGCTCAACCCCGGCATAACCCCCCTGCAGGAGATGATGGCCTTGCCGGGCTGGGACAGGATTTCCTGGCTGCGCTCGCTACTCGGAGCGATGCTCCTCGGCCCCAAGGAGATAGAGACGCACATCGCAGATCTGAGCGGCGGCGAGAAGGCCAAACTGGCGCTGGCGAAGATGCTGGTCAATCCGGCCAACCTGATCCTGCTCGACGAGCCGACCAACCACCTCGATCCGCAAGCGCGCGAGGTGCTCGAGGAAGCGTTGGTGGCGTTCGACGGCTCACTCGTTTTCATCTCCCACGACCGCACATTCATCAACCGCATTGCAAACCGAGTGGTTGAGGTCGTCGCCGGCAGGTTGACGAATTTCATCGGCAACTACGACGATTACATGCTAGCCATAGAGAAACGCGGGGCTACAAAGCTTGCCGAAACCTTGTCAACTGCGATTCCCAAGCCGGTTCCTGAATTCCCCAAAAAGGCGATTGTGCGGGAAGAAAACGCGGTGGATCGCAAGGAGCGCAAGCGCCGCCAGGCACAAATGCGCTCTGTGAAAAAGCGAGCCACAGGCAAGTTGCAAAACGAAATCAAGAACTGCGAAGAGAAGATCGCTGCTACCGAGAAGAAGCTTGACGAAATCCACATGGCTTTCGCCGATCCCGCAACCTCCCGCGAGAAGATGGCCGAGTTAGGTCGGGAAGAGAAGGCTGTCAAAGCCTATCTCGAAGACCTCTATCGCCAATGGGAGTCTTTTTCCACTGAGCTTGAGGAAGTGGAGCGGCGCTTCGCTCAGAACGGCGAGTAGCTACGTCTCCGGAATCCCGGTTAGAGCGAAGCCGTCCTACGGTTGGCTAATGAGCCTCCCTTAATTGACAGGCTCCATCACGGAATGTATAAATATTCATACATTTTGGGACATATTTGTTTTTGCGCCTAAGTTTCTGTAAACATTTCTTTACGGGGGATGAAATGAGAAAAGCAGTACTGGTGTTTGTCTGCCTGGTCGCGGCTGGGTTTACCTCGTCAGCAATCGGACAGGAGATGATCTACGACCAACCATTCCAGATCGATTACGATAATCCCAACAAATATAACCTTGATCCCGTGATCACATTCAATGGAACCGATCATGCCGTTTTCTATGCCTTTCAAGGCCCGACTGACAAGGATATGCAACTCTATTTTCGTCGGCTGGACCGCGACGGGATACCCTCGAGTCCCCAGGAAATGGTTATCGCTGATGAGGGCCGCGACTGGCCTATAGTGGCCTGCTCCGATGGTAAGGAGGCGTTCCTTGTCGCTGTTACAAACTTGCAGCAACAGAAGATTTGCGTCCTACGGGTCGCCAGAGATGGTTCGTTGATCAGGAGGGTGGATTTCGACGAACCGATAGAATACTGGATGCACGGTCCGCACGCCGGTGTTTTCAACGGCACGTTTATGCAAGTTGTCGGGGACAAATTCGTCTTGGGTTTCACCGACAGACGGCCTATCTACGAGCAACAGCGAGCGATGATAGTTGTCGGCCCGAAAACGCTGAAGGGCGCATGCGAACTCACCGAGTTGCCCAAAGGCGATTTGAAGAACAACCCGCTTATCGGCATGACTTACGATACTGAGGGATTTATCGCCATGGTCGGACAGCGGGACAAGTCGGATGGCTACGCCTTCGAGAAAGTCTTGCTAGTCAGGATCTCGTTCGATGGTAATGTTGTCGGCGAGCCTTACGGACTTGAGGATCCTATCCCATCATCGATCTTTATGGGCGGCCCCGTATTCTTCGGCAAAGGCTTCATGATCTTTTACTCCACGCACGTGAACTACGTTTATACGCATAGCTCCCTCGTCTTTGATGCCGAAGGGAAAACCATCTACGGGCCAACCGACCTGGGGTGGGCTTCAATATGGTTCACCTGGTCCTGGCCGATCTGGAACGGCGACAACGTGGCCTGCTTGCTCAACCCGGGCCCCGAGATGCGGTTGTTGATGTTTTCGGACCGGGGGACCTTCCTCTGCGAACCGATATATTACGCTGATGTGAAATACATTCCCGGCTTCCGGCCAGTTGAGGCTTTCACCGGCACGGCCACAACGATAGCATTCGCAGGCAAAAGGACAGGCAAGAGTTTTCGCCACGTCCACGTCAACCAGGTCTCCCTGCCGCCGTCGGTCAAGAAGCCGAAGATTGTCTATTTTGATTCGGGCGCAGAGTATCTCGATGGCAATCGAAGGGCTCTTGTTTGGTCAGCTACCGGCTGCGACAGACTGCGAATAACCGGTAAGGGAGTGAAGCTGACAACCCTCCCAGCCATCGGCTGCGAAATAATTAAAATCAAGCGCTCGAAACTGAAGCTGAAAATCACCGCCCGAGGTCCCGGCGGCAAAGCGGCCGACCGTATTACCGTGAAACGTTGAAAAGAGCTTTGAATCAGGATCTCGAGTAAAAGCCGCCCCTTGGAGTATCGGGGATACGGCTGGTTTACATTGCGGATCGACTGGCCCGCATCTTGCACTAATTAAAAGGCTATCCCTGTACCTGAGGGATGTGTGCCATGGTAGAATCACCGTATCTTCGACATGGTTTTCCAAACAAGAACGACATTTCCAACGTCTTAGTGGATGGAGGAGCGATCCAAAACCTGCAAAGCAAATTCTACGGGGGGCAAGATGCGAAACAGAATTTTCCCATTTCTCTCAGCCATATTGATGCTTTCATCGGCTGTTTTTGTCACAGCTCAGGAAAAAACAGCCGTTGATCCGTTCGACGACTTCCCGGAATTCGTCGAAAAAGTGATGGCCGACTGGGATGTGCCCGGCCTGGCCGTTGCGGTGATCAAGGACGGCGAGGTTATCTACAAACAAGGTTTCGGTTTCAGAGATGTCAAGAATCAGAAACCGGTAACTACGGAAACCCTCTTCGCCATCGGCTCCTGCTCCAAGGCTTTCACCGTGATGGCGATGGGGATGCTCGTTGACGAGGGCAAGCTCGACCTGGACAAGCCGGTGATCGACTACCTCAACGATTTCAGATTGAAAGACGAATTCGCCACTTTGCACATGAAACCGCGCGACCTCGTGTGCCACGACTCCGGCCTGCCCCGCCACGATCTCTCCTGGTACGGCTCTTCCGCCGGCCGCGACGAGCTTTACCAGCGCCTGCGCTACCTCGAGCCGAACGTCGATTTCCGCTCGCTCTGGCAATACAACAATTTCATGTTCCTCACCGCCGGGGTGCTGGTTGAGCGGATCACGGGACAGAAATGGGAACAGGTTGTCTCCGAGCGGATTTTCAAGCCGCTGGGGATGAGCGGCAGCAACTTTTCGGTCAACGACTCCCAGAAGACCGAGGATTTTTCCCTTCCCTACGGCGAAGAGGACAAGGAGACAGTCGAGATTCCCTTCCGTAACATCGACGCCATCGGGCCTGCCGGCTCGATCAACTCCAATGTCGAGGAGATGAGCCGTTGGATCCTGCTGCACCTCAACAAGGGTAAGGCCGGCGAGGAGCAGCTGATCAACGAAGCGACGATCGCCCAAATGCATACGCCGCACATGGCCCTGCGCCAGGCTGCCCGCTATGCTGAAACACCGATTGCCTCTTACGGCCTCGGCTGGTTTATTCAGCCCTACCGCGGCCACCATATGATCCAGCACGGCGGTGGCATCGATGGCTTCATCTCGCTGGTCAGCTTCATGCCCTTCGACAATATCGGTGTGGTCGTGCTGACCAACAAATCCCCCAGTCCACTGGCGCCGTACATCACCTACAATGTCTATGATCGCCTGCTCGGTCTCGATCCCGTCGATTGGAACTCCCGCGGGCTGGAGGATCGCAAGAAGGCGGAGGAAGCAGAGGAAAAGTCGAAAGCCGAGGCCGATTCCAAGCGCAAGCTGGGCACGAGCCCCTCACTGCCGCTCGAGCAGTACGCCGGAACCTATGAGTTCCCCGGCTACGATCGCCTGGTGGTGGCACTCGAAGAGGAACAGTTGAAGCTGACCTACAACGGCATGACGTCGCCTCTCGCGCACTATCATTACGACATATTCACAGCCGCGTCCGAGGAATTCGGCGACCTGCGCGTCTGGTTCCAACTCAATGCCGACGGCGAGATCGGTTCAGTAGCCGTTCCGCTGCAGGACGGCGTGAAAGACATCGTCTTCGAGCGCGTTCCCGACGAGTCGCTCGCCGACGTGGAGATTCTCAAGAAATACGTCGGCGAGTACGATCTGATGGGTCAGACGATCGCTATCTCACTACGCGCGGACGGCGTGCTAACCGCTGATGTGCCCGGCCAGCCGACCTATGAACTTTCGCCCTACAGGGAAAATGAGTTCAAGCTCAAGGGACTCGATGGCTACAGCGTGGAATTCAAGCTGGACGATGCCGGCAACGTCACCGCCGCCGCGATTCACCAGCCGAATGGGACCTTCACGGCGGATAGGAAGTAACGGCGGAGCTAAATCGCTGCTTGGTTCGTTAATAATGTGGGAGGTCCGGACAGCCGAATGGACTACCGAGTAGTATAAAAGGGGAAAGAAATGAAACTGAAATCGAGCATAGTGCTATGCGCCCTTCTGGCGCTGATTACGGTGAGCCTATCCTTTGGCCAGGAGAAGCCACAGGCTGAACCGTTCGAGGGCTTTTCGGCCTTCGTCGAGAAGATCATGAAAGAGTGGGAAGTGCCCGGAATCGGCATCGTCATGGTCAAGGACGGCGAAGTGATCTTCATGCGCGGCTACGGCTTCCGCGACGTCGAGGAGCAGTTGCCGGTGACGCCACAGACCCTCTTCGCCATCGGCTCGACCACCAAGGCTTTCACGGCGTTGGCTATGGGTCTCCTGGCCGACGAGGGGAAAGTCGAATGGGACAAGCCGGTGCGGACCTACCTGCCGGATTTCGAGTTAAAGGATGAGTACGCCACGCTGCATATGACGCCGGTTGATCTCCTCAATCACAACTCGGGCTTACCGCGCCACGACGTCATGTGGTACAGGAGTGGGCTAAACCGCAAAGAAATCTATGATCGGCTGCGCTACCTCGAGCCGACAGCAGAGTTCCGCCAGGCTTACCAGTACAACAACCTGATATTCATGACGGCCGGCTACCTCATCGGCCAGGTTAGCGGCGGCACCTGGGAGGACTTCGTCGGCGAAAGGATCTTCAAGCCTCTCGGCATGAGCCGGACAATCTTCGGTCCACCCGAGGACGAGAGCATCGATAGCGCATCGCCCTACGTAAAACGCGACGAAAATGTAATCAAAGTGCCGCATTACCAGGGCTGGGCAGTCGGGCCCGCCGGCTCGATCTACTCGTCGGTCGAGGACATGAGCAAGTGGCTTACGCTCCATCTCAACAAGGGCAAGATCGGCGACGAGGTATTGATTACGGAGGGTACGTTAAACCTGTTGCACACGCCGAAGGTGGTCATGGGCGGCGGCTCGGCCGAAATGCCGATCGTCGCCTACGGCTTCGGCTGGGTGATCCAGCCCTACCGCGGCCACCAATTCATCTGGCACAACGGCGGCATC
>DATKUA010000071.1:0-26048 GCA_035530855.1 Acidobacteriota bacterium | reverse complement strand
CGGAAGCCAATGTAGTGGTTTCCTTTGTCAGGCCTAAATCCGAAACGTGAGGAAGATCGCATGCTCTTCGGATAGTTATACCAACTGCCGCCGCGCACAACACGGGACGTGCCGGATGCAGGGCCTACTGGATCTTGTGCTGGAGATCGACTGTAGTAATTCTCATCAAACCAATCCTGGCACCATTCCCAGACATTGCCGCTCATGTCATACAAGCCCCAGGCATTGGGATGTTTCTGACCGACTGAATGAGTCTCGCCACCGCTGTTATCATCGTGCCAAGCATAATCACTATCCATGTTGTCGCCCCAGTAATACTTCGTCTCAGTACCGGCTCTGCATGCATACTCCCATTCCGCCTCCGTAGGGAGTCGATAATTTTCTCCTGTCATCTCACTCAGCCTGCGGCAAAACTCGACAGCGTCGTTCCAGGAAACTAGCTCAACAGGACGATCCGCACCCTTGAATTCAGAGGGATTCTTCTCCGTAACTCGCTCGTACAGCTCCTGGGTAACCACATGGACGCCTATATAAAAATGCTTGGTAATTTCTACTCGGTGGCGGGGATTTTCACTGACATCTGCCTCACCATCATCCGGCGAAGCGCCCATCATAAACGAGCCGGCCGGGACAAGACGGAACCTCATACCGATAGAGTTTGTGATCTCCTGTTCCGGTTGTGAATAAGCTACAGATGTACAGACTGATATCGCGAGTAGAATAAATACAGCACGCACAGACAATTCGAAACGATACCCTTTCATTTCAACACCCCCCCCTTTTTGGAACCAAATAGAGGCTCGGAATTCCGGGATTCAAAGCCCAAAATAATAACAGCAGTGACCAAAGTCAAAATAACGAAGTGGATTTCCATTAAGGCATGGGTGAGACTCCCGCCCTTTCCGCTGGAAACAACGCTATTAAATATATAAAGAAATACAGACAGGTCTTGAAATCCGGGCTCACAGCTCAGTCGGTTCGGCGAGATGCGCTGGCGTGCTATGCGCGGTGTCTCATCAGTGCATGCCAGAATCCTCCATCGCCTCCCTTTTCCTCTTTCAACTCGAGAATCTCGAAGCGGCGAGCGAATATTTCCTCTATATTCTCTGAAGTGAAGAATCTGCGGTACGCACCCTGGGCGATATGCCACTTTCTACGAGCGCCTTTATTAAACAAGCGAAAAGCCGGACTGAAAACGGACAGGATAAAGAGACCTTCTTTCTTGAGGACTCGTGAGATGCTCTTCTTGTAGGCGTTATGCGAAGATTTCTTTTGATGGTGAAAGCAGCCGTAGTCAAGAACGATATCGAACTGCGCGTCGCCGAAAGGCAAATGGAAAACGTCGGCTGTCTTGAAGACGACTCCCTTGACGCCTTTTTCATCGGCCCACCGACGGGCGCGTTCCAGTGCAAGAGGTTCATAATCTATCGCTGTGACCTTGAAACCCAGCCTTGCGGCCGCGATGGCATGCCTCCCCTGACCGCAACCAATGTCCAAGAGCGACCCGCCCGGAACCAAAGGCCTCACCCTTTCCAGCAACTCAACGGCATACGGATCGGGACCCTCTGCGGCCCAACCATGCTGCCCGGTTTTGTAGGCATTGAGGAAGTACTGCCGGTTTGCGTACCCCGCGGTCCGTTTTATTTCATGCTTCATCGTATCTGGCGATGATCATATCCTGGTTATTGCCCAGCGCCACAGCGTCGATTGCAGATTTCCCTTCGCTGTCACAGGAAGAATCGATAATTAACCTTCACAAGTGCCTCCCGGCCTTGTAGTTCCCAGCGATCCAGGGAGTTGTTGCGTCGTTCGTTAAAGACTATGAACAGATCCGAATCGTTGGAATGGATCCAGCGCAAGCGCAGGTTGAGCGTGGCATCGCCGGTGGATGAATTGTATTGCAGGAATGCGCTGGTGGAAACGTAGGAGTTTAACGTGTACTCGAGGCGCAAACCCCATAGGCGCCAGTCCAGATTTCCGTGATCGGAATCGATGTTGTAGGTCGAGAAAGAAACCCGGGTGCGGAGATGGGGATTGAAAATGTAACGGATGCCGGTGGACAACTCGAGGCGATTGCCGTCGTAGTACTGCCCCGCGGTGACGTTGGCGTCTATCCCCAGGCGGCGTGAGTTTTCTGACTCGAATTGAATCTCAGCATTGTAGAAGGCGTAGTCTCCCGGTGCGAAGACTAATTCATCGTCCAGGTCAAAGGGCTCGAACAGGCGTTCAAAGTTCCGAGAAACACGCGCTTCGAGCTTGTCACCGCTCTCGAGCTCCATTTCATAATTGAGACCGTAGTTTGAGCTTTCGAGCTGTTCCTCGATCGTCGACGTCAGCAAATCGCCTTGAACACGAAAGGTGTGGCGGCGGATGCCGTGGCTGTTGGTGCGGAAGGACCGCCTCAACGAGCCTTCCTGCTGGCGGTAGCCTGCACGCCGCACGAATCCCAGGTCCGGGTAGACGTTTTCACCGATTTCCCTGAAATTAATGGTAAATCCCCACGGATCGGTGGTGAGGTCCAGGTTGAGGTGGTAGGCGTCGGTGCCGTCCTCGTACTGCGGATCGCGCACGTGGATGTAGCTGCCTTGGAGGTAGAGATCCCGGGTGAACCACCACTGACCGTCCAGGCCGATGGTTGAGGAGGCGAAATCGCCGCGTCGCGAATCCGTGAATATCCCACCAAGATAAGAGCGGCCGCCGAGGTAGCGCTTAACGCGCGCGACGTTATAGAAACCGGTATCCAGCCCGGACTCGTCCGAGGCGCCTGTGCGCACGGAGAGCAGGCCGACATCCTGTTTGCCGATCTTGCCCGATAGGCGGGCGCCCGCCTGAATCGGCACGGTATTACCTTGATGGAGCCCGATCCTGCGGCTGAAGAAGGGTTCAATGTCCGGCGCGTGGAACCAGCCTCCGCCGCCAAGAGAGAATAGTTGTGAATTTTCCAGGAAAAACTCGCGTTTCTCGGGATAGAAGAGCGAGAAGCGGGTGAGGTTGACCTGCTCGTCATCGCTCTCCACCTGCGCGAAATCGGTGTTTATAGTGACATCGAGGGTGAGATCGGAAGTTACCGAGTACTTGACATCCAATCCGAGGTCTCTGCGCGCTTCCGTGCCGCCGTTCTCTGCTTTGTGGATGACGCCGGCGAGCGCGTAGGGCTTCAATTGAAGATTGCGCTCAGGCTTCAAATCGCGCAAACCGGTCAGCAAGGCGGCGTAATTGAGAGCGCTGATATCATACATTTGCATCGGCGGGACGACGAAGTCTTTTTCTTGTTTGCGCTTGATTTCGCGCTTGACGTTAACTCCCCACTCCTGCTCCGCAGCACCGCTGAAACGAAGAACGCGAAAGGGAATGCGAATCTCCACCTGCCATCCGCCCTGGGTGACGACTGCTTTGGCCTCCCAGACATCGTTCCAATCCCAGTTAAATTGGTGGCGGCCGGCCACCTGCCCCTCTTCCTTGCTGCCGAGTGGATTGACGATGAATGTATAGCCGCGCATCTGGTCGCCGTAGGTGTCAAAGATGATCTGCACGTGGTCGTCGTCGCCCGGCTCGTCGCGATGGCGCAGCTTCGTGGCGACGATCCTGTCGGGCTGGCTGTCGAAGCAGCGAACGGCGACATAGATGTTCTTCGTGTCGTAAACGAACGCGACCTCGGTTCTCTCGGTAGCCTTCTGGCCGAGATATGGAACACTCTGGCGGAAATCATCGAACCAATTAGCGTCTCGCCACGCGGGATCTTCAAGCGAACCGTCGATTTTCAATTGCCCGGCGATCTTGGTGCACTGGAGTACCGGGCCGGCTTCGTGATCGTCTTGTGCGACTGCAGGCGATGCAATCAGCATGATCGCCAGATAAATTTCGAATCTCATCCCAAGCCCTTATTAATCTGTTTTACGATTATGATAGGTCGTTGCCCCACCCGGCAAGCAGGCCGTCACCTTTCGGAGACCAAGCTGCTCAAAAACCGGAGGCGCAAAACAAGTTTTAATATAACCCACCCCTACTCCAAGACAGACGAATTCCGGGAAAGTTAAATCTGCAGGCAACGATAGAGTTTTTCCTTTTTGGGCGAAAATACACTCGGGCGGCAGAAATCCCAGCCCCCCCTGGATATCGAACGTCGTAACATAAGCAGAATTAGCGGCAGATATTTATGCTGAAACCTACAGCGCTGCCAACTCGGCGAGAAGCTCCGCGATGAGTTCCTTGACCGTAACGATCTTGTCCAGGCGGTAGGCGTTCTGGCCGCAAAAGATCAGGCCGTGGTCCATGTCGCCAGCGCAGGAGTTGAGCAGAGCCAGGGCGATGCAGTAGCGAGCTTCGCCCATTTTGCAGGTGGCAAGGCACTTATAAGGGCACTTCACACTGACCTTGCCGGCCCGCACATCGATTAGAAACTTGTTGTTGATCGCCCTCCCAGGCATGCCGACGGGACTCTTGATAATGATGATATCCTCTTCCTTGGCATCGATGTACGCCTGCTTGAATTCCGGGGAGACGTCACACTCCTCGGTGCAGACGAAGCGGGTGGCCATCTGAACGCCCGAAGCCCCCAACGACAGCATTCGCGCTATGTCTTTGCCGTCATAGATACCGCCCCCCGCAATCACGGGAATCTTCCTGCCGTGTTTGTCCTCGTAGGGCTTGACTGCCTCCAGCACCTCTGGCAACAGGGTTTCGAGGGAATACTTATCCGGCTGCTCGAGCTGTTCAACGGAAAAACCGAGGTGGCCACCGGCCAGCGGACCCTCCAGGATGAATCCATCAGCGATTCTGCCGTAGCGCTTGTCCCAGGTTCGCAGAATCAGCCCGGCTCCCCTCCCCGAGGACACGATCGGAACCAAGTTGACCGGATGATCTCCAACAAGGCCGGGAAGTCTGGACGGCAAGCCGGCACCGAATACGATCAGCTTGATTCCCTCAGTGACGGCTGTCTTTATCAGATCGTCGGAATTGCTGAGCACACCCATCACGTTTAGCGCCAGGTGCCCCGTGGTCATGCTCTTCGCTTTGCGGATTTCGGTTACCAGGCCATCGTGGGAGGCGCGCTCGTATTCCGTTAGTGATATTTTGATGTCTCCGATACCGACGCTGGCGATGGTGCCGATGGCGCCTTCATTTGCGACGGCGGAGGCCAGAGAGGAGAGGGAAACCTTGACGCCCATTCCGCCTTGAATAATAGGAACGTCCGCGGTGATGTCCCCGATCTCGAGTTTCGGGATTTCCATAGAATTACTCCTGCCTATTAACGATCAACCGGGTCAGTATGTTTAGATATGAAAGTCTCTTTTTCACTGTGTCGACCCGGTCGTTTACAGCCTCATGACATAGTGGACGCTAATGTCTTTACGATTTCTGCTAATGGCTTTCTCGTGAATGGCTTTCGTGATATCGGGCCGGCAAGCCGGTAAGCTATCAGCCTCATCCTAGCTCCGAAAAAAGAATTTACAATACCAACTTGCGAAAATCGCTTTCCTTTGTGCAACGGGCTGGAATCAGTCGATCCCGGCAATTAGCTCCGTCGGTAAACAAGAGAATAATTCCAGGGAATAATTGCGGATTCCGTCTGCTCACTTACAAATGCTGAATAAGTGCCCAATTCCTGCCACTCCACAGGCCGTTCCTCCTGGCTTAACACGACCTCATGAAGCGCGAGGTCAATACAGTGTGCAGCATACATGGAAAACTCTGACATATCCAGGTTTACAGAATTGCTCCGACACAGAGACGGGAGCACCCCGGGTAAAACGACCATTAGCGCACGACTTTTTTGTCTCTGACAAAGCGCGCAATTCGCCCCTCACTGCCGACCGCCCACCCTGCGCCATCGGTTGCGAAACTTGCTGCATGAAAACCGGTCTCGCTGAAGGCGATCCACGACCTTCCGCCATCCGGAGAATAATCGCTTCCGGAAACGCCCACGGCCACCAGAGTCGGACCGCCCAATCCTTGGACGTAGGCGGCGCATGAGCGAAAGCCGTGAGGCAATCCCGCCTCGGTAACCGGCAACCAGGTTTTGCCACCGTCAGAAGAATAGGCGGCGTTTCTCTCCCGCCTATCCGGATCCCTGTAATCACCCCCGACAATGATCCCCTTCTCCCCGTCGATGAAAGCGACAGAGAAGATTCCCTGGGACGGTTCTCCGTTCAGGATCGGCGCCTCCGCTGCTGTCCAGCTGCAACCCCAGTCCTCAGAGCGGAATACACTGGCCGCCTTTCCCCCCGTCACAAACCACGCCAGACCTTCTCCGGCGACGGCGACACACGTTCCGCTCGCGGCGAACTCAGCCTCGCCTTCCCGTGGCGAAGGAATCTCCTCGGCCGGGACTCGGCTCCAGGATTCGCCGCCATCCAGCGTCCGCAAAACGAGAAAATAGCCGCCCAGCGGATCGCCGACCGCTAGCCCGCGCGCATGATCCCAGAAGGCCAGCGAATTCAGGAACACTCCCTCGCGATCATTGCTGTAACACTCCAGCCATGCTTTTCCGCCGTCGGTCGTTTTATAAATCTTCGCGGGCCGCCCAGCGCTCATTACCAATGCAGTGTCGGCGTCAAAGGCATGAACATCTCTGAAATCGAGATTCTCCGCACCCGGTACGCTAACGGAAATCCATGTTCCGCCCCCGTTGGAAGTCTTCAACACCGTACCGGAGCTACCGCTTGCCCATGCCACCGTTTTGCTGTTTGCGCATACGCCTCTAAGACTCGCATCAATACCGCTCCTCTGTGCTTCCCATCCCGGATTGATCAGGGGGCGTTCATCCTGCGGCATCATCATGGGCTCCATTTCATTTGCTCCAATCTCAATGAAGCCATCGGCAGAGAAGGAAACTCCCGCGGAGATTACGAAACTCAACAACATTATCCATCTACCCGTGCGTCGGCTCATTTCCAGGCTCCTTCCTTCACTCACCTTGAACAAGGCACTTGTTCCCGTGTGTGCAAGGACCTATTGTTCCCTCTCCTCAATACCGGTCTTTAATTTTAGGTGGCGCGAGAACTCTCTTGTGGATAATCTTCAAGGATTTATATCCTTCCAAGGATCCGCCGCGCCACACCGGCCAAGCAACATGTCCGCCACGGATGTAATGCTCAAGAACATGATTATTACCAATTGCCAAAGGAAATCACAGGAGATTCCCGAACTGTAACGGTCATCAAGTCCTACGCCGTCCGGGCAATCTTCTTCTGTTCCGGCTCGCAGGCCGGAATCCCGCATTCTCCTCGAAACGTCTTAGGCAATTCGTTCAATTTGGCACGAAAGAGGGCGCTGCCCCGGCATCTTCGGCGTGTAATCGACCGCCCGGCTCCGCATTTATACCCCACCTGTCGCTCGAGAGTGCCGGCAAGGCTAAATCAATAATACTGTGTAGTGATTACCAAAGCTGAGCTTGCGAGTATCCACCTCGGGAAAGAAACCGCCTTCTCATTTACTTGACACGTGGAATACACGAGGTTAATCTTTGTTCATCTGACTGAATAATATCGTGTACGCGGCGTAGATTCTCTCCAGCTGATACAGACGAAAATGAGATGATCGAACTTATAGTGTCGATCTCAGCTACCGGCCCCAAGAATCGGAAGGGATTCTTTTCGCAAAGATCTTTCATAAACGCGCTCCGCATCAATGAGGGATATTAATGAGTAACTGCAAACATAATCTGGCCATGACCAACGTGCGAAGCGGTTATCTAATTGTCGAAGGATGCTATAAATGCAAAGCACGCGCCTCATTCTTCTCAACCGAGCCTGTACCTCCGGTCGATAACTATCACGACGGAGTGCACTATTGGAAGCACCTCGGCAGCTCCCAGGCAGTGAAGTTCGATCTTGAGTGCAGCGACTGCGGCGAGATCATCAGCCTCGGCGACATGATGGGCCTGATGCTCTCCACTTGTCGGGATGCCGATTGCGAGGTCGGTCAGCTCTCAGCGAAGTTAGGTGATGGCACCTTTGTCTACGTCGCCCTCTGCGCCGACAGCACCCACCCCGGCGGCAAGTGCGTCAGCGATGAAGGCATCAAAGCCCTCACCGACTACTTCAACCAGAACATCAAAGATCCGAATAAGAAGATAGTAGTCGTGCCATGCAAGATGTGCTGCAGCATCGACAGATGCGAGGGGATCGTTATTGCAGATACCGATCTGACCGCATTCTATTAAACCTCGAATTATTGGTTTAAAGAAATACATGATTATCCATATGCATTGAACAGGAGGGTAAAGGATGAAAGTATCCGAACTCGCAGACAAGACATCAGCCACAGGCATCGGCGAATACAAATGCGAGGATAAAGATGTAGAAAGTGTCTACATTTCAGATATGGTGTCAGACATCATCACCTGCGCGAAGGCAAACTGCCTTCTCTTGACTCTCCAGACCCACAAGAGCGTTATTGCAGCCGCTAATCTCGTCGACGTCACGGCCATCGTGTTCGCCCGCGGGAAGAAACCACCCGAGGATGTAATCGCGCTCGCCGAAAAAGCTGGTATCAGACTTTTCTGCACTGATTTGGACACTTGGTCTTTCGCGATGAAACTCGTCGAACTCGGCATTAAATAGCGGTCGGCCTGATCTCCGAGCAAGCCCTGCCATGTGCCGATGTCCTCTGAACAATAATAAATTTTTCTTAACAGGGGTGACAGGATTCCAGTTATGAGGAAAGAAATCCTTGAAGAGATGATGCGGGATTTCGAGGGTGAGCCATCCGATCTCATTCCAGTGCTGCAAAAGGTCCAGGAAACCGATGGATATCTCTCCAGCGACGCGATTCGCGGGATTTCGCGCTGGCTGAAGGTTTCGGAAAACGAGATCTTCGGGGTTGCCACGTTCTACGCGCAGTTCCGTTTCACACCGCCGGGCAGGCATCATATCAAGGCCTGCCTTGGCACCGCCTGTCACGTGAGAGGCGGCGAACAAATTCTCAGTGTTCTGGAGCGCCGCCTTGAATTAAGACCCGGCGAGACTACGAGCGACGGGGAGTATGACTTGGCACGCGTGGCTTGCCTGGGATGTTGTGCCCTGGCGCCCGTGGTCGCTATTGACGACAAGATATACAGCCAGATGTCTGTCCTGAAACTTCAAGGGATTTTAGATGAACGCGAAAAAGCTTGAAAGACGTCGGCTCGGAGCGGAAAAGAAATGGGAAAGGTTACAAAATAATCCTATCCCGGTAATTTTCGTCGGCTCCGGTTCCTGCGGCCGAGCGGCTGGGGCACAGGAGGCCATCCAGGCGATCGAAGGCTTCCTCAAAAAGAATAAAATCGAGGCTGAAGTAATCGAGGTCGGCTGCATCGGACCGTGCTATCTCGAGCCGTTGGTGGACTTCCAGATGCCGCAGAAGCCGCGCATCAGCTATTCGAACGTCACACCGGCGATAGTAGAGAGGCTCCTCAAGGCCTTCTTCGTCAAAAAAGAGATTCCAAAGTCTAATCTGGCCGGGCATTTCGGAGAGGAGGAATTCGACGGAATTCCAAGGTTTTTCGATCTTCCGATGCTCGCGCCGCAGGTCCGCATTGCCCTCAGGAACTGCGGCATTATCGACCCGCAGGATATCGATTATTACCTTGCGCGGGACGGCTACAAGGCAATCGAGCAGTGCCTGGCGTTGCCTTGGGAGAAGGTCCTCGACGAGGTGAAAAACTCCGGACTGCGAGGGCGGGGCGGCGCGGGATTCCCGACCTGGCGCAAGTGGACTATCTGCCGTGAGAGCGAAAGCGACCAGCGCTACTTGATCTGCAACGCCGACGAAGGCGATCCGGGCGCCTTTATGAACCGCTCACTCATCGAGGGCGACCCGCACGCGCTTCTCGAGGGGATGCTTATCGCAGCGTACACAATTGGTGCGAGCAAAGGCTACATCTACATTCGCGCGGAATACCCCCTCGCCATCGAGCGCCTGAAAACGGCGATTAGCCAGATGCGGGAGTTGGATCTCCTGGGTGATGACATCCTCGGCAGCGATTTCAGCTTCGACATCAAGATCAAGGAGGGAGCCGGGGCCTTCGTCTGCGGCGAGGAGACCGCCCTCATCGCCTCTATTGAAGGGAAGAGAGGCATGCCGCGCACCCGGCCGCCTTTCCCGGCCGTGGAAGGGCTGTCGGGTAAGCCGACAATTATCAACAATGTCGAGACGCTGGGGACGCTCCCCAATATCATCCGTAACGGCGCCGCGTGGTACAGCCAATTCGGGACAGAGACATCGAAAGGCACCAAGACATTCAGCCTCGTCGGTAAAGTACGGCGTACGGGGCTGATCGAAGTCCCGCTGGGGATAACTCTGCGCGAGGTCATCTACGATATCGGCGGCGGCCTGGTAAAGGATTTCAAGGCCGTTCAGACAGGGGGTCCATCGGGCGGATGCTTAGGCGAGGAGTTCCTGGATACGCCCATCGATTACGAGAACCTTGCCGCGGCCGGTTCGATTATGGGTTCCGGAGGGCTCATCGTCCTGGATAAGGATACCTGCATTGTTGATATGGCGAAGTACTTTCTGAACTTCACTCAGCACGAGTCATGCGGCAAGTGCGTGCCGTGCCGCGTGGGCACAAAGCATCTCGTCCATATACTTGAGAGGATATGCAAAGGCCAAGGCGAGCTGGCGGATATCGCCAAGCTCGAGAAACTCTGCAACGCGATAAAGGGAGGCGCACTCTGCGGGCTCGGGCAGACGGCTCCAAACCCGATCCTCTCCTCCCTCAAATACTTCCGCGACGAGTTCCTGCTGCACATCAAGGACAGACGATGCCCGGCGGCGGTTTGCCGCGACCTGGTGGTCTATCGAATCATCGAGGGAAAATGCACAGGTTGCCAACGCTGCGTTCAGGTTTGTCCCACAGGGGCTATCACCGGGCCTCGGTCCGAACCGCATTATCTTGATGAAGAGAAATGCATCAAATGCCGGTCATGTTACGAAATATGCCGTTTTGATGCTATCGCTGGCGACGCAATTGTAATCGAATCGTGAGGTTAACTTGAGCCCGAAAAAAAAGCGCACTCTGACGATGGACATCAACCATCGCGAGGTCCCCTTCCCTGAGGGCGCGACTGTCCTCAGAGCCGCCGAGCTAAACGGGATCTACATCCCGTCCCTCTGCTCGCACAAGGACCTTTCGCCTTTCGGTGGCTGCCGCATGTGCATTGTCGAGATCGAGGGAATGAAGGGTTACCCGCTTTCGTGCAACACCATCGCCACCGATGGAATGAAGGTACTGACGGACACTGTGGCGCTCCGCGAAATGAGAAGTGAAATCCTCCAGCTAATCCTTAGCGAACACCCGTTGAGTTGCCTCATATGTGGCGAAAAAGACGAATGTCGGGAGAACCAGTACACAATCAGAAAAGCCGGAGTGACAACGGGGTGCCGATTCTGCCCCAATGACGGGCACTGCGAGCTCCAGGACATTGTCGAGAGGGTCGGCATCACTGAAATCGAATACCCGGTCTATTATCGCGGCAGCGAGATCGAGCACGACGATCCGTTCTTCGACAGAGACTATAACATCTGCATCCTCTGCGGCCGTTGCGTCAGGATGTGCCAGGAGGTTCGCGGGACGAGCATCCTGGCTTTCAAGTACCGCGGCCCTCAAATCCAGATCGGCCCAGCCTTCGCGAAAAACCACGTGGACGCAGGATGCGAATTCTGCGGTGCCTGCGTATCGGTTTGCCCCACGGGGACGCTCGCCGACAAGGTCTCGAAGTGGGACGGCGAACCCGACGGATTCGAAGTCTCAACATGCCCGTTCTGCGGCATCGGATGCCAGGTGGAGCTGCATCACAAGGATGGGCGTCTCTCGAAGGTGCACCCTCATCCCGATCCCGAGATCAATGACGGGCAACTGTGCGTGCGCGGCAGATTCTCTATGCCCGAAACAACTCACCATCATGAACGCGCAAAAAAGCCGATGCTGAAACGCGGCAATTACTTCCGCGAAGTGACGTGGGAAGAATCGCTGGACGAGGTCTCGCAAAAGTTGAAAGGGCTGGATCCCGCCGACTTCCTGATGGTCGTGTCGAGCGACCTCACCAACGAGAGCCTTTTCGCGGCGCAGAAGTTCGTGCGTTCTTGCCTTAAATCCAACAATATAGATTCTACAGCGCGCTTCTACCTTCCCGGAGGAGCCGGGCTTTGGGCCAGGCTCTTCTCCCTGCCCATATCGATTAACGGGATAAAGGAGGCCGACTCGATCATCGCCGTCGGCCTCGATTCGCGGTTCAGCTTCTCTATCGCCGGAGTCGAGATCAGGCGGGCGTTGAAGGAAGGGGCGAATCTTGTCGTCATAGATCCGCGCGAATCTAACCTCGCACATTATACGAGCCGTTGGCTGCGACCCTCTCCGGGTAAAGAGGGCGCCATTCTCAACGCAATTGCCAAGAACCTCGATAAAAAGAAGATCGACGTTAAGAGTGTTTCGGATTCGACCGGCGTCGAAGAAGAATTACTGAAAGAAGCGGTGGAAGTACTTGCAGCAGGGCAACACCTTGCAGTCGTGATCGGCCCCCTCGCGTTTGATTATGATGAAAACGTGGAATTGATCGACGCCCTCATGAAACTAGCTCGCCGGGAAAACACCATCTTCCTCCCACTGTACCAGGGAGCAAATACCCGTGGTGCTTTCGAATTGGGTGCCATGAGTGAAATCCTCCCCGGCGTCGCGAAGGCCAAGGGTAAAGGCATATCGCTCTCCGACGTGCTCGAGGGCAGGGCGAAACCAAAAGTGATGTATCTCGTCGGAGAAGCCCCCTTCTTTGAGCGACCGGATTGCGAATTCGTCATCGCGCAGGACATCTATTATCCGCCATTCGAGGTCGATGCGTTCCTGCCTGCATCCAGTTTTGCAGAAGCGGAGGGGACACTCACCAACGTTGAAGGGCGTGTGCAAAGGCTTGCAAGGATCGAGGATTTTCCGGACGGCGCGATAAACGGTTATTCACAACCGGACTGGTACATTTTCAGCAAGTTGGCCGCGAAGCTGAAATCCCCGGAGGTGAAATACAAGAGCGCGAAAGGAGTCCTGAGGGAGATCAAGCAAACCATCCCGGGCTTTCCCGCTAAAGCGGACCGGAAACCCCGCAGGCTTGAACCCGTCTCGCAGTTTGAGGTCAACAAGCGGAAACAAGAGATTGCCGGAAAGGGTTCCTTCCTCCTGGTTGCCGAGCCCTCAGGCTTTCGCCACCGTTCGATAGACCTGAGTTCAAAAGTCGAGGGGCTCGAAGAGCTCGCGCTCGAAGAGGGCTTCCGCCTGAATCCTGACGACCTGAGCAAGCTCAAGGTTGAAACCGGTGAGAGCATCACCATCTCGATAGGCGGACTCGAAGTATCGGGGCGAGCAAAAGCTGAGATGGAATGCCCCGAAGGTGTGGTCTATTTTGCCCGTCCGCACGCCTTCGGAGGTCTTGAGCATCGCACGAATCTGGAGAGGCTCTATCGCCAGAATGGGAATCCAATAAAGGTGAAGGTGCGAGCCGACAAAGCGGGCGACAAGTGAGGCGAGGGAGAAGCTGTGTCCCTGGGATAACCACCTTTGAGTGGTAGCTCACGCGGAGGGCAGGATGTATCGCATAATCGAACGCCGAATGATAGTGCCTAATCTTCATGAGTTCACAGTAGAGGCTCCGCAAGCCGCTGAATCGATTCAACCAGGTAACTTCATCATCGTGCGACCCGACGAGCCGGGTGAGCGTATTCCCCTGTCAGTTGCCGATTGGGACAAAGCGGCAGGGACCGTGACTTCCATCTTCATGCAGGTGGGAGGGTCTACGTCGAAACTGGCCCGGCTCAAGCCGGGCGACTCGATACCGACTTGCGTGGGGCCTCTTGGCAAGGAAACTGAAATCGAAAACTTCGGGACCGTGCTCTGTGTGGGCGGATGTTATGGGATCGGCAGCATCTACCCGATAGCTCGTGCACTCAAGGAATCGGGAAACAAGGTTTTTACGCTCCTCGAGGCGCGCAGCATGTATCTGCTCTACTGGCAGGACAAGTTCAGCGAAGTCTCCGACCGCGTCATTGAGGTGACCCGTGACGGGACGGCCGGCTACAAGGGCCATGTCTCCCGCCTCAGCGAAATCCTTGCTCTGGAGAAGATCAAGCCGGACCGGGTGATCGTCAACGGCTGTACCTTCCAGATGATGAAGACCTCGAAAGAGACCAAACAATTGGGTTTGAAAACGATCGTCAGTATGAACCCGATCATGATCGACGGGACAGGCATGTGCGGCGTCTGCCGCCTTACTGTTGCCGGCGAGACCAAGTTCGCCTGCGTCGACGGACCCGACTTCGACGGCCACGAGGTCGACTGGGAGGAGTTCCTGAAGAGACGACAGACCTATAATCCCGAGGAGATCCATCCGCTGCGCAAGAGCGGATGTGCTTCTCACTTCTAAGCGCGGAGGGTGCGGCGTTGGCCAAAAAATTGGATCTGAAGCGGCGGCCCATGCCGAAACAGGAGCCGTTTGAACGCGTCAAGAATTTCGACGAAGTGGCACTCGGCTTTACCGAGGAGCTTGCCATGGAGGAGGCTTCCCGCTGCCTGGGGTGCAAGAAAGCGCTCTGCGTGCCAGGCTGTCCGGTCAATATCGACATCCCAGGATTCATAAAGTGCATTGTGGATGGAGATTTCCCGGCGGGAATCAAAAAGATAAAGGAAACAAACGCCCTGCCCGCTGTTTGCGGCCGCGTATGTCCTCAAGAGGAGCAATGCGAAAAAACGTGCATTCTGGGCAAGAAGGGCGAGCCCGTGGGAATCGGCCGCCTCGAGCGCTTCCTGGCGGACTGGGAGGCGGCAAGCGGAGTGACGGAGACGCCTGAAATCGCGCCTTCAACGGGAAAGAAAATAGCAATCGTGGGTTCGGGGCCGGCCGGCATCACAACGGCAAACGACCTCGCCCTCCTTGGGCACGAGGTTGTTATTTTCGAAGCTCTTCACGCCGCCGGCGGAGTTTTGACCTACGGCATTCCGGAATTCCGCCTGCCCAAGGCGGTAGTAAATCGCGAAGTGGATTACGTGAGGAGCCTCGGCGTGAAGCTCTACACCGACTATGTAGTCGGCAAGACAAAAACGATAGACAGGTTACTCGAGGATTTCGACGCCATCTTCGTTGCCGCCGGAGCAGGCTTGCCGTGGTTCCTGGAGATACCGGGTGAGAACCTGAACGGCGTCTATTCCGCCAACGAGTACCTCACGCGCTGCAACCTGATGAAAGCGTTTTCTTTCCCCGCCTACGATACGCCCATCAAGCGCCCCTCGAATGTCGCCGTTTTCGGCGGGGGTAATGTCGCAATGGACTGCGCACGGACTGCGCTGCGGTTGGGAGCGGACGAAGTCCACATTGTTTACCGCCGCAGCCGCGCTGAACTCCCAGCGAGGCTGGAAGAGGTCGAAAACGCGGAAGAAGAAGGTGTCATCTTCGACTTCCTCACGCTGCCTGTCAGGCTCTTGGGTAATGAGCAAGGCTGGCTGACCAAACTCGAGTGCCTGCGAATGGAACTCGGCGAGCCGGACGATTCCGGCAGGCGCCGCCCCGTTGCAATAAAGGGTTCGGAGTTCGAAATGGAGGTAGACGCCGCAGTCTGCGCTATCGGCAACAGCCCGAATCCCCTCATCCCGATGACCACGCCCGGCCTCGAGATCGGCAGGAGGGGTAACATTGTGGCCGATGAAGAGACCGGCCGCACGGCGCGCGATGCGATCTGGGCCGGGGGCGATGTGGTCACGGGTGCGGCGACTGTCATCAGCGCAATGGGCGCAGCCAGGATAGCCGCAAAGGATATCCACGAGTATTTATCTTAGAAATGCTGTCTAAGCCGTTTTGATTTGATATATTTCCGGGTGGATAAGTAACTCGAAACACACCTCCTGGAGATACATTGTGAAACTTGCAGAGATAGTAGAGATTCTTCAGTGCGAAGTTCTGGTTGGCAAGGACGAATTGTCAACTGAGGTCGATACCGTCGTGGCCTCAGATGGGATGAGCGAGATTCTAGCTTTTGCCTGCCCTAACTCGCTAATGGTAACGGGCCTTACAAATATCCAATCGGCAAGGACCGCTAACCTGGCCGATGCACGAGCGATTGTCTATATCCGCGGCAAGCGTCCCGATCAGATGACTCTCGCTTACGCCCGCGAGAATAACATTCCCGTTTTTGCGACCGAACTGGGGGGATTCGACGTCTGCGGGATCCTCCACGACAAAGGACTGAAAGGCGGGATGTGATGATGGCAGAGGTGCTGCTAAAAAAATCATTCGAGATCAAAGGAGGTGATTTCGACAAAGCCGGGGAAACCTCGGATGAGATCAAGCAGATGCTCAAATCCCTTGAAATGCCGCCGGGTTTGATCCGCCGCACTGTCGTCATAACCTTCGAGGCGGAGATGAACATCGTCATGTACGCATATGAGGGAATAGTCACCTTTGTTCTCACTGAGGATGAAATCAAGCTGGAAATTTCAGACTCCGGCCCCGGCATCGAAGACATTAATAAAGCCCTCACGGAAGGCTTCTCGACTGCGACCGACAAGATGCGGATGATGGGATTCGGCTTCGGGATGGGCCTTCCAAATATTCGCAAGAACTCGGATATCTTCAACATAGAATCCGAGGTGGGAGTTGGAACCAGAGTATCCTCAGTGATTTGGCTGAATAAACATGCCTGATTTCACGCATGGCTTCACGATCGACGCGTCTAAGTGCAAGGGCTGCCTCGCCTGCATGCGTGCGTGTCCCACCAAAGCCGTTCGTGTGCATGATGGCAAGGCGAGCCTTTTGCCGTATCTGTGTGTCGACTGCGGCTCTTGCCTGAGGGTCTGCTCCAGCGGAGCGATCAAGCCCACCACCCTATCTTTTGCAGAATTGGACAAGTTCAAATTTAAGGTCGCAGTTCCCTCGCCCGTCCTTTTTGGACAGTTTCCCATGGCGGTTTCTTGCGACCATTTGGTCGAGGGATTGAAATCCATCGGTTTCGACGCGGTTTGGGATTACGAAGTCGAACTTGCCCTCATCAACCGCGCCACCAGTGAGTACATCGAAAAATGGCAGGGCCCGTTTCCATTGATCTCGAACACCTGCCCGGTTGTCGTCAGGCTGATTCAGGTTTCTTATCCTGAGATGGTCGATCAGGTGCTCCAGATCCAGCCGCCGCGCGAGCTTGCCGGCAGAGACCTGAAACAGAATTACGCAAGAGAGCACGGAATCTCCCCCGACGAAATAGCTGCCGTCTATATCACCCCATGCCAGGCTAAAACTATCTCCATTTTAGAACCCGCTGAGCAGACGAAAAGCCACCTTGACGGTGCCTTGGGCATCTCTGAGGTTTACAACGACGTTCTGGTTGCCGCTCGCGCCTTGAGGAAGAAGGAAAAAGCCCCATCCAAGGGCCCCGGCTGTAAAACCGGGATGGTTCGATGGGCGACTTCGCGCTGGCTTTGTCCGGAACTTTCCCGACACAGATCGATGTACGTCTCCGGGCTGAGCAATATCATCCAGGTTTTTAACGACATCGAGAAAGGGAAGTTGCGCAACATCGATTACATCGAATGCTGGACCTGTTGGGACGGCTGTATCGGGGGTAATCTTACCGTCGACGACGTCTATATTACCCGCAGCAAGATCAATCGCCTTCAAGCTGAGCTGCCCGCTTACGATCCTGATTTGGAAAAGAAAGTCAAGTTGCGCTTCCCCAATGAAGATTTCGCGCTCAAAGGCCGTCTGAGAACGCGCAACCGCGGAGACAGGGCCTACGACCTTAAAGAACAGGTGAAAAGGATAAAGAATGAAGAGGCGGTTTTGAAGGCGCTGCCCTCCCTTGACTGCGGGCTATGCGGTGCCCCTACCTGTAAATCCCTCGCGGAAGATGTCGCTCGAGGAGATGCCAAGCAGAGCGATTGTGTTTTCTACTCGAATGAACGTTTGAAACAACTTCGAAAAATATATATGCACAACCATTAATTACTTTCAGACGAAATAAATTTGCCGGGAAAACCAAACACCCGGACGACAAGATTCAGATAAGACCGCGCTGCGTCATCCCGGAGATGATCATCTCGACCATCTCTCTAGGCGAGGACCGGCTGTTGTCGATCACCAGGTCGAAGTCCTGGCGGTCACCGGCTTCACAGCCATAACAGCTGCAGAAAAATTGGCGCCTGGCGCGGTCCATCATGTCGAGATAATTATAGGCCTCTGTCTCGCTCCCGAAGTTGTGCCTGAGCGCGGTCTGTTCCATGCGCCAATCTCTGGGGGCGACTATCTGCACGTGGAAGCCCCCTTCCATGTCGGAGCACAGTAAGTAGCCTCCGCGCCCGATGATCACCGAGCGGCCGTGCCAGGCGATGCTCTTGATCACGCGCGCCGTCCTGATGCACGTCTCGTCCCGCGAAAGCATCTTTAGCACCATGCTGCGTTGGAACTCATCGAAAGCTGCCCGGTGTGCCGGTGCCATCGACTCGATGATCCGCTCCGAAATCTGGGAGTCATGAGCGACTATCTCGATAATATTCCGGTCGTAGACCTGCCATGGCGGGCCGGCATCCCTTCGCTTATCGAGCCCCTCGACCAAAGCCTGAGCCACTTCGAAAGCCTCGCAGCCATACTCGCGCGAGATGGTGACGAACGGCTGAGTTTTACTTTTCTCGATCGGGTACTCGAAACTCCGGAGAAATTCAACCATCCGCGCAACCTGCGCGTCGACGTCCCTCGCAGCCCGGATTCCCATGCTCAACCCCTGGAATCGTTTTACAAGGATAGCATATATAGAAATGTAGGCTCTGCTTTGTCAATCAGCAAGGGCAGGCCGCAATACCCAAATTTAAAGTCCAACAAATGACAATGCCGATGCAGGAAGTATCTCCAGGAATGACTGGATCAAAAAGACATTGCCGAGAAAACCGCATGGCCCTTATGCCCGGCTCCTGTATACGGCGCTCAAGTCGCACTCTCGGATTTTGAAGCTCATAACACCCATGCATAGCCGATCTTTGCGAACAGAGTATAGTCTTTCCTGGTGATTCCGTACTGTCCGCTTCCAAAGCAATTATCGCTATATCCCAGGAACAGCACGGTCCGTGGGTTTAACTTGTAGGAAAACAACAGCTGTGTGAATAGCTCCCTATAGTGCGGATCCATGGCGAATATGTAATTCGACACGTTGTAATCGTAGTCAATGTACTGAAGTATGGATCGGAAAAATGTCCGCCTATTGAATTGGTAGACGGCTGACAGCTGGCTGACGTTAGCCGTGTAGAGCCGCCGGTCGTTTACGTTCATTCTCTCAAAGACATGAAAAAAGTACATGCCCAGATGTAAGCCCAGCTGAAGATCGAGAAAGGGGGATAGCCTTATCCTGCGTCCCTTCCTTGTATTGGCAAAATCAATGTGGTCACCAAAGGTAGTGTCAAGATAGAGGCTCACATTACTGGTCGGCATGATGCTCGTGTTAACACTGAACTGTGACAGCCCGAATTCAACACCGTTGTACACTCGGCGGGAGGTGATATTCTCCAAAGAGAGAGTCGTCTGCGAGATACCCTGGTAGGAGAAGGAGGTAGCAGCTCCTTTTTCCAGCAAGACACCATTGTTGTTTTCGGAATAGTACAGATTGTTTGCCAGGCGCGTGCTTGACCACCAGGAGTCTTCCGCATTTCGCCACTCATAGCTGTTCTTAATGTAATACCTGTCGTAACCGACTTGCGGCAGGAATCCGAGATCAGCTCTGAAGTCGGGACCAATGGAAGAGAAGCCCGCCTCCCCAGTGTAATGCCTAGTCTTATGCACATAATCCGCTTTAACAGCTCTGTCGCTGAAACTGCCGACCGGTTGGCCGAATACGCTCGCTGTCCTGTCATCGTATCGCGTGTTTGAACCAAGGAACTGAAGTTGTAATGTGTCTTGCCGAGTCAATCTTAAAGTGCTGTCAATGCCGAAGACCCTGTTGAAGTAATCGTCGCCTTCACGATCGGTGAGAAGCACACCGACATTTGAGTTGTTCCAGATGTCACGGGTATACCGGAAAACAGACGACATATTCGATTCCGGCAGGGAAACCGTCTGCGAATACTGGCTGCCGGGAAAGATCAGGTTGGTTACATTGTCTTGTACTAAATAAGCTCCGACGGCATTGGCCCCTTCCTTTCCGCTTAGCTTGATCCCCAACTCCGGATTCCGCATCGTCCTTGTATAGATGACATTGATACCAGATTTGAAGAAATCCAGACCGTCGGTAAAGAAGGGCCGCTTTTCCGGGTATTGAAGGGCAAATGGTTCATTGATGTCTAGCTGAAGCGAGTCGGCCTCAACTTGCGAGAAATCGGGATTGAGCGTTCCACCGAGGAAAAGGTTAGGCGTCATTCCCCATCGAACCGTTAAACCGACATCGGCGCTTCCTTCCCGGGTTTTCAGTTCACCCGAGGGGAAATCATCTCTGGACACCGTTTGAACTGCTGTCAGAGTCGGGGTGATTTCTACATTGCGGCCGGGCGAGACACCCTCAAAGCCCTTGAATTTCAGATACTGGCAAACTCGGCATGAATTGCTGCGATCATAAGGTGCCAACCAGATCTGGTGTCTTAGATCCCTGATATAACCCCGGGCGGCATTGATGCCCCAGATCTGGGCCTCGTCCGAACGCTGAAATCGCAAGGATGAGAATGGAATGGCCATCTCCACCCCGTACCCCCAGGGGGTAATCTTGCCTGCCGTACTGAAAATCATGTCCCAGTTATAGTCTTTTATCCCCGCGGCATCGGAGATGCCGTCGGCTTGCACTCCCAAGGGGGTTACGAGCAGGGTAAATGCCCTGCGTTGATCATTGTATGTATCTAGTTCCACCGCTACCCAGTCGTCGGCACCGATAGCGTCTCTGTCGCGTAAATATGCACGAATTTGCGAAGGGTCAGGGTCGTAACAACGGAATCCCACATAGAGATTCGAATTGTCGTAAATGAATAAAACCTCGGTCTTTACCTGGGGCGGCACATTTTCTCTGGGGCTGATTTCATAATTCAACTCCACCACCCTGGCGGTCTTCCATGCGGCATCGTCAAGTACACCGTCTATTCTCACGGATGATTCCGTCCTTGGAATGATATAGGGCTTTCCCAGGCTGCCCGGTTCCCCTTCCTCGGGCGAGCCGAAAGCCTGAACATGAAACAAGATCAAGAAAAGAAACAGAGCATAAGCTCTATAAGCGCAAGAACATTCAGAAGCCATCATATCACCTCGAGGATTTGAATCCCAAAGAATTGAACAGCACCTTTACCTGTGGATCAAAGAAACAATAGAACACCGGCTTGCGGCAAATGATTAGTCCGCTGTCAATAATCCCCGCGCATTATACGTATAATGTTGTTATTTAACTACCAGTTGCAATCTTTTTTTGACGTAGATACTAAAAGAGTTGGCAATATCCTCCGGAAATCGCCTGCACAAAAACCGCAGCATTAAAGGCCCATACGCTATCGTATAATCGCTACTTCCAACCAAGATTTGGTCGGAAACCGCCCGGTCTGTTCAGATCTCCGTCATTGTCAGTCCGCACCGGCGGAACATATCCAAGTCCGGCCGGGCATAGAGATAGGGAGAGGCATATTAACAATGCCTCTCCCCTCCCGGTGTCTATTTACCGATTACTGTAGTCCTGGCTTTTCTGGCTTTCCCTTGCCTGTTTTCCCAGGTGACTATCGTCTCGATGCTTCCCTTCTCATCCCGATCTACAGTGAGCCAAATCGGAGCCGCAACCGCCGGATCGTCGAGGCGCAGCGTGCCCTGGAAAACATTCGAATTAGCAGCTGTCTCGAGCAGCACTGTCTCGGTGTCATACTGATCCCATTTGTCGCGCATGCTGACCCGAAGCATCTCTCTGGTCGAGGGATCTCTGCCCGCGAGATGATCTGCTACGCGCACGATCAGCAGACGGCCGTCACGCGTGTTGACAACCTCCATGGTTGCGGTCTGGACGGGCACCGCGGCGGATTCGACCATGACGGTGAATTCCTGCCTGTCCTCGCCGCCCTTGCCGTCACTGACCTGGAGCGTAACGAAGTTTTGGCCTGCATTGTCCGCCGTGGGCGTCCAGCGCAGTCTGTTGGCGCCGGTATCCAGAATCATACCCGCTGGAGCTTCCTTCAGCGTGTAGGCGAGCACGTCGCTGTCGTAATCGCGGGCTTTGAATTCATACACGTATTCGCTTCCCGCGGCTGTCTCGAGTTCCGGTTCACTGATGAAGTACGGATGGTTGTTGACCTTTCTAGCGTGGTAGTCAAACACCCGTTTCTTGCTCTGTGGGCTCTCGGAGCCGTCGTGACCGATCGCGGCCAGGCGGATTTGATACCTGCGGCCAGGCTTCAGGTGGTTCTCATCAAGTACCACTATTCTTTCCGCGCGGATGTTGATGGAGTCCGTGAGGTTTTCCTGCTTGAGGTCGTCACTGAAGTAAACCTTCAGACTGCCTACTCCGCTCTCGTTCCTGATCGTGCTCTTGAACGTCACGGTGTCTTTAACCACCTTGCACTTGCTGAAGCGGGGTGCGCGGATCAGGGTTTGCCCGATGTTCAGTTTCTCCTTGAAGTATACGCGGCGCATCTGGTTGGACTTGTCCTTGATCTCAGCATAGACATAGCCGGTCTTGAACGGGGTGTCCGCAGACGGTGTCCAGGCGTATTCCAACCTGCCGTCGTTTTCATCCACCTCTCCGATGACAAAACCGGTGAATGACTCGTTATCCTTGTTCCAATAGAACGTGACTTTCGCTGTTTCGTCGGGATCGTAGGCATTGGCGATCAGTTTGTAGCTGTTGTTTCCGATCTGCTCGATCTTCTTCGGGATAACATTGGGCGCGCAGTTTCCACCTACAAAGTAGACATTAGCACTGCCAATTTCACCGGCGTTCTTTACTGCCACTTTCCATTTGCCGGCCATCGGCTCCCTGAAAAAGAAGGAGGTGATATTCTTTTCGGAATTCTGGACGAAAACGAAGTCGTTGCTGTTTACCGGAAGAGATCCGGTGGAGTCGAATGTCGAGGCGTCGGGAAGTGTCAACAAGACTTCAGGAAGCCCGTTCTGCCCTTTTACGGAGGCAATTACAGCCGGACAGAACTGCGAAACTTTGAAGGCTTGGCTTTCAGTCGGTGACGCACGTGTAATCGAGGCGGTCTGCAGGCCTCCTACCGAGACTTCCGGTGGAGGGGCAGACTCCCAGAACGGCGGGATATGGAATGAAACATCAAACATTCCCAGGATTGAAGCTGAACAGGTGAATCCATCGTCAGCAACTGCGATAGATCCTTTGGTTAGATATAGACTCGTTTTATCAAAGCTGGGCTTGAAGAACTTGACCGTGTCTATCATCCAGTCAGGCAGATCGAAGCCGATCATGCCCTGCAACCAGAGGCTCCAGTAAGCCGGGTCTAAAGACCAGAACACGATCAGACTTCCGTCGGCAGTCAGGAGAAACTTCGGTTCAGTCCAGTGCACATTTGCTATCAGGCCTAAGTTCCACCAGAGATCGAAAGTGGCGTGGGCGAAGTCGTAGCCGAGCGCAGTGATGTAAGCTCCGATGCCGAGATGTCCTGTGAAATCTACTGTGGCATTGCCGGCAAATTCGAGCAGTGACCAACCACCTACTCTGTCGAAGCATGTGAATGCAATTGTATCGAGAGATACACTGGTAGTCTTCATCCCCGGATCACGGAGGCACAAAGCCAGATCCTGGAAGTATATCGGCGTGTCAGGAATCTGAAATCCCATATTGTACGCACCGCCGGAGATCTCTCTCAGCTGTTTGTTCTCGATTATCAAGCTGGCGCTGAAAGTCGGTAGTTCGTAGATAGCCAGCTCGTCCACAATAAAGCTGAAAGAGCCCGTTTGGGTGTTGATGGAACCGTGCATTCCTTTAAGCTTGAAGAAACCCTGAAAGAGGCTGAAATCGGTGATGTTAACCTCCCCGATAATCGTAATCCCTGTTGTTTTCACCTCGAATTTGGGTACGTCAATGAAACTTTTTGGACCGAACATGGCCTCGGGCAGATCCAACCTCAAGCCGAATCCCGCGCCGGCCGGTTGTACAAACAGTTGCCAATAGTAAATCTCGAGGTCGAAGCCGAGGTATTTCCACACCGGTAAGAATTTAACATCTGTGACCTTTAGGTTGTCGGCGTTGATTGTGTAGGGGCCGTTGTAGAGAGGAAGGCTGCCGATGACAGGCAGTTCAACACCTGAGAGAGTGAATTCACCGTTTCCCTTTATCCGGGCCGGGTTTAGTGTTCCGCTGACTTGGCCGGTCACGTGCACGAAATCACTGGTATACCCGGCCGGATTTGCATCGGGAGCCGAGGCAGCCGTATTAACCGCAAAATGGACGTTGCCGTTGGCGGAGAAGGTGTTCCCCGATATCGAAGAGGTGTCGGCGATAATTCTTATATTGCCGACATCCAGTCTGGAATAACTATAAGTCACTATTTTCTCTCCAGACTGAGGTACTTTGACGATTTGCGGCTGCGGGTTAGCCCAGCCTCTCACCGGCTTGAAGAAAATCCTGTACTCGAACGGTTGCAGCGACTCGGTATGACCGGGGGCAAGCCAGGTGGTTGACGATCCCCACTTCCACATCGCCCCAGCATCACGCGCCGCTTTGGGATTAATGTTGACGGTCAGCTTTCCGTCAGCCCGTCCATAGGTTGCTGTGTAGTCTTTTATCTCCCCGATTATAGCTTCTACCCACATGTTGTCAGGTGTGACATAGCCTTCAACCGGTTTGAATTCGATCTCATACCAGCCCGTCGCCAAACCAATATCCGGCCGCGAGCTCAGCCACGTTCCTGTTCCCACGCGACGCCAACCAGCACCGGCATCTCTAACATCAAAAGGATAGAGCCAGAACATTATCTGGCCGCCGCTAAGATAAGTGCCGGTAAACTCATTCATGTCAAACTCGGCGGTAAATATGATGTTATCGGGCTTCACATACCCTTGTATCTCGCTGAACTCGATCTCGAACTCCAGCCCCGGTTCAAGAACGTCCCCGACGTTATAGCCGCTGCTGTACCACTCCGAATAGCCCGGCCACACCAAAACCTGATAACGCCACTTTGCGCCGAGAGCCCTTGCGTTAAAAGGCTCGATATTGACCTTCAGGTAAGAATCAGCAAGGATTAATGCAGGACAGATTATTAGCATAAATAAAGTTATTATAATGATGCGACTCGTAATATTGCTTTTCTCAGTTGCCTTTCTAAATGACTTATTAGTGCCTAACATTTATTCCCCCTTTCGCTAGAGACTAACGTTATCATCGCAAGCCCGTATAAATAGATGAAAGATCGGATGTGCTCGGTTTGGCTGTCTTTTCAGCCGGCTACACCAATCAGACACGAGGATTGCAATGATGGGTTTGTCTTGAAGATGGGATCTTCTTGCGGGCCACTCCACTTTTGCCATAACTTACTATTTAATACGTGTAGTGTCAACTTATTAATATGATCAATTGAAGAGATCGATCGGCTTTTTTATGCTTTTAATGGATGCTTCTTCATCATTAATATTCTATTAAGCATGGCGGGTCGGGCAGCGTCCTGATCCACGAGCTGGGCCACAGCATCGGCAATCTCGACGACGAATACGTCGCCACCGGAGGCACCTACACGGGGCCCGAGCCGTGGGCCGTCAATCTCACCAAGGTCACCAATTCCAAGACCGTGAAGTGGAGGAGATTCATCAAGGGTGATATTGACGTGCCAACGCCGTTGGACTACGACGGCTACGGCATCTTCGAGGGCGGCTCGTACGGCAACAAGGGCCTCTACCGCTCCACGCCCGTATCGATGATGCGCGACACCGATTACCCCTTCTACAAGGTCAACGAGACGCAACTGAAGAGACGGCTGAGGAAATTCAAGAAATAACGCGGCTCGTTTCAGGACGCATCAATGGGAAAGGGCTATACGGGTAGGCCGATGCCTTTCAGCAGCGACTGATATCGCGGGTCTTGGCGCAGGGGATCCCAGTCGGGTCCGCCGAAGAACACGGCAGCAGTAAAACGATTCGATTATTAGAGGG
>DATKUA010000070.1:0-8435 GCA_035530855.1 Acidobacteriota bacterium | reverse complement strand
ACCTTTTCCATCGGAGAGGACGGGACGATATCCGACAACATCGAAGGCATCCAATACCCAAACGACAAGGCTCTCACGGGATATCTCGACCGCGCGATGGAGAATGACAAGTTCTGGCTGATAAAGGGCTGGGCGGCGGATGTTGGAAACGGGATACCGGCTGAAAAGGTGCTGATATTTGCCGGCGGGCTCTGTTTAAACACCTCCTCGCCACACAAACACCGCCGCGATGTGGTCGATCACTTCGGAAACGAGAAGCTGGGCGTCTGCGGATTCGAAATTGAGATTCCCAGCTGGTTGACGCCGGACCTGGATAAAGTGGAAATAAGAGCTTTCGCTTTGGGCAAGGACGGCCGCGTCGGCGAACTGGCCTACGCTCCGGCTTTTTCCCAAGATATCGCCGAATTCAGAAAGAAAGATTAACTAGCCAAAATGGTCTTCTACCGCTGATGGATAATTCAAACTTTCACTACAGCTTCGATTATGCGCTGTTTTTCCCTGATCCTGCGGGAAATGGAGGCGCCGTCAGGCTCTACGGATGGGCATATTACTTAGATATTGAGGGCAGGCCGGCAAAGCCGGAGTCGATAGAATTAAAACTGGACGGCAACGTCTCTTCATATCCGATTGATTTCGCGCGCGAGTATGAGAGCCCGGGAAAGCGCCTCCCGATCGAAGGCTGCGGTTTCGACGTAATCCATCAAGTCAATCAGCCATTGGAAGACCTGAATCCTACGTTAAGATTCAGTCTCGCCGGGAGCGCACACCAGCCTATTGAAGGTCTGAGAATCATCGACAGCCGCGATTTCCTCAAGCAAAGCGCCGCGCTGCAGAGCCTGGATGAACTCTCCGGGCAAAAGATCGAGAACCTCTTTCTCAACGAGGCCGAAAGGCTGAATCACGCAGTGGAGTTGACTTCGAAGCCGGTATTCCTGCACATCGATCCGGCCTTCGGCTGCCAGCTCGACTGCCCCCACTGCCACGGCCGCGACGCGCGCAAGGCGGGCTTCCACCTGCCGAACATGACTACCGCCATCTTCGATCGAATCATGGAAGATTACGGCGATACGCTGATAGTTGCTTTCCTCTACAACTGGGGAGAACCCCTGCTGAACAAACACTTCATCGCTTTCACCCGCCGGTTGAAGGAAAAGCGCTGCGTAGTCAGGACATCGACTAATTTCAGCTTGCAGCTTTCCGATCAATTCATCGACGATTTAGTCACGTCAGGCCTCGACGAAATCACCTTCTCCATCGACGGAGCGACACAGGAAACCTACGAGAAATACCGTAAGGATGGAGATCTCGACCTGATCCTGAAAAACATTGAGCGGCTTGTGGCGGCGAAAACGCGTCATGGTTCGCGCACGCCCTTCCTGCGCTGGCAGTACCTGCGTTTCCCTTGGAATCAGGATGAAATCGACATCGCAAGAAAGCGTGCCGGCGACCTCGGCGTTGATGCCTATTCCGTCCACCCCGGCGGCATTTTCAACTATAACTACGCAAAAGGTGATTTCGCCCTGCGGGAGAATGTGATCGCGGAACGCACAGAGGAAATCCACCGCAGGTATCGTGATCTGGAGAAACAGCAGATGGCAAGGGGGCGTTACTTCGGCTGCGATCACCTCTACCGCGGCCTGACCATCTTTTCGGACGGCAGTATCAAGCCTTGCTGCAAGGTTTTCCTGCCCAAAGATTCCTCGGGATCGATAAAATCGCCACCGGCGGGAGGGGCTTCGAACTCGCCGCTACACCTCTCGGGGCGCGGGAATTTTCGCGATCTCTCAACCTTTCCAGTCTCCGGTTACGAGCCGTGCATCAACTGCGCTTTCATGTCGCCCGGGCATGTGCATATCGGCCTCGATTTCCACCAGTTCCTCGTGCTGGCCGAGCAAGGCCATGGAGTCATGAATGAATTGAGAGCACTGAATACAAGTGTTTGATTTCGATTCTGTCAATGCGGCAGCCCAGCCCTTCCTTTCGCCAAATGAATAATCTGCTTATAATCGTTCTGCTTTCGTTCTAATTACTTAATCCAGTAGGGTAACCTGTTATTGCTGTGATGAAGATCAGGATCGTTACCGAGAAGCAGTGTTGGATACTTCACCGCATGGCGATGGAGATTCAAAACCGCCTGCGCAACGTCAGAATCAACGAGGACTGGCCCGACGCCGACATCCATTACTACATCAACTACGGCTACTTCCGGCAGCGGATGCCCAACGGCCTGATCTTGGCCAACTTCACCCACTACGATCCTGATCACCTCGCCGAAGAGTTTAAGAGGGCGGCATCAGAGGCCGATCATTGCATCGCCATCTCCAACCAGACGGCCGACAGGCTGCGCGAACTCGGCGTCCCCGACGAGCGGATCTCCGTTGTTCTCATCGGTGCGGATGTGCAGTTCCGCCCGAAAATGACGTTGGGGATCGTCGGCAGAGTCTACCCGGGCGGCCGCAAGGGCGACAAACTGGTGCAGGCACTGTTAAATGACGCAGAATTGATGGAGGGACTGCAAATTGTCGCCACCTCCGACAACTGGGGCGTCCCCATCTGGAACTTCGATTCACCGGCCGATTTCTACCGCTCGATCGACTACCTGCTCGTGCCCGCGCTGATCGAGGGTGGGCCGGTTCCCTTCATGGAGGCCCTAGCCTGTGGAACGCTCGCCATCGCTCCTCCCGTCGGTGTCATCCCCGATTTTCCCCACATCGAGTACCCCACCGGCGACTTCGAGGCACTCCGCCAGCGCTTGACCGCATTGAAAATCGAACATCTGGCAAGAAAGGGAGAGCTGGCCGGGCACGTGGTGCCCTACGACTGGGCACACTGGGCCTCCGAGCACGAGAGAATATTCAAACAACTTCTGCGAAAACGGTCTCCGTGACAAACCCGAAACGCGACAGCCGGACTGAGTGATGAAAAAAGGCGGTAAACGAGGCAGACCCGAGGCGGAAGAAACCGAGTGCCTGCGGCAGCGCTTATCTGAACTGGAAGAGCAGCTCGAGAATGCGGAAGATCTATACGCCGAGCTGCTGGGACGCTTTGAAAGCGAGATAGGCCGGCGGAAATCTCAACTGATCGAAATCACTCAGCGCGAAAAAGAACTACACCGCCTCGACCTGCAGCTCAGACAGCAGCGCTTCATCCGGGAGCTGATGAATTACCGCGATTTCTACGACCGGCTCAATAGCGCGATGATCGGGGAATTGCCGGGTAGCCGCTACATCGATCTGCTCTGCGGCAAGCAGGCCGACGCCGTCGTCCAGGTGCCAAGAGAGACAAAATGGCGGATCGCCGGGCCGTGTTCCGTCCAAACCGAGCATGGTTTAGGCAATTCTGTTGTTTTCCAATTCCAACGTGAAACCGAATGCAAGTATCTATGGCTAAGGATCCGCGCCTCGATTCCGACGCTCCTGGAAGCTTTTTTCTCGACGGAAGAAGGCTTTCAGCAGGAGACATCGGAATACCTGCCGATCGATTACGTTAGCGTCGCCGACTATTTCATCCCGTTGCCGGCATCCTCATGCGATGGTGTAAAACTTCTATCGGGCAATCCGGATTGCGAAATCGAGTTGCACAAAGCTGCCTTGATTTCTCTCCCCGGGGAGCCGATCACCACCATGAGCCGGAGGATCATTCGCCTGGCCAATTGGCTGTCGCCCGAGAACGATGAGAAAATCTCGGACAACCTCCGCAGCCGATCTTTCATGAATCAATACGTCCCAATAACGCTCTTCAGCTATGACGGAGCGAGCCTGATACTGCATGGCGGCCAAATCCCGATGTGCGAGAAGTTGCTGCTTTTAAGGATCAAAGCGGAAGACGGCCGGAGCTTCTTCATCCACTGGGACCAGGAAAATGAGCCGTCTGAAGAATTCTCTGGAGATTTGCGGACGGAAGTGGATCTCAATGGTTCCGATCGCTACTTCGACTATTGCGTTCCCATGCCGTTCTCCCGGCTGAACGGCATCAGGCTGGCTTTCCCGGACTCGAGGGGGCGGATCAAACTCGAGCTGGCGGAGCTCTGGCAATTCCCCGGGCACGGTCTTTCTGATGAACCAATGACCACCCTGCCCATAGTCGTCTCCGGTGACGCACTCCTGTCCTGGATCTCGCCGTGGGAATCGGAACAAGGCTTATCTTTCTTGGAGGACGACTGGATTCTCGCCCAGCCTTACACATTCCACCCGGAAAAATCGGGCATCAGGAGGCTCATCTCGCCCCCCCTCGACATCAAGGGAGAAGCCTTCATGGTCGGCGTAACCCTTTCCCATCAGTATGATACCAGGATCAGATTGTCGGCCGACTACGGGAACGGCTTCGCCCCGACAGCCGAACCGGAGGCCGTTATACCTCCGGGGATGAATAGAGAGGCTGCGCTGTTGCTGGACGGCGGGAATCTTCGGCAATTGCGTTGGGAATTCGATATGGGTGTGTCCGATGCCCCCCTGAAGATTCAGCGCATTCTCGTCGCCAGGTCCCTCGCCAGGGGCCAGCGCTTTAATTTCATACCCCGTTGTATGCACTGGAAACTGTTTCAACCGCTGCTAAAGCAATTGCTCGAGGAATTCGATGACGCTGAATTCGTTGCAACCGAAACCAATTCAGATAACTTTGAGCTCTTTCCCGACAACGTAGCGGTGATCCCCTACTCGGCAACTCGCTATATCGGCTCTGAACTGACGGATTACCTCAAGTCCAAGATCGAGATATCCGGCTGTGTCCGGATGATCATTCCTGTCATGAATCCGGAGGGCAAAGGCTACGAGGAATTCTTCAGCTTCGCGCGTGAAGCAAAAATTCCCGAAGTCTTGATTGTGGAATCCGACGGCAGGATCAGCCCGGCTCCGCTTTAGACCTCGGGCCGAGGGCCAGCTATCTGCTTCATGCTTTTTTCAACAGATCTTCGCGAACCCCTTGCGCCTGTAACAATTGATGAAGCGGCGAGGGGCAGGTCACGCGGCAATTCAGTCTGATGCACTCCTCGGCAAGCAACCGAACCTCGGCGGGCGTATCTTCAGGCTTCAGTGAATCGTACGGCGGTTCGAGAAAGTAGTCGAAACCGAGGAGCAGGAATTCGCGGACTCCCGAGTCGCATAAAGCGCGGAATGCCACAAAGCCGTTTGTCGGCAACTCGCCGTCCAGCCGGGAAATCATCTCCTCCATTCCGGCGCGCGGGAAAAACGAGAATCGCTTTTCTGCAAGCTTGGCAGCGAAGCCTATTAGCGGGTACTCCCTGACTGCCGGCGACATGTCGCCGGCAAAGAGAATTGCTTCGGTCTTGCCGTAGATTTCTCTCAAATCGCTATCAACCATGGCGTAGCCGTTCGTCACCCACAAGTCGCAGCCCGTGCCCGTGCTGTGTTCGAGTTCTGTGCCGGAGAACTTGTTGATACGACAGATGATATCGTAATCCGCCAGGCGGTTCTTCCAAAGTGTCTTGCGAGCGCTCGGCCCGCCGGCGATGATCGCAGCGCTCTCTGCTTTGATCGCAGCCGTGAACTCGCTGTACGGCTGACAAGTTGTTCCGGTTCCAGCAAGCAGATCCTCGAAATCTTCGCTGTGCTTGAAGTGTCCGGCCAGAATCCAATAGCTTTCTTGGTAACCGCCCGTGGGGATAGGATGGACAAGTTTTCGCAGCTTGGTCCCCTCCTCTTCCAAACGAATCCGGAGATTCCGGTTGCTCGACTGCCAGCGATTCAGGCTGCCGACGATTTCGTTGACCGGCAATTCGGGTGCAGACTCCGGTACCGGACCGGACATGGCCTCCGCATAGATTTTTTCCAACTGCGGGAGGTTTTTCTCGATGTCATGCCGGCCGACTACCAATTCCCTGTTGGCCTCCCCCATGCGGCTGTCGTAACCGGCCAGCAATTCCATAATTCCTTCGAAATTCGGTTTCCTTCCGAAACGCCTGCCGGACAGGTTGCACTTGCGCGATTCCTGGTAGACCTCCGGCGTCATCAGACCGTCGCAACCGTGCCGGTCGTAAATCAGGGCGGCCCGGCCGCATGCCATCGCCTCGAGCACTCCCCTGCCGATGCTGACAACCAGGTCGGCCTCATTGATCAGCTCTTCGGTGTTCCACGCCGCGTTGTACATGCCCCCGACAAACCGGCATGTGCAGCCAAGCAAATCGCATGCTCTCTTTATCATGTTGCGCTGGTTGATCGGATAGTTGTTGCTAATGACAAGGACGTGTTTCAGCCGGTCGTTGGGCGGGCTGAGAGGGCGGAATCGTTGGCAATCGATCGGATTTCTGAAGATCTTCACGTCCTTCAGACCCCGCTGCTTCGACCAGATTTGCTCGATCTCCTCGCTGACCGTGACCCAGCCACCGATCCCCAAGTCTAGCGTCGGGGGCTGCTCCAGCGGATGGAACACGCCGTGCCCCATGAAGATCATCGGCGTTTCAGGAAAATGGTGCCTCGCCAACATGGCCATCACGTTATGCTGGGCGTGGATTATATCGAAAGCGCAGCCTTTCAGTTCTTCGAAATCGTCGCAGACTTCGAAGCCCTCGTCCTCGAGGATTCCCGACATGGGGCCCTTCTGTGCCGTCGCCAACACGACCTCGTGCCCGGCCCGCCTCAGCGCGTGCGCGACCGTCCAGGTGAATGTTTCGGTGCCCGCGTAATCGGAGAGATGGTGATTGGTGAATAGAATTTTCATTGCGATGCCTTATTCTCCCGCATCCTCGATCCATTCCTCGGAGGTTTCGTACCCGCTCGAGATCAATTGCCGCCCAGCGATGTCATTGAATTTCTTGCGATCCTCGGCACTGAAGCGCTTCCATTCTCCGCTGATGCCTTTGCGAAAAACTCCCTTGAACCACGCCTTCGCGCCGCCGCGGTTCTCCTCATGGATTGCTGCCGCTTCTCCCCTCTCGACCGGTAATCCGGCAAACTCAAAAAGTCTGATTATGCTGTCAATCGGCTCCCGCAAGAGGTCTTTGTACCTCACAGTTATCCATCTCTCGGGCGGTAGCTTCTCCTCCATTTTCTTTGCCAACTCTACTGAATCGGACCACAGCTTTGCCGCCTCCTCAAGGGTTCCCGGCGCCCAGTCCCTGCCCCACCCTTTATGCGCCTCCAGCATCGAAACGCAGACGTCGCGACCGTCGCGCAAAACGTTAATGAACCTGGACTCCGGGAAGAAGTGAGCGATCTCGTGAGCGCGCCAGAGATGAGTGGGGGTCTTCTCGACAATCACTTTCGCCCCGGATTTCTCAGCTAACCTTACAAGCGCATGAGCACCCACACTGAAGGCCATTTCCTTGGCCTCGCGCTGCGAATAGATGGCGCCGAGCGATTTGTGTATCGCGTCGAAATCCTTACCGATGAACAGCTTGCTCTCCCTGGAGCCGTGCTCTGATGTGTCTTTCAGCCCAAGAGTTTCGGGCGTTGCGATCGCCACATCGTCGTGGCTCTCCAGGATCCCAAGCACCCAGGTGGTGCCTGAGCGGGGGCAGCCGACGACGAACACCAGCCGCGCTTCGGGCTGCGGCACCGAGCCGAATACGCGTACTGTATTGAAGACATCGCGCTCATTCATAGCGTCTTCCCAAGAAACTGTGAATATCGAAACTAAATCATCATACTAAGCTAATAACCGAAGTTCCACGTTGTTGTTGGAAGACCGAGTGCGCCGTGTTGAGAAGACAGCTTGTAAAGCTCACTATGAGTCACTAACATTGGCGGCTGAACAATTTGAACAGAAAGAAACATGATTGAAGAAAAGCCGGAATTCACTCCAGAGTTTATCAAAGATAAAATTGCATCGGTCCCCTTCTGGCTCCATCGGATCGAGATTGCGCCCGGTATATTCACTCCCGGCCTCAGCGACACCATCCTTAAGATGAAAAAGATCGGGCTGCCGGACGACCTGACCGGCAAGAGGGTGCTCGATGTCGGGCCCGCCGAGGGCGCCTACAGTTTCGAATGCGAGCGCCGAGGGGCGGAGGTTGTCGCCGTCGGGCCGATAGAGGCAAACCGCGGTTTCGAGGTGGCTCGCGAGCTTCTAGGCTCGAAAGTGCCCTACATGCGCAGATCGGTCTATGAACTGAAAGTCTCGGATCTGGGCAAATTCGACATCGTGCTGTTCATGGGCGTTCTCTATCACCTGCGCCACCCGCTGCTCGCGCTCGACTGTCTGCACGAAATGTTCGAGGAGCAGCTGATCCTCGAGACGCACGTCTGCGACCGCGGATACGTCGACTCCGAGGGCAAGCCGCGCGCCCTCGACGAATTCTCGCCCGAGCTGGAAAAGACGAGCATGGCACAGTTTTTCCCGGCCTCAGAGCTCAACAACGACAGTTCCAACTGGTGGGGATTCAACGAATACGGCCTGCGCCGCGCGCTGGAAACCAGCGGCTACCGTGTGACCTATTTCGAGCGCTTCATCCGCGACCGGGTGATCCTCCACTGCGAGAA
>DATKUA010000069.1:0-32682 GCA_035530855.1 Acidobacteriota bacterium | reverse complement strand
GACCGCCCGGCGTTGGTTTCTCTGGCAGTCAGAATCGGCGGGACAAGGCTGATCGACAACATAACTCTGTGCGTGGAGAAGAGCCCCGGAACTTAATTTAACAGGGCAGGAAGAATGACTGAGAAGAACAGGGCAGGGCTTTTCCGACAGTTACCTTCGGTTGAGAAATTACTCCAGCATCGAGAGATCGCGGAATTGGCTGTTCGCTGGAATCGCCGGCTGGTGGCCGACGCCGTCTCCGCGGAGATCGAATTGCTGAGGGAAGAGATCGGATCGGGCGGGATCGACGAGGAAGGATTGCGCCTGCGGGTGGAAACTCTGCCAACCGCTGTCTGCGATAGGATCGATTCACTTACCAGCTTCTCTTTTCACCGCGTTATCAACGCCACGGGGATCGTCGTGCACACGAACCTCGGCCGTTCGCCGCTTTGCGCGGCGGCTCTCGAGCGCATGTCCGCGCTTGGCGGCCGCTATCTCAACCTAGAGTACGATTTGGAGAGCGGTGAGCGCGGCAAGCGTGACGCGGGCCTCCGGCGGCTGCTGGGCTTGATGTTTCCCGGCTTCGATGCCCTGGCCGTCAACAACAACGCTGCAGCGATTTTGCTGGCTATGAATACGCTGGCCGAGGGCAGGGAAGTGATCATCAGCCGCGGGCAGATCATCGAGATCGGCGAGTCGTTCCGAATCAATGAAATCCAGGCCAAGAGCGGCGCCGGGCTGGTGGAGGTCGGCACCACCAACCGCACCCGCATCGAGGATTATGTCAAGGCGATCGGTCCCGACACGGCCATGTTCCTCACCGCGCACCCTAGCAATTATCGCGTTGTCGGCTTCACGGCCGAGGTTCCGCTGGCCGAGCTGGTGGAGCTTGGTCGCGAACGCGGCCTGCCGGTGGTCGAGGATTGGGGCAGCGGCTGCCTGGTGGATCCGGGAGAATACAACATCGTCGGCGAGGAGTCCGCGGCGGAAATGCTGGCCCGGGGACCCGACGCCATCTGCTTCTCCGGCGACAAGTTGCTCGGCGGACCGCAGGCGGGCATCATTGTCGGCAAGCCGGAGATTATCCAACGGATGCGCTCGAACCACCTGTATCGAGCGTTGCGCCTGGACAAGCTTATCCTGGTCGCGCTCGAGGAAACCGTCCGCGCCTATCTTTCAGGAGGCGAGAAGTCGCTGCCCACGCTTGAGATGCTCAGCCGCAGCGTCGAGAAATTGAAAATCCGCGGTGAAGCGATGGCCTCGGCTATCGGCGGCGAGGGCGTGAGGGTTGTCGATTCGGAGGCGAGAGTCGGCGGCGGTGCGGCTCCGCAGGCGGGCCTGGCGAGCGCCGCCCTGGAAATCGATCCCGGAGAGGTCGGCGCTGACGAGTTCAAACGGCGCTTGCGCCACTTCGACCCGCCGGTCATATGCAGGGTGACGAGTAACCGCGTAATGCTTGACTTGAGGACGGTTTTCCCCGACGAAGACGAGATTGTCATCAAGGCGGTGAGAGAAATAATAAATCAATAACCCTGATTCTATTCCGGATTATCTTCCTTGTTGTCCCGCTCGCTTTCATCGTCCTGTTGCTCGGCCTTTTCAGATTCTCCAGCGGGCGCTTTCTCGAACGATTTCAGCTCGGGTGATTCCGGAATTTCTTCCACTTCTTCTGCTTCAGGAGCGGGTTCTTCAGGGGCCGCCGTCTCGAACAACGGCTCGGGCTGATCAGGTGCCGGTTTGGGAATTGGGGCGAAATCTTCCGGTCTGGCCGGCGACGGCTCGGGCGGCGCGGGATGCTCCTCAACCGTGAATGGGATCGGCCTTTCTGATGTCTCGGTAGTGCCGTGTGACGGCGGCTGATCGGCAGTGTAGACACGGTACCTGCTTGTCGGCGCTTTCACCTTGCGCCTGAAGATGAGGCTGCTGAAGATAAAGATCAGGCCGAGTGCAATGAAGATCGCCGAGAGGATTATCTGCGTCTGGCCGCGCCAGACCAGCACGAGGTAGAGGAAGGCGGAGAAGGGCAGCAGCACCGCCGCGGGGTAGATTGCCCAGCCGAGGTTGTTTTCCTCATTGCGGATAAGCCACATCAGGAAGAAGACGACGCCGGCGATGACGAACATGAATACGGCGCCCATTTCCTCAGAGTAATTGAAAACCTTCGAGGCGACCGCCGCGCAGACGCCGATGGTCAAACCCGATGTCATCAACGACCACCAGAGCTTCCTGACGTCGGCAAGCCAGACGAAGAAGAAGCCGATCGCGACGCTGGAGAGGAACAGCAATCCCTGTAAATCGTTGCTAAAGCGAAGCGATTCAAAGACCGGCAGCTGAAAACTACTTGACTTCATGAAAACCACCGCTGCCAGGCCGAGGCTCGTCCAGGTGACCAGCAGCGCCCACCACTGGCGCCTGTCGCGGATAAAAACCAGCAGGAAGGCCAGCGCCGTCAGCAGGAAAAGCGCCATCCCGACGAGATCGTTGTCGCGCATGAAATAGGTGATGTAAACGGTGGCCGAGAGGAAGAAAAGGCAGAAGGCGATGATCATCAACCAGACTTTTTCGGATTGGAACAGATAGGCGAAGAGGCCGATCACACCGAGGCCGGCCAAGCCCCACACCGACGCCCAGGCGGCTGCATCCTCATCGAGTGTAAACACGCCGAGGGTGTGCAGCAGCGTCGCTCCGCCGATCAGCAGCAGCACGACCCCAATAATAATATCGCGCAGTCTCCAGGTTTCCATCGCTGTTTAAGCCTCCCAGAGTTAAAAGGCTCCACCGGTTATTATCATACTGCCCCGCTACCCAAAGAATCAGTCGCTTGCGGACCTGTTGAGGTTTCGCAAAAGTTCCGATGGATGATGTCGCTCAGGTTTCAGACCATCTTATTGACAGCTCCGCCGAGCGTCAACCTCGTGATCCCTCCTTAATCGCAGCAGACCGCTTGCTGCTCAACGGACGTCGTAGCGATTGAAAGTGAAGACCGCGATGATTACCAGCAGGAGATTCATCAAGCACAGAGCCGCCAACGGCCAGACAGCCGCTTCCAGCTTTGCCGAGAACGGCTGCGGCTGATATTCAAACGGTGCCATCGTCGCGATCACATCTTCCGTAGGCGGCCTGTTCGGGTCGGAGACGAGCTCGTCGAAGTACCAGACGCCGTAGTCGTAAGCCTGCTCGATAAAGTGCCACTGGCCCTCCGGCCCGGTGCCTGCGAGGGCGATCAGTGCCTGGTTGAGGCTACCGAACGGCGAGACCATTGCGAGCGAACGCCCGAGCTGCTCCTGCTGATGCACTTTCCGCCAGTACTGGCGCTCCATCTCCACGACTTTGTGACGGTGGCTCGTCTCGCGCGGGTATTCGTTGTTGCGCCGCGCCTGCCGAACCTGACTGAATTCCCATTCCTCAACCAAGGCGCGCTCCACCATCGCTAGATTCGTATCCCGGGTTTCCTGGTGATACTCGTTGGTCACTATCCGGATGTTCTTCTCGACCTCCTTGATCGAGGGCACGGGAGCGAAGCTATCCGCAGCCGCCACAGCGATCTGCGGCAGCAGGATTGTGAGCAGGCCCCAGATTCCGAGTGCGAGAAAAATCGACTGTGTCGGAGTAGAGGTGAAAGCGGAAACCGCAATCCCCAGCAACACGTTAGCCGAGAGGAAAATCATCGCGGTTAGCAGGCAGAGCCCAAGCGCAAGCCACGTGCCCGAATTGAATCCTGCGCCGGTGATTAAAATGAAAATCATCAGGCTGATCACCATACCCAACAGGAAAGGTATCAGGAGGGTTATGGTCAGTCCGATCCACTTGCCGATGACGACGGTGCTGCGCGGCACGCCGTTGGCCATCAGCAGCCGCAGCGTGGCGGCTGCCTTCTCACCGCTGAGGGCGTCGAAGGAGAGGATCACCGCCAGAGCGCTCAGCACGAAACCGATGATGAATGTCAGATCGACGGTGGGGTAAACCGCCTCGGTTGGACTCTGGATCGCAGAGTTGAGATGCTCGTTCCAGGGATCGTCGTTGAGCTGAATGCCGTTTACCGAGTTGACGCTGACACCGCGGAACAACGCCATCAGCTGCGGCACGGGGCGGAAGACGTCGACACGTTGCGCGTGGCCGCCCTCGCGAGACGCTTCTATCTCCATGCGGCTCTCGTAGTCCCCCTTCTCCGCCAGATAATCGTTTGAAAGGACGGTCACACTGACGGGCACCAGCAGGCAGCAAACCAACACGATGATGATGAACCTGAGCGTCAGCAGCGATGTCAGAAGTTCCTTGAAAGCAATCCTGGTTATCATCGCTCCCTCCTAGCGGGCGTCGTAAAAGATAAAACGGGTGAATGCGAGCGCAGCAGCTACGATCGCAAAGAATGCGAGTTGGCCGAGGTCGTACCAAGTCGCACCGAGTGTTTCCTCAAGGGTGGGTTTACTGAATTTCATCGTGCGGTTCATATCAAAAAACGGCTCTGCAATTTCCTTAATTTCCTTAGGAATATCCCAGCCCGCCCTTCCCCAAAGTACCATAAACTCCGGGTTCCGAATAACTTCGGAGAACTGCGTCTCGAGGCTGGTGCGCAGGTTGATGAGATCCTCCCTGAAGCGATGCACGTCGCCGATGCCGGTGCGGCTGAGAGAGGTGAAGAGATGGGAAAGCGAACCGATGGGGGAGATCCTCGCCAGGTTCGAAGTCAGAGCTATCTGGAGATCTTTCCTCCTCTGGTGTTCGTCTTCGATCTTCTGCAACTCGGCGACGATCTGCGGCCTGATCTCGTCGTGCCGCACACCGTATGCGCCTGTGCGACTCGTGTCGGATCCGGGATTGGCTTCGGAATATTCCCTTTCCATATCTCGCGCTTTTCTGAATTTCATCTGAGCAAGAGTGTCTTCGCTCTCCACCGGCGCGAACTGCTGGGCTACCAGCGATGCGAGGCCGGGCATCACAAAAACCACGATTATCCAGATGAACAGGGTCATCACGAGCGATGAGGGTGAACTGCGTGAAAACGCCGAGATAACCGCACCGAAGCTGAAGAAGACAGCAATATGGAGCAATGCCACGAGATAGATCAATGCTATCCTGGGCGCCGCCCCGCCGTTGAGGTTGACAGGGGTGAGGAAGCTGAGCGCGAGGAGATAGATGATGAAAGCGCCTGTAAAGGCGATCCAGATCGAGACCAGGCCTCCGAGGTACTTGCCGGTGAATATCGAACCTCGCGAGGCCCCGGCGACCATCATCAACTTCAGCGTCCCCTTTTCTCGCTCCCCGCAGATGATGTCGAAGGCAAATAACATGGCCAGCAGGCTGACGAGCACTTTCGCCATGAAAAGCAAGTCCGGGGCGGGGAAGATCAGGTGCAGAAGATTCTTCTCCTGCTCGGGCTGCTTGTTGATGTCGAAGATGGGGAATGATGACATGAAATCAATGCCCTGGCGCATCTCGGTGTCGAAGCCCCGCGCAAAGAAGATCAGCGGGTCGGGATCCTTGATCTTAGCCAGGGGCATGGTGGCGTCGTCGCTGCTGGTGAAGTCGTCGCCCTCGAATTCCCAGAAGAAGATCTTGTTCCAGAACAATTCCTTCGCTGGCAGAGACAGGCTCATGCGGTAATTATGCAGCCGCTTCTCGAATTCCTGGTTCATCATGCCCAGGCTGATCAGAAAGGCGATGAGCATCAAAAAAAACGCCACGAGCAGTTTGTTGCTCGACAGCGAGCCGCGAATCTCGCTGAGGAAAATCTCTTTCATGGGATTACCCCCTCTTGTTCCACCAATTATGACGTCGGCAACTCACTTAGGGTTTCATTTGGTGCAGGGATCGAGCGATTATTATCGGGGATTCAATTTGCCCATTGCGTTAAGCAGGCGTAGATTAACTACCAGGATAGGAATATCAAGCACAGTAACGACTATGAGTTACTATTGATTACTATATGAGAGAATAAGAGTATAGAGTAGTATATACTAACCCTTGAGAACCGCGCGCGGCCGCAGGCGGGCTACAGCGGTCGCCAGTTGCGCTCCGAGGACGGTCTCCATCACCAGGTCGATATCCTTGTAAGCCTGGGGTGCTTCCTCCTTGACCGAGCGCCTGCTCTCGGTGATGAGCACGACGCCTTCCATCGCCCTCTCGAACTCCTCGTCGCTGACCGCCGGCGGCTTGATCATCTTGCCCTTGCGCCATTTGCCGCCGGCTTGCGTGCGGCTCATCGCGCGCCCGGCGCCGTGGTTGACGCTGTCGAGGCTGCGCGAGTTCTCGTCGACGCCGGCGAGGATGTAGCTGCTGGTGCCCATTGAGCCGGGGATCAGCACGGGCTGCCCTGTGTCGGCGAAACTGCTGCCGGCCATCCTTCTGGGACCGAAGGCCCGCGTTGCGCCCTTGCGGTGGACCAGGAGCGTCTGCTTGGCGTGGCGCTCGAACTTGGCGATGTTGTGCGGCACGTCGTAAAGAAGCTGAATCGAGGCGTCCGGATAGATGTAGCGAATGTTGCGGGCCACCAACAGGCCCATCAGGTGGCGATTGGCGAAGGCGAAATTGGCCGCCGCGTTCATGGCGCCGACATAGCGGCACCCTTCCTCGGAGTCGAGTTCAAGATAGGGGACCTGGCTGCGGCCCCCTGTCAGTTTGGCAGCCAGTTTCATGTAGTCCCCGCCGACCTGGTGGCCGAGACCGCGGGAGCCGGAGTGGATCATTACTACCAGCTGGTCCTGGAAGAGTCCGAACCTCGCTGCGATCGAGGGCTCGAAGATCTCCTCGACAATCTGGAATTCGACAAAATGATTGCCGCCGCCAAGCGAGCCAAGCTGGTTGGCGCCGCGCCTGAAAGCAGTGTCGCTGACTGCGCCCGGGTCGCCGTCGAGGGAGCCGCCGTCTTCGATGCGGAAGATATTGGAGCGCTCGTCGTCGCAGTTCCAGCTCTCCCAAACCTTGTGCCCGGTGTGCTTGACGTCGAGCAGCCCGCTGACGCCCCGCGCCAACACCATCTCCAGATCTTTCCTCGCCATCGAGATGTTGCTCTTGCCTTCGCCCAGGGGGATATCGCGGCGCGCCGACATTGCAAGCTGGCGCAGATTAGTATCGGCTGCGCGAAGACTTGTCGTCAGCACTCGCATGCCGCAGTTGATGTCGAATCCCACCGCTGCCGGCACGACGACCTCCGCCATCCCCAGCACGCTGCCGATCGGCACGCCGTAACCCTGATGGATATCCGGCGTAGCCAAGGCGCGGTTCACGCTGGGTATAGAAGCGCCGTCAGCGAGCTGGCGCACAGCCGTCTCATCGAGGCTGATTCTGTCGGAAGCGAAAATCGAGGCCTCGACCAGCATTTTTCCCTTGCGGGGGAGCTTAAGTTCGTATTGCGAGACCCTCTTCATGCCCAGTGCCGCCGGTGGTTCCCAAGGCTCGGTTGCGGGCTGTCAAGCCGGATGCGGTCAAGGCGCCTGCTCGATGGGGACCACCATGATGTCCTTCTTGCTAATATACTTCAAAGTTCTTTCGAAGGTGCTTGAACCGACCCAGTAGCGGTCGCCAGAATGCCCGGGCCCCACGGCATGATAGTAGAAAACCAACCAGCCTCCGGTGCGTTCGGTTTCGTCGATAAGTTGCTTGATTTCCTTGAAGGATTTTGTCGGCGCTTCCACCCGTAGCAGCGGGCGCTTGGCCTTGAAGGCATCATAGGGGTTGATCCCCTCCTGGATTAAGAGGCAAGTGGAAAAAAAACGAGTTGCTTTGGCCACGACATCGTCGTTGAAATCCCCGTAGGGAAAGCTGATTGAAGAGACACTGAGCCCCCAGGAAACAAGCATCGATTTTGATATGCTCAACTCTTGATCGAGTTCCTCGGCGCTCAACCTCGTCAAGTGCGTGTGGGTGTGAGAGTGGGAGCCGATCACGTGTCCTTGCTGCTGTAAGGCCAGCAGTTGATCTCTGTCCATCGCATAGACTTTGCCCGTCTTGGAAAAGATCGGATCGCTCGAGTTCTCGGTGATTATGTAGAAGGAGGCCTTGTAGCCGTACTTGTCGAGCAACGGCTTTGCTGTCGTCCACTGCGAAATGACTCCATCGTCGAAAGTAATTGAAATTCGGCCTTTGCCGATTGCGTCGACGCCCTGCCTGGCCCAGCGGACATCGTCGAGATTCACTGTCCCCAAAAGCCGGTTATCGCTGGGATAGTGGCCCACGGCCAGGTTAGAGATCTCGCCGTAATCCAGGACGTCTTTTTGGCGCAAGATCTCGACGCCGTCGACAGAAAGCGCGACCAAGCCGTCGCTCCCGAGTACGACGGTTGCTCTCAAGTGATACCAGGTATCCGGTAAGAGTGTTTTGTAAGCGAGGCAGCAGTGCTCCCAGGTGCCGTCGGGTCTCTCATAGGCCAGCTGGAACCATTTTCTCCCGAGGTAGTAATAGAAGTAGGCTGAAGTGTACTCTTCGGCCCCGAAAATCGTGAAAAAATTGATCGGTCCGCCGGAGTCCACAGCTGCCTGATCGAAGCGCAGTCGCATGCTGATGCTGATCCTGTCGAGACCGCTGCCAGGGAATTCATACTCCAGGTATGACGTGCCGCCGCCGTTTAATTTCAATTCCAGGCTGCGCTTTCCGGAATAAGGCAGTGTCTCGGTGGTGCGAATCTTATTGTCTCCGTCGGCTCTCTTAAAGCCCCATCCGTTCTCATCAACCTTGCTGCGCTCGAAACCGTCGTAGAAGGCAAAGGGATCAAGGTAGACCGGAACAGCCCTGGCGGACGTCGCGATCAGAACATCCTCGTTTACGATATCCACCCGGAAGCGATATTTTCCGGGCTCGAGCTTTGCTGGCACCTCAGCCAACACATCGATCCAAATTGGTTTGCCTGGAAGGGTGCCGGCAACGTTTTTAAATCGCGCCCACACTGTTTGTTTGGCGTAAATCAGCCGATATCTGATCTTTGTGCCCTTGCTCCATTGGAGGCCGCCGGTATTCTGAATCAGTGCCTGGAACAGGGCATAATCGCCCGGTAAAACAGGTTGAGGGCCGATGATATCCAATACTCTCCCAGCATCTCCAATTACGGGAGCATCCTGAGCAAGCGTCACGCAGGTGCTGAGCACGAGACAAAGCGGGATAAATACGAAAACTGTTCGTTGTAGCAAATTTGTTCTTCGATATCTCAAGATCATTATCCTTTATCTGCGCCCGCAAGGGAGATGTCGATAATTCTTTCCGGAGTTGAATCTTCGCCCGATTACGGATCCGTCCAAGCGTTCTCTAGTTACACAGCAATTTTATTATACATCAAGGCTTTATGATCACGTAATGCTGGCAGTGTCTTTCTTTCCACAAGATGCTACCAGACTCTATAAATGTGCATCGGAAGTCCGCAATCAGGTGTGCCTGAGCAAATAAAGGTTAAAATATATTCCGTTGGACGATGGTATCGCCATTAAGTAGTTATGGGGGAGTAGTAGAAACGGGGAGAGCTGAGTTGCCTTTCATGTCGAAAAGGCCGCCAATCCCTAATAACCAATTCTAAATTTCGGTGCAGCAGTGGGCTTGTGAATGGAAAAAGACGGTATTAATCGAAGCAACGATGAGTCCGTGAGCAGTTTCAGTGAGGAAAGTTTAATCTCCGGCGCTGACAGTCCCGACTCTAAAGAAATCGAATTCCAGCAGCTCAAGCGTAAATTGATCCTCAAGCTGATTTACCAGGGCCTGAATGAGCGTGACGGCTTCCAGTTACTCGACGCCGAGAACCACCTGGACGATTTTGGTCCCATCGAGCCAAGCGAGCAGGTCGTCCAAATTGTGCTGGAAAATCTTGACGGCCCGGCGCACGCCCAGGATTTCGGGCTGATTCGAATCAGTGGCTATCTCAGGGACCACCGAATCGTTGCCGCGATTGAAAATCACTTCAAGAACCTGCGGGGAGTCTGGCGCGAGTTCGACGAGCTGCGATATTACGAGAGCAACCGCTTCATCCTCGAGAATGTCCTGCGCAGAGCGAAGGAGTTGAGTATCTTGAAGGTGGCTGTGGACCGCTATGTGCAGACGCTCGACAACTTCTTCGAGGCGCATTTCAACCTCAAGAAGGTAGAGAAGTACCCGGAGTTGACCTCCGCTTATAAGGAACTCCTTCACCTTCGCCGCAGTGGCAAGCTTAACAAGGGCAACATCGAGGCAGTCCTTCAAGACGCCGTGGATAGGATTTCAGCTGTCATCGACAGCCGTTTAGAGCAAATCAAGAATCGCAAAGGCGGAGATAAAATCAGGCCAAATCGGCTGATCGCAGTCTATTACTGTCTGGTAGAGGCTCTGATAAATCAAGGCTCCGAGGTTGTGCAGGTCAATGAGGAGTTCATCGAGAAGGTTTTCCAGGACTTCCGAGCGTCTCATGGGGACGGCACAAAACGCTTCGTGCTCAATTCGCTCCTCAAGATGGAACACAGCAGTTTCGGCGACATCGCCACTGAGGCCGCCTATTCGATAAAGGCCAGAGTGATTGAGAAAATGGAGCGGCGCGAAGCCGGTGAGGCCGCATTCCGGGCTCAGAAAGTGAGCCTGGACGAGATTCAGAACTTCGATCTCTATGAAACCGCATCCGATGTAATTGCCCGAAGTCCGTCGGATAAGGTATTCGAATTCCTCCTGCTCTCGTTTAATCCCGGCGCCCTCCTCTTGGGATTGCGGGCGCTGGAGAAATCGGGACTGCCTCCGGCAGTGAAATTAAGGCACCTGCGTCTCCTGCTCAATCGAGGAACCATGGATGAGTACGTCTTCACCCGTGCGATCCAGAACCTCACCTTGATTAAGGGTCCGGGTGCTGCGGAGCAGCTCGGCAAGCTTCTGACTGAGCGTTACGGCTGGAGAAAGGTAAAGATGCCTGCGTCCGCCCTCGAGATGATTCAGGATGGCATCTATAACATCAGCGGCGGAGCTGTGTCATCGCTCGCCAAAGCTTTCGGGGGCGGAGACAGGATGCCTGATGAGGCCTTTTCTCTCAGTCTGCCTTACGATGAAACAGTTTACAACGGCGCATTAGGGCGCCTCACTAACCATTTCAAGCGAAATATTTTTCACGGCACAAGCGAGTTGGCTCAACACAGGCTCGTCCGGGCGATGTTGTCGATCGTCTTAAGCACTCGTACGACCTTCGCCATTCGGGGTAAGAAATCGGCGGCTTCGTTAATCGGCCGCCTCACCAATGTGTCTGATGTGCGCCTGGATGTAATGCTTGATGAGTTGAACCTGGAAATCGAACGCGGCAAATTCAGGCTGAAATCACTCATCGGCAGGGAGAAGGACAATTTAGCTGATTTGCTAGGCGAATTACGCTTTGCCAGAGGAGTGATCCAGAAAGCCCGGCTTCAGAGACCTGAAGAGGAACGTGAGCTGCGCGGGCTGATCAGCGCGCTCAAGGACATAATTTCGATTGCCAATCCCGCGCGGTTGGAGAAGATGCACCTGGACAGGGCGATTCGTAGTGTCCACTCACTTGGGAGTGCGAGGATGAGCATGCGCGACAAGAACCTGCGCGAAGGGGCTCGTAAAAGAGGAAAACTCGACTCTGCAATGCTCTCAATTCGCTATCCCGCCGCCAGCAAAACAATTATTGAGGCAGCCAGACTGTTGCACAAGTTTCTACGCGAATCACCCAATGATGCGGCCGAGCAAGTGCTTGATTCCCTTGGGATTGATTTTCTGAAGGAAACTCCCCGCGTATCCGACTCCCCTCTTCCCCAGGGTGAAACGCGGAGTGGCTGGGATGAGCTGAGAAAAAGTCTGGTGGTAACAACCACCCATGAACCGGCATATGATTACCTTGAGAAGGTTGCTAGAATCACCGCTTCCGCCGCAGCACATCGATTCGATGACATTCTCGAGGAGATGAAGGCTTATATTTACGACAATCTGCAACCGGCTCCCATCCGCCTGGCCCACCTGGTAGCGCTGCCTGTGGTGCCATCCTATGCCGACCGTTGGAGCGAATTGCTCGGTTTCGAGGATGAGACCGTATTCCTCGCTCTGCGCCGCTACCTCAGCAGACGCACGAGGGGAAAGCTGAAACAATTCGTACCGGATCTTCTTGATTTGCTGGACTGATATAATCTGAAGCTTCTGGGTAAGGTCCCGCCGAAGATGCTATAATTTCCCCGGAGTTATTATCACTGGTTGATCGATTCTCTCGAACGTCCTCTGCGGAGGTTTTGTTTGCCGGCGAATCTTACACCCGAGTACTACGCCGCTGAAAAGCAGTTCAAGTCCGCAACATCGCCTGCCGAGAAGATGGCCGCTCTGCAGGAGATGCTCCGTTCCATACCGAAACACAAGGGAACGGAGAAGATGCAGGCCGATATCAAGCGCCGCATCTCCCGAATGCGCAAGGAACAAGCGCGCAAGGGCGGCCCCAGGAAGAGCAGCGGAATCTACGTCAAGAAGTGCGGTGAGGGGCAGGTAGTACTCGTCGGCCCGCCGAATGCGGGCAAGTCGGAGTTGCTGGAGCGCCTTTCCAACGCGAATCCCAAGGTGGCTGACTACCCCTTCACCACGCGGATGCCGCTCCCCGGGATGATGCAGTTCGAAAACGTGCAGATCCAGCTTGTCGACCTTCCTCCGATCGCCGAAGGTTATATCGAGAGTTGGCTGCCGCAGATCATCAGAGTTGCCGATGCCGCGCTGATGGTGCTTTCAGCTCGCAACGACGACATACTCAGCCAGTACGAAGACACGCTGAGGATCTTGAAAAACCATAAGATAATGCTCTACGGATTTGATGAACCCGAGGATCTGGCGGTTGGGATTGAACCACTGTTGACAATGATCGTCGCCAATAAAATGGATTTACCGAATGCTGCAGAAAACCTGGAGATTTTCAAAGAATTCTACGGCGATCAGTTTGAGATTCTGACCGTGTCGACAAACGACGAGGAGAGCCTCAACAGTCTCAAGCGTTCCGTTTTCGATGCGCTCCAACTGCTGCGGATCTACACAAAAACTCCCGGCAAGGAGCCCGATAAGGAACATCCGTTCGTGCTGCACCGCGGCGATACGCTCCACGATCTGGCCGAGGCTATTCACAAGGACATCGCAGGAAAACTGAAGACCGCCAAGGTGTGGGGTTCCGGGAAATTCGACGGGCAGCTTGTGAACAAGGATTATGAACTTGTCGACGAGGACATAGTCGAGATCCATTCGGGCTGAGCTTAGTATTTCTCTCCGCTGCCGTCGACGGTGGCTGGCTCCTGCTCGCCAAGCAATATCGCCGGCATATTACTCGACTGAATGATGCTGTGAATTTTCGTGAATAAGTTGGGGTAGCTATAGCCTTAATTCGAGAGAGAACTGTAATTTCCATTATTCCCTGTCGCCTGGAGGGGGTGCTATCTTTATTGCAGAGACTACTTAGCGAGTGGGTGTAATTAGAGTAGAAATCGCCTCCTGGTAACTATCGACATTATTTAAGGAGGACCAAGGTGCCCAAGGTTTCGGATACGCATGTCAAATTGAGGAAAGAACAGATCCTACGCGCGGCCGACGTCTGCTTCCTCAGGAAAGGATTCTTTAACACCACAATTGCCGATATCTGCGGTGAAGCCGGGCTGAGTGCTGGCGCGGTTTACAATTACTTCAAGCGGGGGAAGAACGATATTATTCTCGCGTTGAGCAAAAGAATTGTCAAAACCAAGGAAGAGTTGTTTGACCGGGTGGAGAAACTTGAGGATGCGCGGGAAGCTCTGATGGAGGTGATCAGTTATTTCCTTTCGTCTTATTCGGTCTGGGCGGCTAAGTACTATGGTCATATCGATCTGGAACTCTATGTTGAAAGCTTGAGGGACGAGAGGATAAGGAGTGTATACACTGATGGACATGAAAGATTTCTTGAGGTTTTTTCACAGATTATAAATAAAGGCCAGATCAACGGAGAAATCAGGAGCGATGTCGATCCGAAATCATTTGCGCTCCACATACTGGTGTTCATGATTGGCGCTGTCATGAAGTTGCGAATCGACCCGGAGCAGGATGAAAAGGAGTTATTGAAGAGCGCCAGCGGATCGCTTTTAAGGAATATCTGGATTGATCCCTGAGCCCTGGTTGTTTGGTTGATTGATGAAATTATCGTTTACCGTAGGTGACGCTCCGTGTAGGAATCAGACCAGTGAGCTGAGGTCGCCAGCTTCATCAGCAAGTAATTTCGCCAGATCCTCTTTCCTTCGCCTGTCCAAGATCAGCTTCTGAACGAACTTTTCCTCCTCCTGGGGCCGACCGAGAACGGTGTAACCCTCGATCACTCCCTCGTGGAATGAATAATAACCGACGGCTTTCTCATTCGGATCTCCTCGCCGTACGGTATCCCCGGGTTCAAAATTACCGCCGATCTGGATAAACATACCAAAGAGGACGGAAAAGAAGTAGGCCGGTGAAGCGAAGGGCTGCGGATCTCCCGCCATCGCCGCACCGGCGATTTTACCTTGGTTCATCGCGGTGCTCCAGTGCTCGAATCGCATCTGTCTTCGGTAAAGCCCGTCATAATAGGAGGCGATGTCGCCGGCGGCCCAGATATCCTCAGCGCTGCTGCGCAGTTGCCCGTCGGTGACTATTGCTCCGGAGCGGTCCAGTTCGAGTGCTTCTCTTGCGAAGGCGGTTTGCAGTTCGATCCCCGCGCCGACGACCGCCAGGTCGCATTCTATGGCTTTTCCCTTTGTTGTCTGGAGGCGCTTCAACCGTCCATTCCCCTCGAAAGCGACAACCGAATCGCCGGGGAGGATCTCGACACCTCGTTCCCGGTAGACCCTGTTGAGGAACTGGCCGAAGTCATAGGGCAGGATCCTCCCCAGGTAAGTCTCTTGCGGAAATATCGCAGCAACTTTTTTACCGCTCTCCGCCAGTGACGACGCGGCCTCGGCTCCTACAAACCCCCCTCCTATCACTGCCACCCTCCCCGCTTCGGCAGCAGCTTCTTTGATCGCCAGCGAATCGTCCAGGCTCCGCAACGTGAATACGCCGGGCAGTTCCCATCCCGGGATATTCAGCCGCCGGGCGTTTCCTCCAGTGGCGATAAGTAATTTTCCGTACCCCATTTCGCGGCCGTCGGCGAGGATCACTTTCTTCTTATCTGCATCGAGGGCGGACGCGGCGGCTCCGCAAATCAGCTCGATCCCCTTGTCAGCGTAGAAATCTTTTTTCTCGATGAAAACGCTGTCCGCCGCTGCCTGCCCGGTTAGTACGGCCTTGCTGAGAGGGGGGCGGTTATAGGGACGGTGCGGCTCCGCGCCGATGATTACCAGGGTTGCATCCTCGTCCCGCGCCCGGATTTCGGCTGCGGCATGGTGGCCGGCCAGGCCGGCACCGATGATGAGGTACTCGCATTTTTGCGCCATCTTCTACCTTCGCCGTCGATATTGATTTGCCAGCAAAGTTCGCAGAAGCTGCCAATGCTGTCAACAACGAGCCGGCAGGCGCTTCATATCCGAGCGCTGTTCCGCTACTATTGCCGGGAGAATAAGTGATTAATTGACCAGTTGACGGGAGGACTCATGGCCAGGGATATAGGCAAATATGATAAAGACCTAATTATCGGCATGCTCGCCGATGCCGCGAAGTTGTGGCTCGCCCACGACGGTCTCTGGTTTCAAGCCGTCGAGAGCCGCTTTGGAATGCGAGACGCTATCGATCTCGACAAGGAGGCCTGGGGGCGCTTCTCGCCGATTGAAGCAAAGAGAATAATGAAGCGACAGGGGATTCCGGAAGGAGGAGGGATCGAAGCCCTCGCCAGGGCCCTTGATTTTCGCCTTTATTCTTACATCAATGAGCAGACAATCGAAGTCGTCGACGACACAACCTTGATTCTGAGGATGAACGACTGCCGGGTGCAATCCGCCCGCGAGCGCAAGGGCTTGGAACTGTTCCCGTGCAAGGAGGTGGGCATAGTCGAGTACACCGCCTTTGCCTCGGCGATCGATCCGCGCTTCCAAACGCGCTGCCTCACTTGCCCACCCGATCCCCACCCGCCAAGTCATTACTGCGCCTGGGAGTTCGTGCTCGGATAGGTGCCGTCCCCTCCGTTTAGTCCCGTAGCTTACTGATCAGACATTGGGCAATAGTGGGGTGGTGTATGTCTAAGGAAGTGAATTGTTCCGCTTTTTGGCTGGACGCCCGACGGGCAGCGGACGAAGGCGGCGGCCGGTTTTCAATTCCAAGGCGTCGACGAAGTCGCCATTGCCCAGTGGGCGGCCGGATTTCAGGTGGCGGTGAATGCGCGACATGGTTTCTTTGTCTTCCGGACCGGTAAGCCGGGAGCGCCAATCGATACCGGTTGCGATTCCATCCCACTTGCGCAAATCGATCAGCTTGTCCAGTGAATCATCCCCGACGTGCGCGGCGGCGCTCGACCAGCTGTACGACCAGGCTACCTCTACGAGGCCGGCTCTCACTGGAATCCTCTCGACATAGCTCAGTGCCAGCCAGAAATACTCTTCATCTAGCGGGCACGAATAGAACCTGTTTTGCCAGAGATGGCCGCTGAAACCGTACTTATCATTGAAGTACTGGGTATACGAAAGATTGGTGCGCCCGAAGGCTTTTGCAAGTGAGTCGGCTTCCCTGGGAACGCCGATGATGTCTACGTGATTGCTCATCAGGCAGTAACCGAGGATCTCCAGTGAATATTTCTCGGCCTTGCCGAGGAGTTTTTTGAGGTAGGCGTTCTTGTCCTCGTCGGACAGGAAGGCGTCCTGTCCGTTATTGCCACGTTGCGTCATCTGGTGGGCGATGCCTTGGATTACTGTTCTTGGTTTTCGTGGCATTTTTTAATAGGGACGGTTACCTGTTTTACGCCTTGTAACACATGGGAGGGAGGTTGATCAATACTTCTCTGCGATAAATATAAATAGTACTTACTTCTTAATCGGTGTGATCTGGTCCTGTACGACTTTCCACATGCCGTCTTCCATGTGGAAGATGAGGGTGAAGTAGGAGTCGCTTTCGTAATCCTTGCCGTCAGGATCTTTACCCTGATAGTGATATTTAGTGAGAATGTAGCCGTATTCCGCGCCTTCGTGCAGCTCCATCATGTGGAAATCGATCTTCCAGTCGGATTCCGAGAACCAGTCAATATGGAACTGTCGGTAGCCCTCGACTGTGTCAATGATCCTCCCGCTTGTGGTGAGAAAGACCATCTTTGGGCCTGCTGTGACGGTTGACATCAAGGCTTCGAGGTCCGTTGTATTGATGGCATTAAGGTAAAGATTAAAAGTCTCTTTAAGTGTTAGCCCTGGCCGGTTGAGGCGTTCTTCGGACATTACTAAAGCGCTTAGAATTGCTATCAACAGTATTGCAAATATTAGGCGTCTCACTGTTCGTCCCCCCGGGTTGGTAATTAGTGCGATGCATAAAAGAATACTAATGTATCGAGTATGTAATAATCCTGACGATTTGGTCTGTCGGATTGGGGGCGGATTATCCTGTGTGCCGATGCACGCAACAGAAACGAAAGCCCTCCCCATGGGCACAACGGGGAGGGCGGCACGATGATTCCCGGGTGTTATTTGCCCGTGTTGGTAAACTTGCAGATGAGCAATACAATTCCTGCAATACCCACGATGACGTAGACTGTTTTCACTAACCAATCCATGGCGCTAATGAGGTAGGTAACAAGGTTGAATTCAAACAGTCCGATGAGCCCCCAGTTGATTGCGCCGATCACAACAATGATCAATGCGATCCACTCCAATGCCTTCATTTGCCCCTCCTAGTAACGCACTCCGCCCGAGAGTGTTTTGGTTGATGATAACCCACTTATTGCACAGCGGAAGCTCTGTGGCAACATTTTTCTGCTGTAAATGCCTGTTTGGGTGATCTTCATGTCGGACTTGGATGCATACGATTTGAATTGCCGACGCCTGAGTATGAAGATGTTTTTCTTACGCTGCGCTTGAAATAAAGCTAAAATCGATACCGAGTCAGAGGGCTTCCGTTCCAAATGCTGCATCAGGGGAGGAAAATATATGCGAAACACGAAGTCTCTATTATTCCTATTTGCCGCAATGACCCTAACGCTTTTCGCCGGACCGTTTGCGTTTGCTGATGAAGATATCCCGCTCACGAATCCCGGCTTCGAGGAGCGCGACGGGAAAGGACTTCCTGCCGGCTGGGAACTTGAAACAGAAATTCCCGGTGCGAATTCTGTTAAAGTCGACCCGGCAGTCAGCCACAACGGCGGCGCCAGTCTGATGATCGGCAACACCGTAGCCGGTAGTGTGACGCTGAGCTCCGGGCCGGTGGCTATGCAAATCGGCCGCCTTTATCGTTTGAGTGGCTGGATCAAGACCGAGAATGCCTTTTCTGATCCGACCTCGCATTTCCCGACCGCCGTCCCCGCCTGCCTGACGATGCTCTCGTTTCCTTTTACCAACAACTCTCCTGCTGTTGGCGCCACCTCGGATTGGAGCGAAATCGAGGTGTTGTTCATCGCCACGAAGAAAAAGGACCGGGTGAGAGTGAATTTCGGCTTCAACGGCACGGCCACGGGCAAATCCTGGTTCGACGACCTCAAGCTCGAGAAGATCGACGACATCAGCCGCTACATTCCGCTGGAGACGGTTAGCTGGTTCGGCCCGGCCTACCGATACGACGACCGCGGTTGGATCTTCGTCCACATCGAGGGCGAACCGTACGACCGCGGCTACCAGTATGGTTATCTGGTTTCCGAAGAGATAGGCGAATACATCAACAAGCTGGCCATTCGCCAGAACGGAGCAAATCCCGGGGACGGTTGGGAGACGATCCGTTTCATAGTCCAGGCCTTCATGCTCAACCGCTACGATCAGGAGTACCAGATCGAGATGAAGGGGATCGCCGACGGAGCCTCCAATGCCGGGGCAAGGTTCTACGGCAGGCCGTTGGACGTGGTCGACATCGCCGGCATCAACTCGATCATCGATATCGGCCAGATGCGCGGCGCCCTGAGGCGCACCGCTAACGCCACCTCCGGAATCAATTTCCTCAAACACGAGGACGAGTTGCTGATCGACGAGGAGCACCACAAATGCTCGGCCGTCTCTGCGACCGGTTCGGCCACCGAGGACGGGCGCTTTGTCTTCGGACAGATCTTCATGTGGAACGGCTACACCGGGGTTCACTGGGACGTGATTTGCGATGTAGATCCCACGGAGGGCCACCGAATTGTCTACCACACCTTCCCCGGCGGCATCCATTCCGGCTCCGACTTCTATATCAACGACGCGGGCATCGTCATCGGCGAGACCACGGTCAGCCAGACACCCTACAACGACGAGGGCACGCCGCAGAGCAATCGCATCCGCAAGGCGATGCAGTACAGCGACTCGATCGATGACGTGGTCGAGATCCTGACCGACCGCAACAACGGCCAGTACACCAACGAGTGGCCGTTTGCCGACGGCAAGATTGACGAAGTCGGCATCTTCCTTCTGGGAACCTACAAGTGGCGGCTGTGGCGCAGCAGCGAGGGTGATTTCCCCGGCGGGCTTACCGACTTTTACTGGTGCAATAACAACAACAAGGACCTCGAGGTCCGCAAGGAGTACATCGTCAACGCCGACAACGCACCCTACGACCTGATGTTCAGCCCCTGGAACCGCGACCTGGCGTTCAACGAGTTTTATCACAAGAACAAGGGCAAGATTGACTCCATTGCCGTCTCCGAGCTCTGGGCCTCCTCGCCGATCAATCGCTCCCACGCCTGCGACGGCAAGATCACCACCGGCGACATGGTCGACCAAATGGTCTTCCTGGCTCACTACGGCAAGCTGACGCTGCGGCACAAGTTCGTCGGCGACCGCTTCATCGCCGATCTTCCCGGCGCCGAGCCGCACCTCAGTCTCGGATACTCGATACCCAGCCCAATCTTCGTCACCGAAAAACTGCACGGGCTGGGACCTGAGGCGAAGAAGCTCACTCCGAAACCGCTCAATCTCACGAGGCTCGACCTTTCCGCTGCAGCCGATATTTACCGGATTGACAGGCGTGCGCTCTGGCGCAACTCCGTGTTCCCCGCCTCCCAGGCCGAGAGCTGGCTGATCAGCGGTTCCCCGGCCTATTGGCGTATGCTGGACGAGATGCCCGGCAACCCGGGCGAGGCGGCCGGCTGGCTGAGCGACGAACTGGCCGGGCTGAACAGCCGCTATCTCTACACCGTTTCGCGCGAGGAGGACCTCGTGCCGCTGGAAACCGAGGAGCGCTTCGACGCCTATCGCTTCTACCAGATACCGCGCATCAAGGGCACCTTCGCGCTCCACCAACTTCGTCTGCTGCTCGGCAACGAACTCTTCCAAAAAGTGATGGACGAGATTTACAGCGTGTTCGCCGACCAGGACATCAGCACCGGGCAGTTCATCTCCGCGGCCGAGGAGATTTCAGGGAAGCAACTGCGCGGCTTCGTCGGGCAGTGGATCGGCCGCAAGGGCTTGCCTGCGCCGGAAGTGAAGGTAACCGCCGAGGAGGCCGGCGACGGATCCTGGAAGGTGAACTTCGAGGTCACCCAGCGAGGGGAGCCCTACCACCTCTTCGGAACCGTCGACGTGTATTGCGGCGCTACTGTTTGCCGCATGCCGATGGAGATCAACGGCGCCGCGTCGTCATTCACGCTAAGTGTTCCGGATAAACCCTCAAAGGTCGTGTTCAACTCGGGCAATGACTTCCCGGTCGAGCACGACAACTTCTATATCTTTGGTAATTTTGTCGACGACTTCGATCACACGCTTATCGTTTACGGCACGGCCCGCCAGATCGAAGCCAACCACTCGCTGGCGTTGCAGTGGCAGGAGACCCTTGCCGACGCCTACTCCGAGATCCTGCCACCGCTGCGTAAGGACTGCGAGATCACCTCGGCGGAGCTCGCGAGTCATGACCTGGTCGTCATCGGCCAGCCGTCGGACAACACGCTGGCGGCCGAGATCGCCGGCAAGCTGAACGACCTGGAGGTCGGCCGCAACTGGTTCCGCTGGCGCGGTGAGCTGTTCGCGCGGCCCGACGACGGCATCGTCATCGTCCTGCCCAATCCCTGGAACCGCGACAAGGTCCTCTACCTGATGCTCTCCAACAGCGCGATGCAGCTTTACCACATGACCCGCGGTTACGAGCGCGGCATACCCGCTTGGGCCGTTTACAAGGGCGAGGAGATCGTGCGCAGGGGCTACCATCCCGCAGAGCGCTACGTATTTGAGTTGGACTGAGCGGGACGCTAACAAACGCAGTTTAAAGCCTCGCCTCTGGCGGGGCTTTTATTTTGTTCGGATCCGCCACCGGAAAAGGGTAAGCCTGCAGAAATGACGGTGAAGGTGTGTCTCCGGGATTTCCGCATGTAGCTGTGTAAAGTATTGCGGAATACAGCGGGATTGGAAAGAATCAGGTTTAGCGCTGAGTTACTAAAACCGGTTTGGCAAAGGAGTCGAGGCTATGGCATCTCGAATGACGAGAAGGGAGTTGTTCGGAGCGGGGGGGATTGCCGGCGTATCTCTTTTGGGCGGGGGCGCACTGGCGAGCGCGATTTCATCCGCGTCCTTAGCTCGGACGGTGGAATTCCCATGGCCCTATAAGAAACTCGAACCAGCAGAAGTCGCCGAAAGGGCGTACAGAGATTACTGGCAGGCGGGCTGCATGTTTGCGGGCTTCGACGGGATCGTCGGTTTGATGGCTGAAAAATTTGGTGAGCCTTACAGCTCTTTTCCCAAGGCAATGATGAGCTACGGCGGCGGGGGCGTGGCGGGCTGGGGCACGGTCTGCGGTGCGCTAAACGGTGCCGCCGCGGCGATGGCGTTGTTCGCCACGGGGCGCGAGAGAACGGCGATAATTGATGATATCTTCCATTATTACGTTCAGGCCGAGCTGCCGTCTTTCGCACCGGAAAAGACGGAGAACAGCGTAAACATGGTTCCTGCAAAAGCCGGTTCGCCGTTGTGCCATGTGTCGATCCCCAATTCCGGCTACGAACTGGGTTCGATTGAGCTCCGCGAGCGCTGCGGCCGTCTGGCGGCGGAGATCTCCTCGAGAGCGGGAGCAAACCTCAACGCCCTGCTCGACGGTAAATTTGAATCCACTTTGGGTGCCATGCCGGAAACGGTGTACTGTCTGGAGTGCCATGGCTCCGGCGGCAAGGGGCCGAGGCAGGTGGGCAAGATGAACTGCGTCGGCTGCCACGAAGACCATACGAAGGCAGGGACGAAATAGCGCGACTGAACGGGGGAGTAAGCTGGTTTGCTCCTAATCCTACTTCACCCTCTCCCGATCCTCTCTGTGGCGGCGGAGTGATTACGTGAATTCGTTCCGGTAGAGGAAACGAGTTGAGGGAGCGCTGCAGCCGCTTCGAAGCCGGCCGGTGGCTCAGAGGTCGCGGCTGTCCATCAGATCGTTCCACCAGGTCTTATCGAGGAATGAGCCCTCCGGTACCGTCATCATCTCCTCAAAGCGATCCGGTGTGACACTCAGGCAGAGGATCTCGGGCGGGAGGTATTTCCGCATTGCTATATCGGTACAGCCGATGACGGGTCGGTCGCGGTCCTGGTTTTCCACATCTCTCCAGAGCAGCCCGCATCCCGATGAGAACGGCGCTGCAACAAGGTCGGGATCGGACGACCAAAAGCCGGCCAGGCGCATCACGGCTGAGAGGCGGTCGGCGTCGACGAGGAAAGTCACGCTCTTTACCTTGTCCCACTGCTCGAGTCGCAGTGGTCCGATAAGTACGGATCCGCTTGAAACCTCCGGCGCCACCGCCCGGTCGAGGAATTCCTTGGCCAGCTCGGGCGTGGCCATCAATCCCTCACCCATCGGGGCGCCCACGCCATCCGTCAGAAAGTGAGCCATGTAGGGAGGGTATTCCTTTGCCAGGCCGAGCGCCCTTTGTGCGCCGGGGCAGCCATGGGTCGGCTCGCTGAATTCGTCACCCTCCTCAGGGGCTTTGACGATGGCAACCGTTTCGCCGTTTAACCAGCGCTTGTAGAAAGCAAAGCAGCACATGTGCCCCCTGGCTCTGACAAGGGGATGAAAATCATCGTATGGCACGGCATCGTATACAGCGATCAGGGGCGTCTCCAGTCGGAGTTTCTTTTTTACATGATCGATTGTTTCATGTGTGGGCGGCATGGCTCTCCTCCCGGTTTCCGTTTCGGTTATGATCAGATGATACTCCAGTGACCGGTCTGCTTCAATTTGATGCTGGCTAAGCGCCACATTTCCCCTGTGAAAATCGCGAGCTTTTTGGCAAAATGTAACATTGAGCTGATGGCATCGTTCAATTGAGCTGTTTTACTCAACCGGTTGTTTATTAACCTAAAAAGAGCATTAGATGATTTACCAGTTTCCTGTCAGCCGCAAACCATTGGGGAGGAGGAATATGAGAAAGGCAATCGTCTTTTCGCTGGCCGCGTTATTGCTGACCGCGGGATTTTGTCTCGGCGGAGCGGAGAAGCAACGGTCCGCTGATCAGCCGAGATTCACCGAGTCGGAATTTGTCGCACATCTGAAATTTCTCGCAAGTGATATCTGCGAGGGCCGCGCGCCGGGCACGCGCGGTGGTGCGTTGGCCACCGCATATATCGCAGCCCAATTCGAGGCGATCGGGCTTCAGCCGATATCCGAGGAGCAGGGCTATTTCCAGCAGGTGCCGATGCTTGGCATCGAGACAATCCAGGATTCCGTCAAGTTTACGCTGTCCGCCGACGGGCAGAGCGTAAGCCTCGTTCCTGTAGAGGAGGTCGTAGCCAACAGCGAACGGCCGCTTGACGCGGTCGGCGCAGAGGGCGACCTGCTGTTCGTCGGCTACGGCATCCAGGCTCCCGAATACAATTGGGACGATTACAAGGGCGTGGACGTCAAGGGCAAGATTCTGGTGATGCTGGTCAACGATCCCGACCTGGAGAAGACCGGCTTCTACAACGAGTCACTCAGCTATTACGGCCGTTGGACCTACAAAGAGGAGATCGCGCGTGCCAAGGGCGCGAAAGGCATCATTCTGATCCACACCGACGAGACGGCCACCTACAATTTCAGCGTCGTGCAGAACTCATGGGCTGTGGAGCGTATGCAGATCAAGGGCACGATCGATAATCAGCTCCTGATCAACTCCTGGGTTGCCCAGCCTGCGTTCGACAAGGCTCTTGCCTTTGTCGGCACCACATACGCCGAGCTGAAGGAGAAGGCCGACGGTCGCGATTTCCAGCCTGTGCCGCTCGGCATTAGTGTAAAAGCCGAGTTCAAGCAGGAGCACCGCGAGTTTGAAACGCCCAACGTCATCGGCATCCTACCCGGCACAATCAAGGGCGACGAGGCGGTGGTTTACTGCGGCCATTGGGATCACTTCGGCGTCGGCCGGGCGATAGACGGCGATAATATCTACAACGGCGCTCGGGATAACGCTTCCGGCATCGCCGCCATCATCTGCCTGGCGAGGGCGTACAGCGAGATGCCCGCGCCCGCCCGCTCGATTGTCTTCATGGCCACAACGACGGAGGAGTCGGGCCTGCTGGGATCTGAGTACTACGCGACGAATCCCATCTTCCCGCTCGAGAAAACCGCGGCCGCCATCAACATCGATGTTGTCAACGTCTACGGCCCGACCGAGGATTTCGGCGCGGGGATCGTCAAATTTACTAACGCTCTGGACGCGGTCAGGGCGATTGGCGAGAGCCTCGGCCTGACGCTCAACATCGGTGGGGCCGACACGGGCGGCGGCACTTTCCGATCCGATCATTTCCCGCTCTGCGCCCGCGGGGTAGTCGCTCTCTCAACGGGCACAGGGCGTAAGGTCCGCGGGATGAGCGAGGAAGATGCGCGCACGATGTTCGAAGAGCTTTTCGCCGGCCGCTACCATCAGCCGAGCGACGAGATGGATCCGCGCTGGCGATATGACGGCACGATACAAACGATGAACCTACTCTACGCTGTCGGCCGCCACTGGGCCGACGGAGCCGAGCGTCCGGAGCTTCTGCCCGATAATCCTTACGTTCCTGCGATCAGAATGAAGGGCCTCGGCAAGTAACCAGCCGCACACGAATTGAACAGCCAGGGGCGGATGTAATCCGCCCCTTTTTGATTTTCTGCATTCGTTTCAGAAACAACCTGGCGTCGACATAAGACTTTGCTGCGGTTTGGGATTCAGTTCGTATTTGATCGGTAAACCATATATCCAGGTATCGCCCTTTCTGACTCCTCCGCTACTGCCGCAGAAAAGGACAAAGTGGTTTCGCTTGGAGTCATGGGACATGGCGGCACCATAGCGCGCTGACGGGCCGGTCATCGCGACCTTCGTCCAGCTTGCGCTGTCTCGCAAATCCTCAGCGATACCCATCCTTTACCGCATTTCAATAATACGGGGATTGATCTTTCAGGATCCGGCGGACATATTATTAGCAAGGGTAATCGGACCAGCAAAACTCTCGGGGGACAGCTATGAAGAAATTGGGTTTCTTAATAATCCTTATTTGCGCCGGCACGGTTTTCATCGTTGCGATGTCACCGGTTGATATCGTTAACGCTCGCCAGGAGAGAAAACTAAGCGACGAGAGCTCGGAGTGCATCGAATGCCACCGTTATTACACACCCGGCATCGTCGCCGACTGGCGCGACAGCCGCCACTCCACCACAAGCCCTGCGGAAGCGATGAAGGCTGATGAGCTCGAGCGGCGGATATCGGCGGAAGAAGTACCTGAGGAACTTCAGAGTGTCGCGGTCGGTTGCTATGAATGCCACAGCCGCAACACCGACAGGCACGCCGACGCCTTCGAGCACGAGGGCTTCGAGATCAATGTCGTCGTCTCTCCGGACGATTGCGCCACCTGCCATCCGCTCGAGCGGGACGAGTATGCCGGCAGCAAGAAGGGTCACGCCGTCGGCAATCTACTCGATAATCCGATCTACATGACTCTGGTGAACACCTCTGTCGGGGTGGCTGAGGTGGTTGACGGCGGCGTACATCAGAATACAGCATCGGAAGCGGGTCGCAGTGAGACCTGTTTCTCTTGCCACGGGACGGTGATCGAGGTCAACGGTAAGAAAATCATCGAGAGCGATTACGGCGAGCTGGAGGTGCCCGACCTCAGCAATTGGCCGAACCAGGGCGTCGGCCGAGTAAATCCCGACGGCAGCCGCGGCTCGTGCGCCGCTTGCCACCCGCGCCACGGTTTCTCGATCGAGACGGCCCGCAAGCCTTTCACCTGCCTCCAGTGCCACCTCAATCCCGACGTGCCTGGCTGGGAGACGTGGCGCGAGAGCAAGCACGGTAACATCTTCCTCTCAAAGGCGGATGAATGGGAGTGGAACGCCGTGCCGTGGACTGTCGGCGAGGATTTCCGCGCCCCCACCTGCGCCGCCTGCCACAATGCGCTGCTCGTCAATTCCGAAGGCGAGGTCGTGGCGGAGCGCAGCCACGACTTCGGAGCGCGGCTCTACGTCCGCATCTTTGGTTTGATCTATAGCCACCCGCATCCCAAGAGCGGCGAGACCTCGGTCATCAAGAACTCCGACGGCCTGCCGTTGCCGACAACCTTCACCGGCGTGCCGGCCTCGGAATTCCTCATTGACAACGCTGAGCAAGCCCGGAGAAAGGCCGTCCTCCGTAAAGTCTGCACGGCCTGCCACAGCGGCTCGTGGGCCGACGGGCACTTCGAGCAATTGGAACTGACGATTGCGGAGACCGACAAAATGGTCGAGACCGCAACCAAGCTGATGGTTTCAGCCTGGCAGGCGGGGCTCGCCAAAAGCGACGATAATCCCTTCGACGAAGGGCTGGAGCGCAAGTGGATCGAGCAGTGGCTTTTCTACGCCAACTCCGTGCGTTACGGTTCGGCGATGGGCGGCCCCGATTATTCGGCTTTCAAGAACGGCTGGTATTACCTCACCAAGAACCTGCAGGACATGAAGGACGCGATCGCGCTGAAGCAAGCGGTGAAGAAGTAATCGGCGATAGAATCGTTTTGACCGGGCCTTCACCAGGTGATTGCCCTTCCAGGCTGTAGAGAGGGGACTCGATGAGCGCGAAAGCGCTGTGGAAATGCCCGAATTGCGGGCGCGAATTCGGCAAGCGCGACCAATGGCATTCGTGCGTCAATGTTGGCATCGACGCTCACTTCGCCGGCAAACCGCCGGTCCTGAAAGAGACCTTCAAGAAGCTGCTGGAAAAGATGGCTAAGTTCGGGCCGGTCAGGGCTGACGCAGTGAAGTCCTCGATCAATTTTGCGGGCAATTATCATTTCGCCGGCGTCAAGGTCCTTTAAAATGCCCTCAGGCTCGGATTTGCGTGGGATTCTGAGTTGGAAGATCCGCGGATCGTTTCTTCTTTAAAGATCTACGAGAATTCTTACGTCCACCGCGTAATGCTCTCCGCTCCCGGCGACATCGATACTCAGCTGTTAAGCTGGCTGGAGAGATCCTACAAGCTGAAAAACAAGAAACATAAAGACTGAACAAAATACTGAACATTTTTCTTGACACCATTCGGGGGCAGCCGCTATGCTTCAACAAAACACTCTGAATGTGAGGTGCGAGATGCACCGCTTTGCCTTGGCAGCTTTGTTAATATTAGCGGTCGCTGTTACCCTGCGGGCCTCCGATGAGGATATCTGGCAGCCGTTCCGCCCACTGGTCGGCGAGTGGAGCGGGGCCGGCGAGGGAATGTCTGGACACTCCGAAGTGACGACCCGAATTGAATTCGATCTCGGCGGGCGATTTATCAAGCTGAGCACAACCGCGGTTTTCGCTCCGCAGGAGAAGAATCCGGACGGCGAAGTTCACGAGGACGTCGGCTTCATCAGCTACGACAAGGCACGCAAGAAGTACGTTTTCCGGCAGTTCCATGTCGAGGGCTTCATCAATCGCTATGTGCTGCAGGAGCCGGAGGGTGAGAGCGGTGAACTGGTTTTTGTCTCCGAGGACCTCGAAAACGCCCCGCCCGGCTGGCAGGCCAAGGTGACTTACGAGTTGGACGAGGCTGGAGAGCTGCTGGTCGGTTTCCATCTGTCCACCGGAGGTAAGGATTTCAAGTGTTACTCGCTGAACAGAATGAAGCGTTCCGCGATTGGAGGAACAGAGATGAAAAGCCTGACCGCAAACCTGATGGTCTCCGATGTGAATGAGACTGTGGATTTTTACCGCGAGGTGCTCGGCTACAGGCTGGTAATGAGTGTTCCCGAGAGCGGCACTCTCGATTGGGCGATGATGAGCAACGGCGGAGCCGAGATCATGTTCCAGTCATGCGAAAGCCTTTCTCAAGAGTACCCGGCTTTCAAGGGCACACAGGTCGGAGGTTCTTTCGTGCTCTTCGTGACGATGGACGGCATCGACGAGTTCTATCAAAACATCAAAGGCAAGGCCAAGGTTGTTATCGAGCTTCATGATACTTTCTACGGCATGCGCGAATTCGCCGTCGAGGATAACAACGGCTACGTCCTGACCTTTGCCGAGGAACTGCAACAATGAGTCATGCGGCCAGGGAAGCCGTCATCCGGGAGTTGACGACGATTCCCGGTGTCGGCCCGAGCATCGCCGTCGATCTATGGAACATCGGCATCCGCGGAATAGAGGACCTAAAAGGCGCCGATCCCGAGGACCTCTGGTTGAAGATCAACTCTCACCAGGGCCAGATAACCTGCCGATGCGTGCTCTACACGATGCGTTGCGCCGTCTATTACGCGTCTCACGAGGAGCACAATCCCGAGCTGCTCAAGTGGTGGCATCATAAGGATTAGGTTGCCCTAGCATACTTTTACCTGCCAGATCCAGCTTTCGAGACACTCTGCCCTGCGTTTGGAATGATTTTGTTGATTTCAGTATTGAATTTGATAAGACGCATGCGGTAAGGTGAACTTAATTCCATCACAGATTAAAGACTTTGCCGAATTTAACTCCTGGACCGGGGGAACAATTATGCCAGTCAAGGCAGCTTTCATCAGCATCGCTGCCACGATGTTTCTATTTGGTTTCTTCGACGGGCCGTCGTATTCGCAGTCGAGCACAGCCGTGCAGAATTACAAGCTTAAGAAGCTCACACTGGAATATGTCTCCAGTCCTGAAACGTTTGAATGCCGGACTGTAACAGGTGTGAAGTCGAGCAAGCTTGCGATCATCAACGATATCAATGCAAATGGGCGGGCACTCTATTCTTCGACCATGAAACCCTAACCAGATTTCCCGGGGGCTGGAAATGAGAATCAATGTTATTGCCTTATTCACATCAATCCTTGTTCTGACGCTCGCTGCCGCGGCTCCTGCCCAGGCCGATCCCCCGTACATCACTTACAAGCTCAAGATGATGACCTTCGAGATGAATAATGATCCATTGCCGATCCTCTCATGGTCCATAACTGGCCGGAAATCAAGTCACATAGTAGTCCCCATCTGGGACGACAAGACTGCCAAGCACTGGTTGTTTCAACATGACCTGAACCACCGTGGCAAGACCGACCGTCTCAGCCTTGTGATACCGATAACGGATGTAGAACTCTTTGATGCCGACTCGGCTCTGATCGAACTTGAGGAGGGACAGATTTCGGCAGCCGCCTTTGGTGATACGATCATCTTTGTCCTGGCGCAACACAGATACCCGGATTGGGGCATCCTAGAAGTCGAATATTTGGGTTTTGATTCAAAGGGCGAGACGCCGATTGCTAGAACGCCGCTCCTCCATCTGGAAGCGCCGTTCAATCAGTCAATTCCATTATTCAAGGTGGCTGCAGGTGCCGGACCCGACACCATAGCTGTGGTGTTCTGTGCTAATTACGCGGAAAACATCTCAAACTCCACCGTGTATGTATCATCGCGCATTTATTTCGCCGAAATCGACTTAAGCGGAAACCGGATCTGGCCCATTGAGCAGCTCGACCTTCCCAACGATGGCAATTTGAGAATTTCAATCGCCTCCAATCCAGTGCATAACGGAAACGGATGGGTGATCCCGCTCATAATAAACAGACTGAAATGGGCCACAAATCCTAATGGTCAACAGGTGTCCCAGATCGCGGGGAATGATCTTTACGTGGCTGCAATCACCGGAGCTCCGGACAAAAGGAAAACTCGTTTGCGCAAGGTGGCCTTCAACAATGACAATACACAATTCGCCTATGCCGAAGCCCATCTGCTGCCGCATACAGGCACGGCTGCGGCAGGAAATGCCGTCGGCAAACCTGCTCAGAACAGCGGTTCGCTCATCCTCTTCTTTTCCGAAAAAAACTTCATCCCCCTTGAACAAAGAACTCTGGAGAACTTCACCAAAGATTACTACGCGGCGACGATAGACAAGAGGGGCAAGAAATCGGGGCCTACCGTGATCGTCGATGTCCCCGAGTGGGACCACAATCTAATCTACGGTCCCAACAAGAAATCGGTCAGATTTCATAATGACTATATCTCGAAACCGCTGCTGGGGGAGGACGGTGAGTATTATTTCGCCCAGGCGCGAACGGTGCGACTCAGAGAAGGGCAGTCACTGTACCAGCAGGAACACGAGTGCGCCATCTATTCCTTCAACCCGGTTTCTGGAGAAGTAATGACTGTGGCGCGTGGAACCAATAACTGGGGCGGGAGCTTTCGGCAACCGCTGCTGCGCTGGTTCAACGGTAAGCTTGCTGCGATAAATACCTTTGATACAACTTCAAAGGAATACAGGTTCTACTTTTCGAAGGTCAAGCCCTGAGGGGCCGCTCGCACCTATCGGCAGAGGAAATCGGATAGCACTCCCAGGCAGGCCGGCATATCTGCCCTGCCGAAGCCGATGCGGAAGTGGCTGTCGCCGTATTCGAATTTGGTGGAGGGCAGCAGCAGCACACCGGCATTCTCGATAAGATCCAGACAGAATCCCTCCGCGCTCCCGGCAAGCAACCGCGGGAATGCTATCGGCCCCGCCTTGGGGCGGACCCACTCGAGTCTGCCCTCTTGCTCCGCGAAAAAGCGGTCGAGTAATTCAAGATTGCTCTGTATTATCCCCAGATTGCGCTTCAGGATTTTTTCGCGGCGACTCAGCGCGAAAGTGGCCAACAGTTCGCTGGGGGCGCTGTTGCAGATCGTCGTGTAGTCCTTGTAGGCTGCGCATTTGTTGATAACGTTCCGGTTGCGCGTCGCTAGCCAACCGATCCGCAGGCCCGCCAGCCCGAGGCTCTTTGACATCACTCCCAACGAGATGCCGTGTTCATAGAGGTCGCACATCGCATCCAGGCGGTCCGCCTGCGAGTACTCTGACAAGCGGTAAACCTCATCCGAAAATAACAGAATCTCCCGCTCCCGGGCGATGCCGATAATCTCCTCATACTCCTCCTGCGTTGCGAGCGAGCCCGTAGGGTTGTGCGGGAAGTTGATCACGATCAGTTTCGTCTCGGGGCGAATCGAATCCTTTAACAAGTCCAGGTTGGGCCGCCAGCCGCGCTCCTCCTCGAGTGTCCAACGGCTGACGTCGCAGCCGATTGCCCGTGCCACCTCGAACAGCGACTGGTAGGCCGGGAACTGCACAATCAGGTGGTCGCCGCGCTCCAGCAGAGCGTTCATCAATACAAAGATGCCCTCTTCCGCCCCGCTGAACACTAGCACATCTTCGGTTGTGGTTCTTACATACATATCCGATACGGCATCGCGCAGGGCAGGGTGGCCTGCCGACTCCGTATAGCCCAGCCGCAACCCGGCCAGCTCCTCGTTGTAATTTTCTCCAAGCGCCAGCAACTCTGCGACACTCAGTGTCTCGCAGTCGGAGCAGCACAAGAGATGTGGAGCGCTGAATTCGAATTTTGCGAAAAAACGTTCCAGCTCGAAGTTGGTTATCTTCATACGATCCCTCCCGTTCTCCACAGCGGCTGAAGTTGCTCCGGAATCCTTGTAGCTAATGTCGCAGGATTATAGCACCTGTCGATTTTGTTAATCCGGGACTGCTTGACTGTGTCGTGGGTTCCCCAGCGATCTCCCGCATTAATTGAGAATTAATTATCAATTAATTGCTTCGCCACTCGCGCAGCGGGGAAGCGCGCACAAAGCGGGAAATACTTAATTGTGTTATTAATTGCTGTATTATTAGGTCGTTATTGGGTATTCGCGTGGCACGAACGTGGGAATTTCGGCCCGGGAAATGTGTTTTTTCGGAGGATGCAGGCTCAAAACATCTTGCAATTGATCATGTGGTGGCATTATATTATCTGAGTCAGGAGCGAGGGTACTCGTTGAAAAGAGAAGGCTGCCGGCGGTTGAATCTGCAACGAGTGGTTATCACCGGCCTCCCGTTCGAAGCAAAATAGATGGTTTCTGAGTTTGTTTTAGCAGTTCTTTCTCATCTCAACGATGCATCCGACGTTGTGAGTTTGCGAGGTTGACCCTCTCATCGAGATCGTCTCCATAAAGAAACAACTCGCATGCCTTAAATGCCAAGCCGGCGCGCGATTGCCAGCATGCAACGCGCGCCTTTTTTTACTGCCTTCCCCGATTTAGAATATCTTCATGTCCAAGAATGAAGAATTCCGCGATTACGTGCTTGATCAGCTCGGCGGCCTGGAAGACCTTGTCTGCAAGCGCATGTTCGGCGGCTACGGCCTTTACAACGGCGAAGTGTTCTTCGCAATAATCCATAAAAGCTGCATTTATTTCAAGACGGACGACGAGAGCAGAGAACTGTACGAAGCCAGAGGCATGGGGCCCTTCCGTCCCGATGCAAAGCAGACGCTCAAGACTTATTACGAGGTCCCGGCCGAGATTCTTGAGGAAAGTGACGAGCTGCTGCGCTGGGCACGCCGGGCGATC
>DATKUA010000068.1:0-2383 GCA_035530855.1 Acidobacteriota bacterium | reverse complement strand
TGGCCGCTTCGATGAGAGCCTTCAGCGGCTCTACTTAGAGTTCTCGAAGGGGCAGGACACGAATGGAAAGGCGGGGAGCTGGCGCGAGTTGCAGGCCAACCTCAAGGGCCGCGACTTCTTTCGGCCCGGGCCGCTCATGCGCGCTCTCGAATGCGAAAAGCCCTGTGTGCTGTTGATCGACGAACTCGACAAAGTAGATGAGGGATTTGAGGCGCTTCTGCTGGAGATTCTTTCGGCCTGGCAGCTCTCGATTCCCGAGTTTGGAACGGTTGAGGCCAAAAGCATTCCTTTCGTGGTCCTCACCAGCAATGAAGAGCGGCGCTTGGGCGACCCCATCCGGCGACGCAGCTTGTATGTGCGGGTCGAGCATCCGACGCCGGAGCGGGAGGCGGAGATCATCGCCAGCCGAACTCCAGAGGCGACCATGGGTTTTCACCGCGAGATTGCCGGCATTGCACGTTCGTTCCGCAACTATTCGCTGGAGAAGCCGCCGTCGGTCTCGGAGATGATCGACTTTGCCAATGCGCTGCAGTTGCTGGGCGCCGATCACGTAACGGTGGAGCAGCGGGACGTGCTGTTGCCCTTCCTGGCCAAGACCGAAAAAGACCGCCGCCATCTTCTTCTACGCGAGGGATTCCAAAGCCTGCTTGTCGATGGGGCGCAATATGCGCGAGACCTTGAGCTCGCAGGAGGCACCGCCCTATGAGATGGCTTCTTGCGATTCTTCTCTTTGTTCCTCAGCCAAGTCGGGGGCAGGCAAACACGGCTCGCGCCGAGAGTTGCGTACGGCACTACGCCAGCCATTACGGCGTGCCTGTGGAGTTGGTTGCCGCGCTGATTGATGTCGAGTCGCGCTGGAATCCACGGGCCGTTTCGAGTAGCGGCGCAATGGGATTGATGCAGTTGATGCCCGCAACTGCGCGTCGCTTTGGCGCGTTTCAGCCCTTCGACACGGAACAGAACATTGCGGCGGGAACGCGTTATGTGGCCACGCTGATGTGGGAATTCCACGGAGATTTGAGGCTTGTGGCCGCGGCCTATTACGCCGGAGATCGATGGGTTGGAAAGAGGCAACTCAACTACAGCAACCCGGATGTCATCGCTTACGTCGAGTCGGTCCGACGCCACTACCTTGCGCGCAAGTCCGCGACAGGTTCACTACCCAGGAGGTAAACCGAGATGAGAAGTCGTTGGTTAATCCCTATCGCAATGCTCTTTCCACTGCACCTGATGGCAGTCGATAATGCCGTCAAGCCGCGCGTCGCAACGATCACCATCAACCCGTCTGAGGTGACGACGCTTCACCTGCGGCCGGAGTTCGAGTCGGTGATTCATATGCCGGAGGAAATCACGTCGGTGATTCTCGGCAGTCCTGGCTCCTTCAAGGCAGAACACAGCGAAGGCGAGCCGGATTATGTGTACGTCAAGCCGATCACGAAAGAGGCGGCCCAATCGAATCTCTTGATCGCGACCAGGTCTGGCCAGCATGTGTCGATCGAGTTGATCAGCGACGGAGTTGGCGGGGGCGGATCAGCTCTGCCGGTCGACTTCTTGCTTGAATACCGCACCTCCCGGAGCTTCCTGATTCCTCCCGGTGCAGGTGCGGAACACGTGAAAGTCGAACTCACAGGAACTGCGCCATCCCCTGCCTCGCCACGAATCCCTGCAGCAGCGAATCAGCTTTCGGCAGTCGACGAAGAGTATGAGCAGCAGATGCGCATCAACGCTCCAGGTTGGACGAAATGGGAGGGCAAGCAGATCGAAACCTCACTCGGCGACATCCGGCAATGGAGCAATGAGACTGTCGTTTCGTTCTCGATCCTCAATTCATCCGATCAGCCGGTAGAAGTCGTGCCGCCGCAGATCCAAATCAGCGGCCGTGCGGTCAAGAAGAAGAAAAAGGAAGGGAAGAGCCTTACCGCCGATCAGCTATTGATTCGCGACTACCGACTGAGCGCGACAAGGATCGAGGCGGGCGCACGCGCCGATGGAGTCGTTGTCTTCGACCGCCCGAATTTCAAGCAATCGACGGAGAAGCTCTTCCTCCAGATTGCCCAGGCCGACCAGGTGGATCGGCCAATACTGATCCGTCTGCCCTTTACGCCGCCCATCGCCGGCGGAGCACGCTAGACCCAGGCCCGACACAAAGGAGACGCCATGAACAGCAATGAGATGAATGGATCGAGGATCGCACCTGCACAGATCGAGGAGCCCGCTGAAGGACCGGCGATGTGGTCTCCCCGTCAGCGGCCTCCGATTCCAACTGAGCCCGAGCTGACTGAAGTTCTTGCGGATCCGCCGCAAAGCGGAACTCATGCGACGAGGGAAGGTATCAACGGCAACACCGGTATCGAAAAGAGCAAGCTGATCCTGCTCGGCGGCG
>DATKUA010000067.1:0-40209 GCA_035530855.1 Acidobacteriota bacterium | reverse complement strand
ATCTTCCACCAGCCGATTTCATACAGCACACCACCGATCATCTTCGACCTGCGCTGGCACCGCGATCCCCACCACGCTCGCAATCAGATCCTCAACTTCTGCGAACGCCAGGAGGAGAGCGGCCGCCTGCCCGGCGCGCTGTTCCACGACCGCTCGCGCGAGGAGTTCTTCTACCACGCCGATTGGGGCCGAGCACTGCAACGGCTGCAGCAACTGCACCCCGACGCCGATTTCCTCGCCTCGGTCTACGCGGCGATGGCGCGCTACGCCGACTGGCTGGCCCGCGAGCGCGATCGTGAGGGCAGTGGCATGATCGACGTGGTCAACATGATGGAGACCGGCCAGGAGTTCAGCAGCCGCTACATCCCCGCCTCGTCCGAATTCGACAACGATTTCTGGCTGGAAACGATCCCCATCAAGGGCGTCGATTCGACCGTCTACTACTTCTTCCATCTCGCAGCGCTTGCCGAAGCGGCCTCGGAATTGGAGTTGGACACCGATGCGGGCAGGTGGAGGGCCCTCGCCGACAAGACCCGGGATGCGATTCTCAACCTGATGTGGCAGGGCGGGGAGAGGATCTTCAGCGACCTGATCGCCTCGGAGGGCATGCGCCCCACGCTGGTCCGCGCGCTGACCTGTTTCTATCCGTTTCTCACCGGTTTTGTGGGGCCGGATCACGTCAAGACACTCCACGGCACGCTCTTGAATCCCGACGAATTCTGGACTCCGGTGCCAGCAGCCACGCTCAGCCAGCGCGATCCGTCTTTCTCGGCGGACGGGGTCTGGCGCGGCAAGGCGCGCAACTGCCCCTGGAACGGTCGCGTCTGGCCGATGACCAACAGCCACATCGTCGACGTGCTCGCGCAGGCATCCACACTGGATAAGTCTCTGCGCGATCGCTGTGCCGAATTGCTGGTCGCTTTCGCTGAGCTCTTTAACACCGGCGAGAAACCGAAAATCATCTCCAGCTACGAGCATTACAGCCCCCGCGACGGCTCCCCCTGCGCCTACCGGGGTATCGACGATTACCTGCACTGCTGGGTCATCGACTTGATTATCAGATTCGTGGCAGGATTCAGACCTACCGAAGGCGGACTACTCATCGACCCGTTTATCAGGGGGCTCGAGCAACTGCAGCTCAGCGGCATCCCACTGCGCAGCAGTTATTTCGACCTGGTGATCAGGGACGGCAGAGCCGAGCTGTTCCGCGACGGCAGGTTGATTGCCGATGGGCGCGTACCCCTGAAAGTTGATTTGCAATCATGAAACTATACTTCTTCGTAAACAATCCTCCCACGCCCTCCGGGCAGGCCGAGCTGCACATGGCGTTGCACACCATCACGTCGCTCGAGAAATGGGAGGTCGTCCACGTCAGGCCGGAAAAACTGCTTAAACACGACGTCAAGCCCGGCGACGTTCTCTGGTGGCACTGGCCTTCCGATAAGCTACCTCCCGAGGCTCTGGAGAAGGGATTCGTGGATTTCATCCTCGGGGCGGTAGAGAAGGGAACAGGAGTCATCTTGACGCTCGGCGCCGCGGCCGCGCCGGCAGCAGTGGGTCTTGAAGAAAACCCGCCCGATGTGATCGAGGCCGGCCGTTGGCGCGGCCAGACCGGACCTTACGCCAAGCAAGGCATGATGAGCTTCGGCTACCACCCGCTGCTGTTCCAGCCCAACCGCCTCGGCTACAGCGTCTTCACCTGGACCCCCTTCGCCGGCGAGCCCTACTGGCGCGTCTCCTACCTCAAGAAGCCGCCGGAACGCTCGATCGCGCTCAGCTGCCACCTCTTCTCGAAGCAATCGGACCGCGCCAGCCTCTGGGAGTACCACCACGGCAAGGGCCGCATAGTCTGCCTCGGCGCCTACCTCTACTTCAATTCCAGGCGGAACTATCTCGACCGCTACGCCAAGGCCTTGATTGAAAACTGCATCGAGTACGCCTCGAATCCACCCGCGGAGGACCAGGATTACCCGTTCCGCTACTGGCCGGAGCCGCAGATGGGAACCATCGAGGAAGAGCCGGAATACTTCGCGCGTTTGCCGGAGACGCGGATCAGCTTCAGCCCGGAGCGGGAGTTCGAGCGACCCGCGGTGCCCTGGCTGCCGTCGTTCAAGGGCAACAATTTTTTCAGCAGCGCATCGCGGCGGATGCTGCTGACCGGCAGCGAGGGTTGGAAGATCGATGAGATCTGGTCCTATCCAATCAGGCTGCTCAAGGAGCTTCGCTGGGCCATCCATCCCGTCGACGGCCACCCGCTGCAGCAGTCGATGATCTACAAGAGTACAAAGCGCTTCCCCGACGCCGTTCACCAGATCTATGAGAACGAGCATTTCGGCGTCAGGGAGCAAATCGGGACTTCGATCTGGAAGCCGGCCGCCGGCCAGCAACTCGAGATAATCGCCGAGAAACCGTTCGAACTGGTAATCCACCTCCTCTCCGACATGGAGATGATGTGGCCGGTGCCTAACGGATCGCTCGGGCCGATCCACTACTGCTTCGACCGGCACCGCAACGCCTTGGTGCTGAAGTCGCATGTTAAGGACTGCTGGGGCATCATCGCTTTCAGCCTGGAACCGAAGGAAATCAAGTTTGAGGACTTGAGCGCCGACGACGTCTCACGCCTGCGCTGCCAAATCACCTTTCCGCTGATGGAGCCCGGGATGCACCACCTCTCCCTGGCAGTCATCGGAGGGCGCGACACGCGGGGCTTCGAGCCAGAGGTCAGCATCGCCCTGCCCGGCGCGATCGATCGCTCGGGCGATCATTATCGCAAGCTGATGGGCGAGATTCTGCGCGTTTCGACTCCGGATGAGGAATTCGATAACGGCATCCTCTGGGCCCAGCTGAACCTGGAGTCATTCCGTGCGGTCTTCCCCAACGTGGGCCGCTCGATGACCGCCGGTTTCGCCGTCAGCGGCGAAGGCTGGCTGAGCGCGCGCCCGGGCTACGGCTGGTTCTTCGGCCGCGATGCTCTCTGGACGGCACTCGCGATGCTCCAGGCCGGGCGTTGGAACGCCGTTTCCGATATCCTCCGCTTCCTCGCCCAGTACCAGTCAATCGGCGGTAAGATCATTCACGAGGTCTCAGCCTCGGGGCACTGCCATTACGATTCGGCCGACGCCAACCTGCTCTATCTGATCGTCGCCGAACGCTATCTCGCCTGGACGGCCGACGACCAGTTCATCGACGAGCTGCTGCCTTCTCTGCGCCAGGCGTTGGAATTCAGCATCAGGATGGACTGCGACGGCGACGGCCTGACGGAGAACACCGGCGTCGGCCACGGCTGGATCGAGGGCGGAGGACTGTTCGGCGCGCACGTGACGTTCTACCTCGCAGGCCTCTGGGTTCAGGCGCTCCACTGCTCTCGGATCCTATTTGAACGGACCGGCGATAAGGCTCTGCTCGAGAAGATCGAGCACTACACCGCCCTGGCCCACGAAGCGCATTATCGGCGCTTCTGGGACGAGGAGAACCAGACCTATTACTACGGCCTGCAGACCGACGGCACCATGAACCGGGCCGACACGATCATGCCCTCCGCCGTCATCCTCTTCGGCAACACCGATCCCGGGCGCGATGTGGACTTCCTCAAGCGCACCTCAGGGCCGGATATCGTCACCGATTGGGGCGCGCGGATGATCTCGGAGATGGACGAGCGCTACAACCCCGAAGGCTACCACATCGGCAGCGTCTGGCCGCTCTACTCAGGCTGGCTCGGCCTGGCTCAGTACGCGCGCGGGCGCCCCACGCAGGGCTTCGAGCTGCTCTACAATGGCTTGGGGGTCTACCGCGAGTTCAGCACCGGCAGCTTCAGCGAGGTTCTGCGCGGCGACATCTACGAGCAGGCGGGAGTCTGCCCGCAGCAGTGCTGGTCGGCGGCGTTGCTGCTGCTGCTGTTCACCAAGGGACTCCTCGGCCTGGAAGCGGAACGCAATGGCAGGATCAGGATCCGCCCCGAGATTCCGCCGCAATGGCACGACGTCGAGATCGGCAACATCCGTTGGGCCGACGGCATCGTCAACCTCGTCTACCGGCGCGTGGGGCAGAAAGTAACCTATATCGTCGACGGCATCGACCGGGGCGAGCGCATTGTGTTCGCGCCTCATTTCCCGCGCGGAGCGCAGGTCAAGAAGGTCAGCATCAACGGTAAAAAGATCTCGCCCACGGTTGAGACAAGCTTCGGGCGCAGCTGCCTCAACATACCCCTCGGCGACAAGAACCGCAGGCTGACCATCGAAATCAAGCTCGACCGCTTCCTCACCCCCATGCCCGACCTGATCAAGCCGGAACACGGGAAACCCTCGCGCGGATTCCGGATCATCGACTGGGGCCATGATGAGGATCAGATTTGGGTCGAACTGATGGGGCGCAGCGGTGAAGATGGGAAACTCCGCTTCGTCGATCCGGGCAGCCTGCTCGCCGAAGACGAGGCGATCCAGCCTATCGACGACGAGACGGTGGAAGCCTCGTTCCGCTTCCCGAAAAGCGAGGCGATTTACTCCAGAATCACGTTACGATACGTGTTTAAGCACTGAGACCGAGGGCTGCGTTTTGGCGGAAGTCGAGTTAAGGGGAGTACTAAAACGATTCGGCGCGGATGTCACCGCCGTCGACAACCTCGACCTGCGCGCCGCCGACGGCGAATTCCTCGTGCTGCTCGGGCCCTCCGGCTGCGGCAAGACGACCGTCCTGCGAATGATAGCCGGGCTGGAGACGGTCAGCGCGGGCGAAATTTTCATCGGCGGCCGCAAGGTGACCGACGTGCCGCCGCGGGAGCGCGACATCGCGATGGTTTTCCAGAACTACGCCCTCTACCCGCACATGACCGCCTTCGAGAACATCGCTTTCGGTCTGCGCATCCGCAAGACACCCGAGAGCGAGGTCGACAAGCTGATCGCCTGGGCCGCGGAGATCCTCGAGATCGGCCATCTGCTCTCCCGCAGGCCCAAGGCCCTCTCCGGCGGCGAGCGCCAGCGCATCGCCGTCGGACGGGCGTTGGTGCGCAAACCGTCGGTCTTCCTCTTCGACGAGCCGTTGAGCAACCTCGACGCCCGACTGCGCGTCCAGATGCGCCATGAGATAATCAAGATCCACCGTCAGATCGGCACCACCGCGATCTACGTCACCCACGACCAGAGCGAGGCGATGACCATGGGCGACCACATCGCCGTCCTGCGCAAAGGAGAGCTGCAGCAAGTGGCGGCGCCGGCCGAGCTTTACGGCGTGCCGCGAAACCTCTTCGTCGCCGAATTCATCGGTAACCCGGCGATTAATATCATCGAGGGTGCCTACAACGCGTCGGACTCCGAATTCGCCTGCCCAGCATTCGCCTTCCCATGGCCCGCCTCGATCCCCAAGCCACCTTCCGATACTCCGCTGCGCTTCGGCATCAGGCCGGAAGATATTCACTTCCAGCCGTTTGAGGGTGCGCTGGGAGTCGAATGCAGGATCGAAAGGATCGAGACACTCGGCGGCGAGTTCCACGTTTTCCTGCTTGCAGGCGATATCCAATTGGTCGCACGGGTGGGAGGCAGATTACCGGAGAGAATCGTCGAAGGCCTGACACTTAAGGCGTTCTTTGCCCCCGAGAACGGCCATTTCTTCGACACCGAAGCGGGTGTCAACCTGCGCTGTGATGGATGATCCGGTCGCCGATTGTTGAACGCCACCTGCGCGCAGCCGATGGCTTGCCCCCGCTCATCTGCCAAGCCACCTCGGAATAGTTTCCCGCTGTCAGGGTGCGGACATTCCAGTCCGCGCTTTCGCTATGTTTGCGGACTCTCCCCGTTTCCGGCGCCTGACACCCGCTCCTCCATCTCGAAAATCTCCCTTACAGCCCAGAGAAACGTCGCGCCCCAAACCGCCAGGCCGCCCGAGATCACTGCATAGGAGACGAAGACGCTCGCGCACAGCAAGCAAAGGCCCAGCAGCAAGGAAACGGGCCAGAACTTCAAGCCGAAGAGCTTGAAGCTCTTGCGTACGAAGACGTGGCCGAAAGCGATGGCCGCCAGCGTCAGTGCCGCTATCAGCAGTCCGTCGAAATTCAATGACATACACCACCCCCAAGCATTGCTCTGCAAGGATTAGACACAGGGGCTGGGAATTCAAGCCGCCGGATTACTTGGACACCGGTTCCTTCTCAATCGGCTCCGGGCCCTTGCGGCCGCGGTCCACTCCGTGGCGCTCCATGATCACGGCGATCTCGTCGGCGTCCAGGGTTTCCAGCTTGAGCAGTTGCTCAACCAGCTCGCGCACGGCACCCTCGTGCTGCTCGAGGATCGCTTTGGCGTCGGCGTTAGCCTCGTCGAGGAAGCGCCGGATCTCGGCGTCGATCTTCTCGGCCGTCTTCTCGCTCACGTTCCGCCCCACCGCCATGGCCCGGCCGAGGAAGGGATGCTCCTCGGCGGTGTCGATGTACTGCGTGCCGATCTCGTCGCTCATGCCCATCAGGCATACCATCCGGCGCGCCAGCTCCGAAGCCACCTTGAAGTCGTTCTGCCCGCCCGAGGAGACATCATCGAGGAACACCCGCTCGGCCGCGCGCCCGGCCAGCAGCACCCGCAGGCGGTCGAGCAACTCGGCCCGCCTATGAATATGCTTGTCGCGCTCGGGTAGCTGCAGCGTGTGGCCCAGCGACATTCCGCGCGGGATGATCGAGACCTTGTGCAGCGGATCGGAAGTCGGCAGCACCCAGGCCACCAGCGTGTGGCCCGATTCGTGGAACGCCACCAAGCCTTTCTCCGTCTCGTGCAGCAAATTGCGGCGCTCGCTGCCGATCAGGATCTTGTCGGTCGCCTCGCGCAGGTCTTCGGCCTTTATATCCTCGCGGCTCTTGCGCGCCGCCAGCAAAGCCGACTCGTTGAGAATGTTCTCGAGGTCCGCGCCGGAGAGGCCCGCGGTCGTGCGCGCCAGGTTCTCCAGGTCGACATCCTCCGACAACGGCTTGTTGCGCGAGTGGATCTTGAGGATCGCCAGGCGCTCATCGAGTTGCGGGCTGTCGATCAGCACCTTGCGGTCGAAGCGCCCCGGCCGCAGCAACGCCGGATCGAGCACGTCGGGCCGGTTGGTCGCCGCCAGCACGATCACCTCGTCGTGCGACACGAAACCGTCCATCTCCGAGAGCAGCTGGTTCAGCGTCTGCTCGCGCTCGTCGTGACCGCCGCCCAGCCCGGTGCCGCGCACGCGGCCGATCGAGTCGATCTCGTCGATGAAGATTATGCTCGGTTCGCTCGTCTTGGCGTCCTTGAACAGGCTGCGCACGCGCGCGGCGCCCACGCCGACGAGCATCTCGATGAACTCCGAACCGCTGAGGCTGAAAAAAGCCACGTCGGCCTCGCCTGCCGTGGCGCGGGCCAGCAGCGTCTTGCCAGTACCCGGCGGCCCGATAAGCAGAACTCCTTTGGGGATCTTGCCGCCCAGGCGCTTGAACTTCTCGGGATCCTTGAGAAACGCCACCACTTCCGCGAGGTCCTCCTTCGCGCTCGGCATCCCCGCCACGTCCGCGAAGGTGACGCGCGACTGCTCCTTCTTGTAAAGCTTGTGGTGACCCTTGGTGAATGTGCTGAGCTGCGACTGCGCCTGACCGCTGAAACGGCGCATCATGAAAAACCAGAGCGCAACCAGCGCGCCGATGAACAGCAGGTTCATCAGCAGCGCACCGACCCAGCTGTCCTCGCTCACGGGCGAACTCGAGATGGTGACGTTATGCGACTCCAGCACTTCGGCGAGATTTGCGTCTTCGTACGGAGGCAGCATCGAGCGGAAGCTGCTGACAGTGCGGCCGTCGATTCCCACCGGCGTGACAAAGGTCCCCGTGATCTGCTCCCCCTCGAAATGTGCCGTCTTGACATTGCTGCGATTGAGTTCGCGCTTGAAGTCGCTGTAGGAGATCTCTGAGGCCCCGGTGCCAGTGTTGAAAAGGCCGCCGCTCCAAAGACTCAAAATGATCACGAGGGTGACGACGACGACGATGATATTCAGCACTCGCCGCTTGGCCGCCGCACCCTGATTCTTGTTCTCTTCTGCCATGATTATCCCGAATTTCTCCGGCCCGCATTCATCGGGCTTGATTTCCCATATAATCAGGTTAACACAGCTGCCGCTCATTGGCAGCAAAACCACTTAAGATAACGGCTGCGTGTCCGAACGAATTCCCCAGCGGACTCCTGGTTATTTGACGCCTGATGAGCCCGAATGTTCAGTGAGAACGCTTACGCTTCGCCATGACCTGAAAAATCTGCGACTTTTTTCGCGCCGGCACATGCTCGACGGGCGGAATGTCCCGGCCGCGCAGACCGTATTGGGGGATGGACACGATTGAATTGATTACTATAATAGAAAGAGCGATCAGGGAGCGCATAAATGCCTTTGTATGAATATAGATGCGAAAGCTGCGGCGCCGCCTTCGAAAAGCTGGTGATGACCAGCAAGCGCGACGAGGTAACCTGCAATAAATGCGGCTCGAAGCAGACCAGACGGCAGCTCTCCACTTTCGCTACCTCGGGCGGCGGCGGAGCATCCGCCTGCGCGCCGAGCGGCGGCTTTTCCTGAGCGGGCTGATCGCGGGGCCGTGAGCTCCGACTGTCAGATCCGGCAAATCGCTACCGCCCCGACGCATTGACGGCTGTCGAACGCCCGGCGGCCGATTTTGCCGGTGTTACTACGCCTCCCGCACGACCATGCCGATCGGGAAATGATCGCTGAAGCCGTCTTCGTCAAGGGTTCCCGAAGGTCTCCCGAATTCCCTCGGAGCATCGTAATCACCCTTCAGCATCTCGGGGAATCTGATGATCTCGACGGAATCCTCATCGACGGAGAAGATTGAATCGTCCTTGAGCATCCCCTCAGAGACCAGGAACTGATCGAGCATGTTGGGTGTGCTGCTGAAATAGTAGGTTGCCACGTCGTGCCCTAAAAACCGCCACATCAGGTTATAGAACCACGGATTCCTGGCATACGGGCTGACCACCTTCTTCCGGCTGCTGATCGCAAGGGAATATTCGGTCAGCGAACGGTTGAAAGGCTCGTCATTGTAATCACCCATCGAGACGACCGCCGCCTCGTTGCCCACCTCTTCCCGGATGCGCTGGTGCCAGTAAGCCCGAAGAAACCATTGTGTTGCTGACTTCGGACACCCCAAGTAGAGAAACGATGCTGTCTGCATGACTTGCGAAATAGCTTGGCAGTGGCGGGACTTCGCGTTCTGATGCATGATTAGGCGGTCCCCTCCACCGGAGTTTGCCGATGAGAAAGACAAAAATCATTGCCACACTCGGACCGGCCACAGATGACCCGGCAGCATTGAAGCAAATGATCGCCGCCGGAGTGAACGTCGTCCGCCTCAACTTCAGCCACGGCACCCGCGAGCTGCACCTCGCGCGCTGCAGTGCGGCGCGGAAAGTCGCGGACGAATCAGGTTGTCCGATCGCCGTGCTGGCAGACTTCCAGGGCCCGAAGATCAGGACCGGCAAAATCGCGAACGAGCCCGCGACGCTTACGAAGGGCGAGCGGTTTGTCATTACCGCCGACGACGTCGCCGGCGACGCCCGGCGCGTCTCGACAGGCCACAAGTCACTGCCGTCGGAGACCCACGAGGGCGCCCTGATTTTGCTGGACGACGGCAAGATACGTTTGCAGGTGGAGGCCGTCGAGGGCAGCGAAATCCTAACCCGCGTGCTGCACGGCGGCTGGCTCTTTTCCAACAAGGCGATCAACCTCCCCGGCGTGCGGCTCAACACCCCCTCGCTGACGGAGAAGGACCGGGCGGACCTCGCGTTCGCGATGGAAGAGATGCGGGTCGATTACTGCGCGCTCTCCTTCGTCCGCTCGCCGGACGACGTGGTCAGCCTCAAAGACGCGATCCGCGAAGACGGCGGCCGTGTAAACGTCATCGTCAAGGTTGAGAAGCCTCAGGCTGTCGAGCGGATCGGGGAAATCTTATCGGTTCTCGAGCTGGGCGACGGCCTGATGGTCGCGCGCGGCGATCTGGGGGTGGAGTGCGAGATCCGGAAGGTTCCGGCCCTGCAGAAAATGCTTCTGCGACGCGCCGACGAGCTCGGCCTGCTCTGCATTACAGCCACCCAGATGCTGGAATCGATGATCGACGGCGCCATGCCCTCGCGGGCCGAAGTCAGCGATATCTTCAACTCCATCCTGGACGGCACCGACGCAGCCATGCTCAGCGGCGAGACCGCCGTGGGACGCGACCCGGCGGGCGCGGTGTCGATGATGGCCGAGATCATCCTCGAGGCGGAGAAGTACATGCTGGCCAACCCGACAACCCGGGCCAAGGCCCTCTTCGAGGACGACACCTTCGAGCTGGCCATCTGCAAGGCCGCGGCGGGGGCCGCGGCTGACGCGCACGCCAGGGGTATAGTCGCCCTTACGCGCTCCGGCAGGACTGCATTGGTGATGAGCAAAGTCGAGGTTCCCATCGATATACCCTTCTTTGCCCTGACCACCCAAACCGAGACCTTCAGCAAGATGGCCCTCTACTACGGCGTGCGGCCGATACTGCTCGGGCAGGATTTCGAGCAAAGCGAAGACTTCTGGGGCGCCGTCGACGGGGCTCTGCTGCAGACCGGCGAGCTGAACAAGGGCGATACGGTAGTCTTCGCTTCGGGTTTCCAGTTGAGCAGGGGGGCCACCAATGTCTGCAAGATCGTCCGCCTCGGAGAGCATGAGAACTACTGAGCCGCCGTCCGGCCTGCTTTAGCAGAGGGCGGAAATGTGTTAGATTCTAGCGACAGATCTCGGAGGAAACCATGCGTCTATCAGCCTTAATTTTAGTCTCTATCAGTCTCACCGCCCTGCCGCAGCAACTCGAGATAAATGCGGAGCCGCTCAGCGAGAGCGTGCTGGTTCTCACAGGCGGCGGCGGCAACGTGACCGCGGTCGTCGGCCGGGAAGGAGTGGTAGTCGTCGATACATTCACTTCCCCCGCCGCAGCCCGCCTCGCCAAAGAGAAGATCTCCGAGTTCAGCCACAAACCTGTTCGCTACGTGATTAACACCCATTACCACGCCGACCACACATTCGGGAACCAGGTCTTCGCCGACGCGGCAATCATCGCCCATTCCAATTGCGCCTCTCGTGTCGCTGAAGCTTACGCCGAGCGCGCCGCAGAGTATGCCGCGGCCCCCGCGCGCGTCCGTCAGCTCGAAGCGGATTTCAGAGATGCCGTGGAAAGCGACGCCGACAAAGCCGCCAGGATCAAGGAAGAACTGGATCGGGAACGCCGTCTCGCCGCGCTCTACGAGGGGATGGAACTGGTGCCCGCACCGCTGACCATCGATGGCGGGATGACGATTAATCTCGGGGACAAGAAGCTCAAGCTGCTCCATTTCGGGCCCGGCCACACCGACGGCGACCTGGTGGTCTTCGTGCCGGAAGATAACCTGCTGATTACCGGCGACCTGGTGTTCCATCACAGCATCCCATATATCGACGTGGGTGCCGGAGCCGACGTCCAGGCGTGGATCGGTGTCCTCGAAAAGCTCTACGAGATGTGCGATCGCGACACCAAAGTTATCGTCGGACACGGCGATACGGGCGGCAGGCAGGCGCTTGCCGATCAGCGGGATTATCTTCGAGATCTCTGGAAAGCGGTCGACGACGCCCGCACCTCAGGCAAGACCCTGGATGAGGCCAAGGCAGAGCTAAAGCTCGAGAAATACAGCCATTACGAGCGTTACGAAAGAGCCTTGGCGGGCAATGTCGAAGCCTGCTGGCAGCTGATTGAGAAGAGTGAGGCGGGATCGCAATGATGGAAATAGACAGGAACAATCTGGTCGAATTCTGCAAGGATCTGATCCAGATACCGAGCCAGGCGGGCAAGGAAAAGTCCGTTATCACCCGCGCCCGTGAGGAGTTGCACCTCCTGGATTTCGACGAGTGCGAATATGACGACTTCGGCAGCGTTGTGGGCATCATCCGCGGTGGCGACGGCCCCACAGTCATCTTCGATGCACACATGGATACCGTCGGCGTCGAGCCGGTGAAGGAATGGACGCGCGATCCCTTCGGCGGCTGGGTGGAAGACGGCAGGCTTTACGGCCGCGGTTCCGTTGACATGAAGGGCGCCGCGGCTTCGATTGTCCATGGCATCGCGTCGCTCGTCCCCCGCAAGGCGGAGATCAACGGGACGATCATCGTCAGCCTCTCCACGCTTGAGGAACTGTGCGAAGGCGTTGCTCTTGCCAACATAATCGGTAATCACGGCGCCGATTATGTGGTCATCGGCGAGGCCTCGAATCTGCGCCTTGTCCGCGGCCAGCGCGGCCGCGCGGAGATCAAAATTTCCACGCAGGGTGTCCCGGTACACTCTTCAACGCCGCACCTCGGAGTCGACGCGGTCGCCAAAATGACAAGGCTGATCGGCATGATGAACGAGATGGAGCTCCCGAGTCACGAGTTCCTCGGGACCGGAGTCCAGGCCCTCACCGACATCATCTCCGTGCCCTACCCCGCCCAGTCGACCGTGCCCTCGCGCTGCCGAGTCACCTACGACCGCCGGCTCGTTGTCGGCGAAGACGAGGCCAGCATCGCGCGCGAGCTGAACGATCTGATCGAGACCGCCAGGGCGGAAGATCCCGAGCTGCGTGCCTCGGCGGAGATAGTCACTGTCGAATGCACCGCCTACACCGGGCACAAGTTTACTTTCCGCAAATTCATCCCCGCCTGGGAGATCGCCGAGGATCACGGGTTCGTGGTCTCCGCAGCCGCAGCGCTCGAAGCCGCCGGCCTCGGAGGCTTGCCCGCCGATTACTACCGTTTCTGCACCAACGGCAGCTGGCCGAGCGTGCACGCCGGAATCCCCACGATAGGATTCGGGCCGGGTCATGCCGACCTGGCCCACATCACCGACGAGAGCGTGGAGATCGAGCAACTAGAAGCCGCCGCGCGCGGCTACGCGTCGATCGCGATGGCATTACTGAAGTGACGCGAAACCGGATTTCGTTCCTCTAATGATCGAGATCGGAGGATTCGCCACGCCTCTTTTTTGCTGAACGCCTTATAAAAAAACGATTGACAAGAAAGCGGCTCTGTTTCACCCTTGATTTAATAAGGAGGAGCATCCCGCCAGGTAAGTGATTTTCCCTGATAGAATCAGCTACCGAGCGCGGTGTCTCTCGTCTACTAGCACCCCGGCAACACGCCGGATATTTGTAACAATTTTGTGGGAGTGTATCACATGGAAGGCACTGTAAAGTGGTTCAACGATGCCAAGGGTTACGGATTCATCACAGCTGATGACGGTGTGGATGTCTTCGTGCACCATTCGGCGATAGTGGCTGACGGCTTCAGAACCCTGGAAGCGAACGAGCGGGTGCGGTTCGAAATCAATCAGGGCCCCAAGGGCCCGCAGGCCGCGAACGTAGTGAGGCTGGAGGGATAAGCAGGAAACATCTGAATCACCCTTCTGAAGCTAAACATTCTGTTGATTCAACCTAAGATGGATGAGTCTTCCGCAAACATATTGCGGAAGACTTTTTTATACCAGCCTGTAATGGTACCGAAAAGAATAACGGGGGCCTTGCGGCCCCCGCTTGCGGAGGAGTTTTGGAGGGTTATGGGTGCCTTGGGCAAAAAGGCAGCTATTTAGTAAGGACGATACTCACGATCCTCTCCGTACTCGTCGTAGTCGTAATCGTCGTATCCATCCTCGTATTCGTAATCATCGTCGTACGACGCGCGCTCGTAGTAGTCGTAGTCGAAGTCGTAGACCACCGGGTAATTCCTGAAGTCGCCGAAGCCGAAGTTGTTGTAACCGTAGGAGACTCCGCTGTAGCCGGCGTAGTAACCCTGGCCGAAGCCCTGCTCGTAGCCGTCGCGGTACTCGTCCCAGGCGCCGTAACGATAGTCGTAACCGTTGTAGGAGTAGGCCCAGCTGTTATAGGGGTAACTGTAGTTCCAGTCGCGCACGCCGGTGCGGAAGCCTTCGATGTAGCCGCGCTCGTAGCCGTGGTTGAAGGTGAAGCTGAAGGCGTAGCAGGGCTCGAAGTAATAGACACCTCTGGAAGTCCAGCCGGGGATGACGTAGGCCGAGGGGCTCCAGCCGAAGTAGAAATCCCAGCCGTCGCCGTAGTAACGGCGGCTCCAGAGGTTGACGCCGACTCCGAAGTAGCCCTGATGGTAAAGCGAGAAGTAGAAGTGGTAGTTACGGCCGTTGTAACCGGCATGGGCGTGGCCCCAGCGGCCGCCTTGATCGATCAGGTAGTTGCGGTTGATGACGTAGGTGTTGTTGACGGTCCTGGAAACGAACCTGTAGTTGTTGCGCACGTACTCCGGCCTGGCGTAGGAGAAATCTCCGCTTTGGCGCTCGACTGCCACTCTTCCCGCCGAAGAGGACGACGCGGCACTGCCGGCTCTGGCTGCCGCCGCGGAGCCACTGCGCATCCGGACCCTGCCGGCGCTGTTGCGGTCGGCAAGGGCCTTGCTGTCGCGCGAGGCATCGTAGCTGCCGCTCCTGCTGCGGACTACCGGCTTGTCGCCGTAGAGCTCGACGTTGCGGGTCCGTGCGACGGCTGTTCTCGCGCCGGTGGACGAAGCCGCTGCCGATGTGCCGCTCTGGCGGCTGCGTACCGTGCGGTCCTGTGTGCGATCCTCAACGGTGCTCTGGCGCGAACGGACAGTCCGATCCTGGGTGCCACTGTTGGTCGAGGAGGTTGTGACCGTAGAGCGTGAGCTTGGGTTGACTGTAACCCTGCTGCTACTACTTGAGCTGGTCGTGGACGAACGCGAGGGGCTGCTGCTGCGGCTCGATTCGGTCGGCCTCACGGTGGTTCTGCTGTTGGAGCGGTTGTCCACGGCGGGAGTTCTCGACTTGGATGAACTGCTGGACGTTGCGCTCGACCGGGTACTCGATGAACTTTGCTGTTTGGCGGTCGCCTTCGTTGAGACGCTCGATGAGCGGCTCCGGGTGGTGCTGGGCTTGGTGGTCCGCTTCTTCTGATCGCTCTTGCTCGCTGAACTCCGGCTGCGCGAACTCTTCGCCTGCTCTCCCGCATAGGTTGCCGGGACTGCGCTGAGAACGATTAGAAGTGCGCCGAAGATGGCGAGTAACTTTGCTATTCTTCTCATTTGGGCCACCTCCTTTCCTCGCACGGCCGGCACCTCACGGCTTCGTCTCTCACCGATGGCCGTAAACTGCAACGGCCGCGCATTTAAAACATCCGTCCTGTTATAAACAAAATGCGTGCCAGCTCCGCTATTGCTCTGAAAAAAGTCAAGCCGTTCAAAACAAAACACTTACATCCAGCCTGAATTTAGCGATAATGGAGCCATAATGTGACGGGTGCCCGCTTTTTAGTACACTTGTCTTGCACAGCTTGACCTGTCCCCGACGCCGGTCTAGTCTTCCCTGGAGAGTAAAGCGATGCTGATACCGTTACTGATTATTCAGACTCTGTTATCGGTTGGCATGCCCTCAGAGCCGGCCGTTGCCGCTCAGGTTTGGAGCGCCACGCTGCATCAGGTGGTGGTGGTCAAGGCCAGCACGCTGATGCCGCCGCCCCTGCAGCGTCAGATTCTGCACTACCGGCAGGAGATCCTGCGCGGCTGCCTTGACGTCATGCGCGACGGAGATGCTGCCGGCAACGATGCGCGAGGCATCAACGCGGCCTGCGAGGAGTTGATAGACGCGCTGGACTCCCGCACGCCTTTCAGCCGCACCTGTTACCTCCTCGGCAGGCTGAGCGCGCTGGTCGCCGAATACGATCCCCCGGTCGAGATCGCGGGGAGCACGCCGGACGGCAGCCTTTGGCGGGAATTCGCGCAGTTCGTGGAAAGCGAATACTCAACCTTTCCACTCGTGATCAACCGCGAGGGCGAGGGCTATCTCCTCAAAGGCTCTCTCTCGGGATACCTCGATTACGTCGCCAGGCGCAATGCCGACCGCCGCGCCGCGCTGAGGCGGGCGTTGTCGGGAGAGGAGCCCGTCCGATGGCGCGATCAACGATCATTGACCTACGGCCTGGCCTCGCTGGTTTACAACGACATGGTGCTCGACACCGCCCGGCTCTGGCTCTTCGTCTGGCAGCAGGCGGGCGGCGGGGTCGGCGACGCGCCCTACTTCAAACTGCGACCCGCTGAATCGAAATGAAGATAAAAGTCGCTGAAACAGCCGGTTTCTGCTGGGGCGTGCGCCGCGCAATCGACAAAGTGCTTAAGCTGCGCGAGGAGACCTCCGGGAAGATCCAGACTTTCGGTCCGCTGATTCACAATCCTCAGGCAATGCAATCCCTGGAGCAGCGGGGCATATCCACCGCCGACACCCTGGAAGAGCTGGACGCCCCCACAGTGGTCATCCGGACTCACGGCATCGCTCCGGTGACCCGGAGGGAACTACAGAAGCGTGCGGAGAACATCTGCGACGGCACCTGCCCGCGCGTCGGCTTGATTCATTCGCTGATCAAACGCAGCGTGCGCGACGGCAAGACGGTGATAATCGCCGGCGATCCGGGGCACGCCGAGGTGATCGGCCTCAGCGGATACGCCGGGGAGCGCGGTTACGTTGTCTCCAGCGCGGCAGAGGCCGAGCAGCTTCCGGAATTCGACGATGTCGTGGTCGTGGCCCAGACCACGTTCAGCGAGGCCGAATATAATAAGATTACCGACGTCGTGCGCGAGCGCTTTCCCAGCGCCGAAGTCCACGACACCATCTGCGACTCCACCCATAACCGCCAGGCGGAGGTCGCAGCGCTCGCCCGGGCTTCCGACGCCGTGATCATCATCGGCGGCCACAATTCGGCCAACACCAACCGCCTCGCCGAGCTCTCAGCCTCCCTCGGCACCCCCACGCACCACATCGAAACCGACGAAGAGTTGAGCCCCGAAATGCTGGAAGGCGTGGAGACCGTCGGCATCAGCGCCGGCGCATCCACACCGCACTGGATGATTCAACGCGTCGTGGAGCGGCTCGAGTTGATCGGCACCGCCAGGACCTCCTCGCTGCCGAAGCTGATCGCGAGATTCCTGATAGCGAGCAATATCTATGTTTCCGTTGGTGCGGGCCTGCTCTGCCTGCTGACCACCGCCATGCTCGGCATCGCCCCCCTGCCGCACTATCTCCTGATAGCCGGCTTCTACATCTTCTCGATGCACCTGCTGAGCCATTTCGCCGACAAGACGGCGGTGGGGCACAACGAGCCGATGCGCTTCAGGCTTTATTACCGCTACCGCCTGGCGATGACCATCACGGGCATCATCACGGCGGCAGGCGCTCTCAGCCTGGCTTTCCTTCTCGGGATTCTGCCGGGCATGCTTGTCTTGCTTGCAACGCTGACCGGATTACTCTACAGCGTGCGAATCATTCCCCGGCGCTGGAAACGCGCCCTTAAGTTCCGCAGGCTGAAAGACATCCCCAGCTCGAAAGATGTCTTCGTCGGTATCGCCTGGAGCGCCGTGACCGTCCTGGTCCCGGCATTCCATGCCGGATTGCCCCTGTTCTCGATGACAGTATTCACCCCCTTGCTCGGAGTTTTTGCGCTGGTGTATGCGCGCTCGGTGTTGTTCGACATCCGCGAAATCGGAGGAGACCGGATTGTCGGCAAGGAATCGCTTGCCACACTGCTGGGCGGCAGTCATTCTCAGCTTCTGCTGGCGTTGTTGATTTCCGCGGCCATGCTTTGGTTCCTTGTCAGCCCGGCGGCAGGCCTGGCCCCCCACTCCGGATTCCTCCTCCTCCCTCCGCTGCTCTACCTTGGCGCCCTCCTGCTCTCCTTCAGAATCTTCACCCAGCCCGGCACCGCCGCAAATGATAAAAACGGGCTCCAGCCGGCCCGGCGTTGGCCCGGCCTGGCGGTCGAGGCGATGATAGATTTCGTTTTTATTTTTGCCGGATTACTGGGAATACTGGCGATGTGGTAGCTTTGCGGGGATCAAGCCAGCCGCGGAAATCCCGGGGCTGATTAATCGGTATTCTTCTTGTCTACTATCGTTTTAGTGACCTGCGCCAGGTAATCGATGATCTCGTTCGGTACCTTGAAGTTAAAATTGACCAACGCTCCGGAATTCTCAACGTTGACTGAATCGAGCATCGACACCAGATTCCTGCGCAGGTCCTGGGGCTCGAGCGCCTCGGGAAGATCGTCGAAATCGGCATTCTTGATGAAGAAGTTGAGCAATCCGATCAGCGTCATCAGGCTGCTGGCTATCTGCGAGGCGTCTTCCTCCGACGAACAGGTGACCTGGACCCTGAAAAGCGCATCCTTTTCAAATGCCACGGCGAGGAGGCCGGAGCGCAGAGTTACGAAACCCTTCAGCAGCGATTCGCGCTCAGCGAGGGGTTTGATGATGCGGTCGATCTGATCGATCGCCAGCCAGAACGAATCGCCGTGGCGCAGATACTCCTGAAACTTGCTTAGGCCCTTGCCCTCGGCCAGGGACCTGCCCTTTCCCTTTGCCAGGCGGAGCGATTCCCGCAGGATCTTCGGGGTGCCGATCGCGAGGAGTTTCTTGTTGAGCAGGACAAAAGCGAAATCCTCAAGCGTGTACAGCTTGGCTCCCTCGACTTCCTCTTTCTTGAAAAACTCCCGCTTCCTGCCGAGGCGGTTGAAAATCCACTCCTCGTCAGGCTGGCCCCACATCAGGATTATCGCCTCGCCGTCGGTCTTCGACCCTTCAGTATATTTGGCTGCGATAGCCAGCCGTTCGACGGCATCCATGCCGACGCCGAGCTTTTCGTTCCAGACGTTATATGTGGGGCTGAATTCGATTATCCGCCTGCCGAACTCGCTGTCGATAAACTTCTCGAGATCGATATAGCTGAGAATGCAGTAGTCGTCGTCGGGAATGAATCCGAAAAGGCTTTGCGATTCTGCAGTGAGGCCGCTTTCCGCCGGATTTTCGCTTTCCGGCGGCGGACAACCCGTCAAAACCAGGAGGATTGCCAGGGAAACGGCGAGTAATGCCGCAAGCTTCCTGTGCCGGACTGGAAGTCCCGTATTCAAAGCCTTCTCCAGACCATGCTCAATACCGGAGCGCGGGATGGAATCCGGCGCTCCGGTTTGCCCATATCTCTTGTCTACAGCCTGCTTAAAACAGGCGACTGATTCGCAGCCTTACTGCGGCACCGCCATCTGCATCATGCCGCTGAGCTGCCCCATCAGAGCTTCCAGCGTCGCCTTCGAGAGGCCGGTGCTGACGATCATCTTGGTGCCCACGATTTCGCTCTTGAGATTAGCAACCACTTCGGCCAGGGCGCCTGTGGTATCCATCTGGCTGAACATCGGCAACTGCTGCTCCATCATCATCTTAAGCTGCTCCAGCGAAGCGGCGTCGTCGGAGTTCATCACCATGGTCATCGAGAGAAAATCGTTGGCGTAATCGGCCACCATCGCAAAGGTATTGAGGCTGCCCATCGCAGGCATCTGCGCCGACATCATCTGCTTCATGCTGTCATCGAAGACACCGGCGACGCGCAGGAAACCCTTGTTTCCGGTATCCGCCAGGGCGGAGCCCAGCAGAGCGTTTCCCGAAGCGTTGGCGGTGGAGCCAGAGCTTACAGCCTGGAACTTCTCGAGGCCGGCTTTAGTGCCTATAACGAACATGCCGGGGCTGACCGGTGCGACGTAGCTGTCATCACTACCCTCTGTGGAACTGATCGCGGTCAGGGAGCCGATCTGAACCGTCTCATACTCTGTCCCGGCCTTCTGCATGCCGGCTTTGATATCATCGATCGTGAAGCTTCCCTTGATCAGACCGTAGAAATCCGGAGGAGTCATCCCCCCCATCATCCCGGCGGGAAAACCGAAGGCCATTGAATCGACCTTCCCAGTGAAGTCAAAGCCGACCTGTTTGATGCTCTGCTGCCTCCACTCGTTCAACATCTCCGCGGGCACCATGCTCATGACGGTCTTGAAGTTGAGTTCGACCACCATGAAAACGTCGTCCGGGAAGTGCTTCAGCACATCCTGGGCAGGTGCCGCGGCCGCCAGCAGCGCAATTAACACTGCTGTGATCAATAAACTGCGATACCCTCTCATCATAATTCGTCCCCGTTTCTATTCTTTAGATTTCAAACTCACTGTCCTGTAAAACGAAGCACAAGACGGTAAGGTTCAGGTTGCCAGCATTTTAGGTTTCACAGGCCTCCAGTGTCAACGTCCCGGCCCCGGTTGTGGATTCGACAGCTAAGCGGAGAGAAAGTTCGCCGGCGCGCGGACAATCCACCGGGCTCTTCATTGATGCCCCCTTTGTGAGCATGTGTGATGACGGAAGTGCTTTTACTTGTCCGCTTCCTCTTTGCTGCGGATCTCGATGGCCAGTTCGCGAAGTTGCGCCCCGTCGACCTCCGCTGGAGCCTTGGTCATCAGGCAGATGCCCGAAGTGGTCTTGGGGAAGGCGATAACGCTGCGTATCGCCTCCTCGCCGGCCAGCATCGCCACGATCCTGTCCCACCCGAGTGCAATGCCGCCGTGCGGCGGGGCGCCGAAAGAGAGCGCCTCGAGCAGGAATCCGAACTTGGCCTTCGCCTCCTCCGCATCGATGCCGAGCGCGTTGAACACCCGCTGCTGCACTTCGCCGTCGTGGATGCGGATGCTGCCGCCGCCGATCTCCTCGCCGTTGAGCACGAGATCGTAGGCCCGTGACCTGACCTTCAACGGATCGCTCTCCAGCAACTCCAGATCGTCGGGATGCGGCGCGGTGAAGGGGTGGTGCATCGGCGTCGGATTGCCCCCGTCGTCCTCCTCAAACAGCGGAAATTCCGCCACCCAGAGAAACTTCAGGAGGCTCTCTTCGACGATATCCATGATCTTCGCCAGCTGCAAACGCAGAGCTCCCATGGCGCTGCAGGCGGTCCGCCACTTGCCGGCCACCATCAGTAACGCGGCTCCCGGCTCGCAGCCGCCGCGGTAGAAGAGGCTCTCGCACAGTTTGTCGCCGAGTAGCTTCGCGCCCGGGCCGGTGAAGCCGTCCTCGCCCCACTTGATCCAGACCAGCCCCTTCGCGCCGTAAGCCTTTACCAACTCCTCGGCCTCGCCAAGCTGCTTGCGCGAGAGATTTGCGCCGCCGGGCACGTGCAGGCCCTTGACCACCCCGCCGCCCTTCACAATCTCAGAGAAAATGCGGAAGCCGCCGTCGGCGACCTGCTCCGACACGTCGACCAACTCCATGCCGAAGCGCAGGTCGGGCTTGTCCGTGCCGAAGCGGTTCATCGCCTCCTTGTAGTCCATCACCGGAAACGGCGCCAGGGCCTCCCGACCGATGATTTTGTAGAGGCCGACCATCAGCCGCTCGATCACGTCGAAGATGTCGTCGGGTTCCACAAAGGCCATCTCGACGTCGATCTGGGTGAACTCCGGCTGGCGGTTGGCCCGCAGGTCCTCGTCGCGGAAGCACTTGGCGATCTGCACGTAGCGGTCGAAGCCGCTGATCATCAGCAACTGCTTGAACAGCTGCGGGCTCTGGGGCAGCGCGTAGAATTTCCCCTTGTTGACCCTGCTGGGCACGAGGAAGTCGCGCGCGCCCTCCGGCGTGCTGCGCGTCAGCACCGGCGTCTCGACCTCGATGAATCCCTCCTCGCTGAAGAAGTTTCGCGCCGCGAGCGCGGCCACGTGGCGCAGAATCAGGTTGGCCTGGAGGCTCGGGCGACGCAGGTCGAGGAAGCGGTACTCGAGGCGCATTTCCTCGCCGGCGGTCGTGTCTTCCTTGGGCTCGAACGGCGGAGTCTTCGCCTCGTTGAACAGGGCGATCTCGCTCGCCGCGACCTCGACCTCGCCGGTGGGCATGTCGGGATTGCGGTTGCCCTCGCCCCGCAGTTGCACTTTCCCCTTCACGCCGATCACGTACTCGCCGCGCAAATCCTTGGCGGCTGCGGCCGCCTCCGGCGATTGCTGCGGATCGCAGACCACCTGGACGATTCCCGCGCGGTCGCGCAGGTCGATGAAGATCAGCCCTCCGAGGTCTCGCCGACGGTGAAGCCAGCCGTTGAGGACGACCTCGTCGCCCTCATTCTCCGCCCGCAACTCGCCGCAGCGCTGCGTCCGGGCCCAGCCTTTGTCGTAGGGAATTCTCATCTGCTAAACCTGCCTTCCGTTCTCAAGATAGATCTGCTTCAGCTTTATATACGCGTCGGCATTATCGACAATCATCTCGAGATCCGCGCCTGTGAGCTCGCGCCTCACCTTGGCCGGCACTCCCGCCGCCAGCGAACGCGGCGGCAGGCTCATGCCCGGCGGCACGACCGCCCCGGCGGCGACGATGCTACCCGCGCCGACGACCGCGCCGTCGAGGACCACCGAACCCATGCCGATGAGGCAGTTGTCCTCGACCGTGCAAGCGTGGACGACGGCGTTGTGGCCGATCGTCACGTTATCGCCTATGCGTAGCGGTAGGTCACCGCGCTCGACATGTAGCGTGACGTTGTCCTGCACACTGCAGCCTTCGCCGATGCGGACGAAGTTGACGTCGCCGCGGATCACCGCGCCATACCAGACGCTGCTGTGGGCTCCGATCTCCACGTCGCCGATGATCACCGCATTCTCCGCGATGAAACAGGTATCGTGGATTTTCGGCCCCTTGCCTTGGTAAAGTCCTATCATTGTCGCCTGACCTCTATTGTCCGATGTCGGGAGAAATCAATCCCGTGGTCTGGTGATTTCGCGCGCCAGGCGGCGGTAGGCCTGCGCACCGGTCGACTGCGGGGCGAAATGGATGATCGGCATCCCGGCCGTCTGTGCGTCGTTGAGCGTTACGTTGATCGGTATCACGGTATCGTACAGCTTGTCGTTGAAATAGCGCTCCAGCTCTTTCTTCACTTTCGCGCTCGACCTCGTGCGCCGGTCGTACATGCAGGCCAGCACGCCGCCCACGAATACCTTTTCGGGGAGGTAGAGGTTGTCGTTGATCACCTCGATCAGATCCAGAAGGTCGCTCACGCCCTCCAGACTGAGATAGGACATCGCGCAGGTGATCAGAACCTCCGTGCTGGCGATCAAGGCATTGATCGTGAGGATGCCCAGGAAGGGGGGGCAGTCGATAATGATGAAATCGAAATGCTCTTTCACCGGCTGCAACGCCCTGTCCAGGATGTACTCTTTGCCGGTGTGAGTCGCCAGTTCGACCTCGGTGGCGGCCAGGCTCGTGTCGCTGGGCAGCAGCCAGAGGTTCTCGAAATTAGTGTCAATGATCGCTTCGCGGGCTTCGGCCCGCCCGGTAAGCACCTGGTAGAGCGAGGTCTTGACCTCACCCGTCTCGAAACCGATTGCCTTGCCCGCGTGACCCTGGGCGTCGGAATCGATCATCAACACCTTTTGCCCGGCATCGGCAAGAGCGGCGGCGAGGTTGACCACCGTCGTCGTCTTTGCGACTCCGCCCTTCTGATTGGCAACCGCGAATATCCTGGTCATCTCTTCGAGCCCCGAGCACACGCGAAATAACTATCGGCTTGGTCTGATCAATCTAAAAGAACAGCACCGTTAGCGCAAGGTTGCAGAGGGTTTTCTCCAAAAATCATTGGTATACATTGCCGATTAATGCTCCTCCTGCATTGTTTAAAATGGCAGGAGACAAATCACAAACCGAAAGCTATTATATAATTAGAGGTCAAAGCCCGGGGAAAAATGGAAGCGCTTAATAATCTGCTAAAGGAACTTGCCGCGGTTTCGGGGGTCCAGGCTGCGCTGGTTGTCGGGCATGAGGGTTTCGTCATCGACGGCGTCTCGACCTCCAGCGGGCTGGACAACGAGGTGATCGGCGCTACGATATCGGCCGAGATCAGCTCGGCCGCCGTCATGGGAGACGAGTTGAAACTCGGCAATTTCACCCACCTGATGATCGAATTCGAGAAGGGCGTGATCGTGATCAACACCATCGGCAGCGACGCACTGCTGGCCGTGGTGGCCGAAAAAGACGCCATGCTGGGCAACATCCGCTACCAGGTCAAGAAATACACTCCCGCTATCGAAAATCTGCTCTAATTACCCACACAAGCTGCCGAACCGTTTTTTTCGCGCCGTATCTGCCGGACATCCACGAGATGTTTCAGCGGTTGAAGATGAAAACTCCGGCCAGGGCTTGGTGAAGCGCCGGCATGAGCTCTTAAGTAATGCCAATCATTCCCAGAGGTTCAATAAACGCTTTTGGAGGTCCCCATGTTTATAATACTCTCCAAAGAAGCGCGTGAGTTGCTCTACAGCAGCAAGTTCATCCTTATCTTCATTGCCAGCCTCGTACTCATCCTGATCGCCGTCTACAACGGGTATTCCACATACGCGCTCCAAACCAGGCTGGTCGACAAGGGCATCGCCTACTCGCTCGAGGACGCAAGAGACAGCAACAACTATGTAGACCTCGGAAACAAGGGGCTCAAGGTCTACCGCCGGCCGGACCGCCTCTCGATATTCAATACCGGCCTTGACAATGTGGTCGGCCACAAAGCTGTGGTCACCGACACCAGCGCCCCGCGAATCAAGGAAGGTAGATATTACTCCAGCCCCGTCCTGAGCGTCTTTGGTGAGCTCGACGTCAATTTCGTCATCGCCTTCATCTTCCCCCTCTTCGCGATACTCTTCAGCTACAACGCCATTGCAGGCGAGAAGGAATCGGGGACACTCAGGCTGATCGCTGCAAACCCGGTGAGCAGGGTCAGCATCGCCGCCGGCAAAATCCTCGGCGGCTTCCTGCCGGTCATAATCACTTTTATTCTGCCGTTCGGCATCGCCGTCGCCGGCGTTATTTTCATCGGAGGCATTGAATTCTCCGGCGGCGATTTCTTCAAACTCGCTCTCATCGCCGCTGTGTCAACGCTCTACTTGTTCGTTTTCTACCTCATCGGCTTCCTCGTCAGTTCCCTCGCTAAAAGATCATTCCTGTCCCTGTTGATCTGCCTTTTCGTCTGGGTTGCCCTCACATCAATCATTCCGAAACTCGCCGTCCACATCTCGGCAAACGCGATCGAGACTTCCTCACCCGACGAGATCGAGCAAAACATCATGCGGTTCAAGCGCTCCGAGCGCGCGATGTGGGGTAAGTATCTCAAGGAGTTCTTCGAACAGAATCCGACCCACCTCAGCCGGCTGACGAGCGAAATGGGCAACGCCAACGCCAGCGTCAGGCAAAAAACGATAGCGAATACCAGGGACTTCGAAGACGCACTCTACGATGAGTGGGAAAGGAAGCAACGGCGGGTCGTCGACACAGCCATCTTCTATTCCAGGATCTCACCGATGTCGTGCTATTCCTTCGCCTTCCACGGCATCAGCGGTTCCGGCGTCGAAATGATCGACGCCTTCAGGGATAGCCTGCGCATCTTCAGGAACAAGCTGGTCGACTACCTTGAAAGCAGGAACCAACCTGAAGATTTTAATCCCGAGAAACTCTACGCCTCGATAGGCATCAAGAGTTTCGGCATGGACGATAAGGGAAACATCACGCTGGAAACTCTCGAGAACTATCAACCGACTCAACTGGACCTGAGCGGCATGCCCCACTACCGCGGCATCGGCGGGCCGGGACTCGACGTCGCCTGGGATTGCGCCACCGATATCAATGTCCTGCTTCTCTACGCTGTAGTCATCTTCATGGGCATAATCATCGCCTTCGCACTCTATGATGTACGATAGCCCGGTCGTTAAACCGGATCACCTGACATCGTAGCGGTTGAAAGCGAACACACCGAGCACGACGCCGACCAGCACCAACACCACCAAGGCCGACACATCCGCCATCGCCCCCGCAATCCGCTCGCCCAGCCCGGACGGACGGTATTCGAACCGCGGAATCTTCGCAGTCAGCGGATTCGACGAAAGATAACCCCTGCCGTCGGAATGCAGCAGGCCCGCACTGTCGTGCTTAGCGTCGAAGTTGCCGTTCCTGGCGACATATTGCGCATCCTGCGCGCCCAGGAAGCTGAATAGCGTCTGCTTGAAGCGCGCCGCTTGCCTGTGGAATTCCCGCACTGCCGCAAGATCGGTCCCCGTCAGCCGGGAAACCGCCTGCTTGAACAGCACATTGGGTGAGAGGCGCCCGGCCAGCGCGGCGGTTTCCGACTGGTTGTATGAAGACCTGATGTGGGAATCTATCACGCTCTGCCGCCGGCCCTGGAAATCCTCCATTACGCCGTCCCAGATCCGCTCGAACTGGAAGTTGTCCACCCTGGCCATCGCCGCGGCCCGGTCGATGGCGCCCGTGCGCTTCAGCTCGCCTAAGAAGTTGCCGTTGATCTCGGCCATCGTGTTGCTGTATTCCTCCGGGGTCATCGTCGCGACCACCTCTTTGGCCACCGGCTTGCTCGCGCCCGGTATCACCAACACCAACAGCACCCACAGCAGAAGCAGCACCACCAGGCTGGTGATCGAGCTTCTTGTCAGCGACGACACCAGGATGCCCAGGGCTGCAAAGAATGACAGCAGCAGCACGGCGAATATAAAGAACAATCCGAGAATGGCTATTTGTCCACCATCGATTGAGACCACCCCGAACACGTTCAGAAGCAGGAAGTTGGCCAGCATGCCGACGAGCAGAGGCAGCATCAGCGCAATCACAATCGCAACGAATTTGCTCAGGACAATCTGGTAGCGCGACACTCGCGTCGTCAGCAGCATCTTCAGCGTACCCTGCGCACGCTCGCCGCTCACGGCATCGAAGGTCAGCACGATGGCGAGGAAAGAAAAAATCATTCCCACGATGAACGCCAGATCGATATCCCACAATCCCGTGATCTGCTGCCGATGGATTTCGGCGGTCGCCGGCAGCCCGGCGTTACGCGTGGTCACTACGCGGCGCGTCGGAACCTCCTCGAGATTATTATCCGCGATGAACCTGAGCGGAATGACCGGCATCGTGAGCCAAAAGCCCGATCCGGCCAGATCATCGGGGCTGCCGACCGAGTCGTAAGCCTCCTGAAGGCTCCTCGTGCGCTGGCTCTGAGACTGCTGGTCCTCCTCCCACCTGCTTGCATAGATATAAGCATTGAGCAGGAACAATAGAAGCGCCAGGATGTAGATGACTATCAGCCGGCCCTGCTTCAGATATTGCCTCAACCAAAAAGAAATCAGCGATTTCATCCCACTACCTCGGATCGTAGCTGAAAAATCTTATGTAACTGACAACCACAATAACCGCGATGAAAACCGACATCAGAATAATATCGAGCGCCGCCGCGCCCAACGCCTCGGCAAGCGGCTGTTGCCGCATCTGAAATCGCGGCAGGTCGCTCAGATCGAGCTTTCTGGCCGGATCGGCCATGGCTTCCTCGATCGCGGTGAAGATTTGCTGGACAAGCTCCGGATCCTGAAACGCCGCCCCCATCTCCGGCAGCGTCATCGTCTCGGCGAGGCGCACCATTTCGCGGTACGGCGCATCCTCGACATCGTTTGTGAACCAGCGTGACGAGGTGTAGCCCCCGTGACTCTCGATGTACTCCACAACCTCTTGGCGATAGTTCCGCGCTTGTTCGATGAAACTCTCGTGGCCGGCGGCATCGGTCCGAATCAGCGCATTGACGATATTGCCGAAAAGTGACGACGGCGATATCCGCATCAGGTTCTCCGTCAACTCGGTCTTGGCCTTGCGGCTGGCGTAGTAGTCCGATTCCAGACCGAAGCGCTTGGAGGCGAATTCGTTCTGCGCCGAGATCGCCTTGGGTAAAAGGGTCATCAAGAAATTCCGCGCATTATCACCGATCATCCGGCAGATTATCCGGCCTTCTGACGAACCATTGACATTCGACATCAGAAAGTAATCGCGCATGTAATATCGCACCTGGTTCATTTCGTCGTTGTACTCCCCGTACAGAGCCTGCAGATTGCGGTTGTAATCGCGGGCGTCCTCGCTGAAGCCCAGCTCCGACGAGACGAATCCCACCGAGCTCGGCAGCACCAGCACCAGAACAACCCAGACGATCATGCAGATGATCAGCGAAGAGGCCGTGCGGTGGGTCAACGACGAAACAAGCATACCGACCGCGGCGAAAGCGGCCCCCAACAGCAGCGTCACGAACAGGATTATTCCCGCGCTCGCCCAGTCGTCGGCGCTCAACGGAGCGGGAGCGTTGACCATGAACACCACGAACGCCACCGCCATGCTCGATACCACTATCGGCGCCAGGGCCAGCAGCGAACCGAGATATTTGCCGATGAATATTCCCGTCCTGCCCGCAGGATTCGACAGCACCAATCGCAGCGTCCCGCGCTCCTTCTCCCCGCTGATCGCGTTGAAACTGAACAGCAGCGCAAGCAGCGAAATGAAGATCTGAACCACGTTGATGAAATCGAAGCTCGAGAAAAATCCCAGGAAATCGCCGCTCGAGCCGCTTGTCGCTTCATCAGTCGTGAAAACAGGTATCCTCGTGTGGCTGATCCATACTCTCTTGCCCCACTGCTTGCCCATGTCGGTCCCGAACACGGCCAGCAGCGAGGGCTCCCTGATGATCGAAGGCCGGACGAATGAGTATACTTCCATGCTTGCCATTTCCTGCTCGTTATCGTACTCAGCCGACTGCATGCCGTTCCACTCGTGCAGGAAATCTTGAACGAGCACATACGACATCAGCCCGAAAACAATATTGCAGGCGAGAAATCCAATAACGAACCTCAGCGTCAGGAGGTTCTCCAACGATTCCTTTTTTACTATTGTCCACATGGCAATTCGCTTACCTTGGTCCCATTAAGTCGGTTTCATTGAACCTTTCCATTGATTTAACTTCCGAAAGAGTCGCGGGGCCGGTTGGGTATCAATCTCGATGATTCGCTGCTCACACACACCCTCTACTGATTATTATGACGGATAAAACCGGTAATAAGTTTCCAGATTCTATTTTATTCGATACTGACGCATTTTCCGCAGCAGGGTGTTGCGGCTGACGCCCAACTTCCTGGCCGCCTGCGATCGGTTGCCGCCTGTCGTCCGCAGAGCGGCCTTGATCGCCCTGGTTTCGAGATCCCATTGCTGCCGGTCCAGCATTTCCTGCAGACTCATCTCGGACCCAATGTTGACACCGCCTGCCCTGCCCTCCGCGTGTCCTCGTCTCACCGCAACAGGCAGATCACCGGCGCCCATCGGTGAACACTCAGCCATTAACATCGCGCTCTTGACCGCGTTCTCCAGCTCCCGCACGTTTCCAGGCCACGCATATTCCATCATGGTTTCGACGGCTTCGCGGCCGAATCTGTATCCTTCCTTGCCGCAGGACGGAGCATGAATGCCGACGAAATGCTCGATAAACAGGGGGATCTCCTCGGTTCGCTCCCGCAACGGCGGCACCCTCAGCAGCACGACATTGAGGCGGTAGAACAGATCGGCCCGGAATGTTCCCTCGGCCACGGCGGCCTCGAGGTCCTTATTGGTCGCTGTAAGCAGCCTCAGGCTGATCCTGCGGGTCTTCGTGTCGCCGAGCGGTATGAATTCCCCCGTCTCGACAAACCTCAGCAGCTTCGTCTGGGCTTCCGCGCTCAGCTCGCCGATCTCGTCCAGGAAAAGCGTGCCGCCTTCAGCCTCCGCCACCAGCCCGGTCTTCGAGCGGTCGGCTCCCGTAAACGCGCCGCGCCGGTAACCGAACAGCTCGCTTTCCATCAGGTTCGGCGGCAGCGCACCGCAATTGATGGCGATGAAGGGGCGTTGCGGCCTGCCGCTCTCCTGGTGAATCGCCTTGGCGATGACCTCCTTGCCGGTACCGCTCTCGCCGATGATCAGCGCGGGAGTCACAGTCGGGGCGATGCGCCGCACCGTTTCCAGCAACCCAACCATCGCCGGACTGGAGGCGATGATCCCGTCGACCGAGAACCTGCCCTCGAGTTGCCTGCGGGCCATTTCGAGGTCGCGGCGGAGCCGCTCGTGCTCCAGCGTGCGCTCGATCGAGAGTAGGAGATCCTCATTGCTGAAGGGTTTGGTGATGTAATCGTAGGCGCCCTCGCGCATCGCCTCCACGGCGCTCTCGATCGTGCCGTAGGCGGTCATGATAATTATCTTGCCCGCATAACCCGCGCCGCGCAGGCTCCGCAGCGTTTCCATACCGTCCATTCCCGGCATCCGCAGGTCGAGTAGAACCAAATCGGGCGGCTCTTCGGCCACGGCCTCGAGTGCCGACCGCCCGCCGTCGGCCGCGCCCACCTCGTAGCCCCGCCCCTTTAATAACTTTTCCAGCACGAGCTGGATCTTGCGCTCGTCATCGACCACCAGGATTCGGGATTTCACTTATTCACCCATCGATCCGTACTTCAGCATATCGTTTACTTTGATTTGATCGCCGATTTTCCAATCTTCATTCCTTGTGCAGGGGCAACTCCACGGCGAAACAAGTCCCTTCCTCACCCGTAGACCGCAACTCAACGCTGCCTCCGTGGGCGTTGGCAATACTGAAACATAGCGCCAAGCCGAGGCCGGTGCCCTTATCCTTGGTGGTGAAAAACGGCTCGAAAACCCTCTCTCTGGCCTCTGGCGGGATGCCGGGGCCGTCATCTTCGATTTCGATAACCGCTGTGCCCGCGTCGGCATGAGCCCGCACAGTCAACTCGCCTCCCGTTTCGCTCTGCATCGCCTCGATGCCGTTGAGCATCAGATTAAGGAAAAGCTGGCGCAGGCGGTCGGAGCTCCCGAGAACCCTGGCGTCGTCGAGCCTCGTCTTGATCACGACCGCGATATCCCGCTCGCGCGCCCGGGCCTCGACGAGTCTTGCGCTACTACGCACAACCTCGTCCAGCGCAACAGGTTCGAAAATACCTCTGTCCATTCTGCCAAGCGAGAGCAACTCCTCGATCCGCTCGTTGACCCGCACTATCTCTTCGACGATCCCCCCGAGAAGCTCCGCAGCATCCTCTATCCCGGCCGATTCTTCCGCCAACTGCTCGGCGGCGGAGCGGATGAATGTCAGCGGGTTGCGAATCTCGTGTGCGATTCCGGCAGCCACCTTGCCCATCGAGGCGAGACTTTCAGCCCGCTGCTGACGCTCCTGCAGACGGCGTTCCTCCTCGTCGAGCAACACCTTTCTGATCAAAATCGCAGCGAACGCGCCGAAGAGGGCGAGAAACTGCTCGCTGCGCTGCTCCCGGACGCGGCGTTGCCCACCGAGTACCAGCAATCCAAATAATGTCTGACCGTCGAGAAACGGAATAAGCAGGCCGGGTGTTATTTCCTGCAGTAACTTTTGCATCTCTGTCGATTCGGCCATCCTGGCCGACTTCTTGTCGAGCACAAACGGCGTGTGATTGACCCGAACCCACTTGAAAAAGCTCGCCTCTTCGACACCGCGGAGGCTGTCGGCAAGCCCGGCGACTATCCGGCCTTCGAAGGAGGCGGGATAAAACTCCCCCTGCTCATCCCTGAGCCAGGCAATCCAATCCTCGAATCCGTTCAGCTCGGCAGCGCGCCTGCCGATCGATCGCAGCAAAGACAAAAGGTCGCGCTCGAGCACGCAGGCGGCAATCGCCTCGCCTACCATCTTCTGCTCGATCCTGCTCTCACGTTTCGATTGCCTGCGGAAGCGAAAATGCGATCTGCGCCACCGGTCGCTCAGCAGAATGATTATCAGGGTCAGGAAAATCATTCCATGGATGACAGCGAGAATGGCGATGGCGAAGGAGGTTTCCATGACGACAGAATACTACTGCCGGCCGTGGCATTCCACTATTGCCGACCGGTCTGGGGTTCAGGTCTGCATGTATTCCAGGTAGATCTGCTCGAGGTTCCATGTCTCCAGCTCATCGCGGGTCTTGCTCATCACCAGGTTGCCTTCCTTCATGATACCCACCTCATCGGCGATGTCCTTGGCGCGGAAGATGTCATGCGTGCTCATCAGGACCGCCTTGCTCTCTTCCTTCAGGCTCCGCAGCAGGTCCATGAACTCCGAACCCGCCTTCGGGTCAAGACCGCTCGTCGGCTCGTCAAGCAGAATCGCAGGCGCGTTCTTGGTGATCGCAATCGCGATTCCCAGCTTCTGACGCATGCCCTTGCTGAAGTTCTTCAGGCGTTGCTCGAAAGCCTTTTCCTGCAGCCCGACGCGCCGCATCACGTCGTAGTAATCGTCCTTGCTCATGTCGCCGCGGCCCCCCAGCTTGGTGAAGAAGTCGAGGTTCTGGCGCGCGGTGAAGTTGCCGTAGAGCATGACGTTCTCGCTGACGTAGGAGACGAACTTCTTCGCCTCCAGCGGGTTCTTGGTGACGTCGATGTCGTTGATCTTGGCTGTGCCGGCGGTGGGCTCGATGAAGTTGAGGAAGAGGTTGATGGCGGTGGTCTTGCCGGCGCCGTTGGCGCCCAGCAGGCAGTAGATAACCCCCTTCTCGACCTTGAGGTTGAGGTGGTCCACCGCCAGCAGGCCGTCCTCGTAACGCTTCGTCAAATCAATCGCTTCGATCATGGCATTTATCCCCTTGAGGAATTAGTTTCAACTCAGTTGATCCCCTATCGTTTTCATTAATTCGAACGTATCTATCTACAGTATACGAATATGCCTACCTTATGTCAGCACGAGCGAATGCAATCACGCCCAATAATCCCATGTTCAGGTTTAGCAGCAGAAGATAAAACAGCTGCCAAAGTGGGATATAGCTCTTCCCGTGGAATCCTCCTTGCGTCCATAGTCCGTCGTACCTGGGAACGCTCGTCGCCGTAACCGCATCGCTGGAAAACGCACCCGCATAAATACCCGTGCGGAATCCGAAGACCAGATGCGGTGAATCCTTGTCCAACGCGTCGCGCTCGACGACAAATCTGTTTAGTTGCTGCCTGTACTCTTCTGCGAGGTCAGTGAACTTGCGCAATCCGTATACTCCGGTGCCGCAGAGATATTGCAGCGAATCCGACAGCAATCCGGAGGGGGAGACTGACGAGATCTGTTGCGCCAACATCGATTGCGAAATCTGTGTATGCAGGTACTCGTCCTCGATTCTCTGTCCCACAGCCCGCAGCGAATCGCGGTACTGCTTGATCCTCCGCGCGTTCGGGCTGGAAGGATCGTTTGTCCAGCCGGTCGCTTCGGACGGCGTTGCCTTCGCAATCGCAGCAGATTGAGCCTCGACCTCCGCTCTCACCTCTGCGTCCGATGGCACCCTAATTATCTGCTCGGCCGCCAGCTTGCCCGCCCCCGGCACGATCACGACCGCGAAGATCCAGAAAACCAGGAGGATCACCAAGGCCACAGACGAATTGCCCGTCAGCGAGCTGACCGCCAAACCTGTCAGCAGGAAGAACGAAATGATCAGCACCGCGAAAACGGCCGCCCAGCCGATAATTCGCAGCATATCGCTACTCAACGGCGGCCCTCCCAGCAGATTGATTGTCACCAGGCTTGTTGTAATGCCCAGCCCCAGAGTCAGGAGCATGCAAAACATCAGCCCCAGGTACTTCGCTATGATGAATCTGAATCTCGGCAATGAGTTTGAAAGCACCTGCCTCAAGGTGCCGCTCTGTTTCTCGCCCGAAACCGAAGAATAGCTCAAAAGAACGGCAAGAAGAGTCACCAGCGAGCCGATGATGAAATTCCAGTCGAGCGGCTGCTGAATCGGGGAGCGCTCGTTAACCGCGTGCTGCTTGATGATTTCCCAACGCCTGAATGCATTAAGCAGCACCACATTGGGCAGGAACAGCCTGCCGCCGTCGGCGACGAACGCCGCAGGAGATGGCGGCTTCTTCAGCGACTGCTCGAACACGGCAAGATCCTGCAGATTCGAACAGGCCGGCTGCATCAGGCGATAATTCTCGGCAACAGTCTTGCGATAATCGTCCAACTGATCCCGATAACTCACCGAGAAAATAAAGCCGTTAGCTATAAACAGGGCCAGTATCAACGCCGTGAGAAAGATGTACTTGGAGTCACTTATTCCATCGACGATCGCTCTGCGGGCAACTGTGAACATCCTTTCTCCTCACCTGATGTCGTAACGCTGAAAAACCGCCAGGCCGGTTGCCAGTAACAGCGCCAGTTCGATTGCCAGAATCCCGAGCGGCCAGATAACCGATCCGGAGTCCATGCCGAAGAAGGAATACTCGAACGGCGGCAAATCGCTCGCGGAGACCGGTTCGAGGAACTTCGGTCCCATGAATTCGTCGTAGCGCTTGCCCGACTCGAGTTGACTCCTGTAGTAAGCCACCCGCTCGCCGTATTTCGCGTCGTCGATCTCTTCGGGGTCGCGCTGTGAAAAAAAGCTGAGCACGTTGTCCGAGAAATAGCCCTTTCTGCGAAAGTTATCGAGCAGTTCCGCCCGGTAGCGTCGCGCCGCCTCGAGATAATCCTCATAGCGAGAGTAATTCGTTGAAGTCAAAGAGGTTAGGGCATGCCGAAGGTGATGCGAAGGAGAGAAAACCGCCAGAAGTTGTTCCGTCTCGGACTGCTCGGCTTTTCGCGCTTCGGACTCCCTGTATGCTTGACGGATTGTGTCCGCCCGTGCCTGCATCACCAGCTCAAGCCCGCGGATGAAACTCTCCGCATCACGGTAGCCTTGTTCCCAGGAGTCGTATTTGAAAAATCTCTCGCTCTTGATCGAAAAACTGCTGGTCCAGTAACCGAATTCATAAGCGGGGTACTTATCCGCCAACTCTTCATGCTTCTTGCGCGCATCAGCCTCGGTACCCCGTTCAAGGCTGCTTATCGCAAACTGCGAGTCCAGCGGGCTCAGCGTTCCGGCCGCGCCCTGAGCAACCGACGGCACGACGACTACCGTTATCGTCCACACCAGCAGAGCCAATACTATCGCCGCGGAGGAGCGCCGCACGAGAACCGAACACCCCAGGCCGAGCGCCACAAAGACAGTGCCGTAGAGCACGGAGGCGAACGCAACACCCCCCACGGCGAGCCATTCCCCCGGCGTGAAAACGATGTCCAGGATGAAGTTGAGCGCTACCAGGCTTGCTGTCAGGCCCAGAACAATCGGAATCGTGAGACAGACGGCTGCCCCGAGAAACTTCGCCGAATAAAGAGTCAATCTGCTCGCGCCATACGACGACTGCACCCTAAGCAAGCCCCTTTCCCGCTCCCCGCTGATCGCATCGTAGGTGAGCAGTATCCCGAACAGGCTCACGACCGTAGCCACGATCGTGAAGAGATCGAAGGGCGCCTGGGCGGCCATCAGCAGACCAGTGCCGTAGTTGCCCGTGGCCTCCCGCGGAACCTCCCATCGCTTGATCTGAATGCTGTTGCCGAACCTCCTGTCCTCACCTTGTGTGAACATGCTCAGCGGCGAGGGCGGGCGGAAAAGCGTGGGGCTGATCTCGGAGGGCACCACGTACTCCCTCTCCAGAAGCGCCGCCGCCTCGCTCGCCTGGAGGTAGGAGTTGAGCCTCCGCTGATAATCCTCGCCCAGAAACCAGACGCTGCAGACAATCAGCAGAGTTATCGTCACAAGCGCCGCAGCAAACCTGAAGGTCATCAGGTGCTCGCGGATCTCTTTCCACAACAACACAATGAACATGCCTGATTCCTTCTCGCCCTAACGCGGGTCGTAACGGGCCAGCGCGATGAAGGCGATCATCGCCATGTTGAGATTCGCCGCAAGCAGAATAATCAGATGTATCAGCGGCATCTCGGTTTCCACCGGTAAACCTGTCTCGCTCCACAGGCTCGCCGCGCGCGGCACGGCGGAATACGAAACCGGTTTCTGCGAAAACGTGCCGGGATCGAAGAATCCCCTGCCGCCGTAAACCAGGTGAGGCGTGCCCGAGTCGGCGGCGTCACGCGTGACCAGGAACCTGTTGAGGATGCTCCGGTAACGCTTCGCGTTTTCGTGCAGCCGCCTGAACCCATACACGCCGGTCGAGCTCAAGTTCTGGAATGAGTCGGCGATTATTCCCTGCGGCGAGATGAAAGCCAGCAGCTTGGCCAACGAAGCCTGGTTGATCTGCGCCTCGAAATAGCTGTCGTTCACCGCCATTATTGCCTCGTTGCGGCTGGTCCACAGCTCGGCGCGGTAAGGTATGTTCTGCGCGAACGGATCGCCGTTCCAGAAGTTCGCATAATTCGGGACGGAGTCTTCGGCCTGCTGCAACCTCTCGGCGGTCTCTGCCTGAACTTCAGCCTGGGTCGGCACCTCCACGACCTGTTCCGCAATCAGCCGCCCCAGCCCCGGCAAAGCGAAAGCCGCGATGATCCAGAAAACGAGCAGCACCACCAGCGATACCGCCGGACGCTGAGTCATCGAGCTGACCGTCAGGCCCGCTAACACAAACAGCGAAAGTGTGCAGATGGAAAGAAGTACCGCCCACCCTATCTGCTGGATCGTCGTGCCGTCGAGCGGCGGACCGTCAAGCAATACGAATATGACCAGATTCAGGGCAACGCCAACCAGGAAGCAAATTGTTATTGCCAGAAGCAAGCCAATATACTTGCCGAGGAACAACTTCAGGCGGGAGACGGGGTGCGCCAGCACCAGCCTCAGTGTGCCGTCGCGGCGCTCGCCGCAGACCGCGTTGTAACTGACCAGGATGGCCAACAACGTCAGCAGGATGCCGACGATGAAATTCCAATCGAGCGACGGCAGCACCGGAATCCGGTCGTCGCTGCGATGCTGGAATTCGTAACCGTAACGGTTGAAAGCATTGAGGAGGGAGACGTTCGGCAGCGTGTCGCTGTTGCCCTCTGCGATAAACGCCAGAGCGGAAGGAGGAGGGAGGATCCTCTGCTCCATTATTGCGAGCCTCTGAAGGTTGTCACATCTTCCCCGCATCAGGTTACTGTTCTCGGCTTCGCTTACTTGGTAATCCTCTCTCAGCTGGCCGTATTGAGCTGAAAAGATCACCCCGTTGGACGCAAAAGCCAGCAATATCAGCAGAGCCATGAATATAAATTTAGCGTCCAGCAGGCTATCGAGTATCTGTCTTTTTGTAATAGTCAGCATCTGAGGCTCCTTAACGGACGTCGTAACGAAGAATTGCCACCAGGCCGATAGCGAAGGCGAAGCAAAGCATTGCCACCAGAACACCGATGTGCAGTAGGGCCACGCCAAAATCAGATGCGGGTTCGGTATAGGCAAATTGAGGGATCTCATCCTTGGCCAGAAAGCCCCAAGCTATTACAGGATCCAGGATCTCATCCCCGCGTTTACCCAGGGCCATCTGCTCTTCCAGGTAGGCGTGGCGTTGGGCATACAGATCATCGGTTATCTCCGAGGTCGGCCTCCTGGAGAAGAACTGCCAGGCGTTGTCGGCAAAATAGCCCCTGCTTTCGAGCTGCGAGAGGATCAGCCGGCGGTGCCTGCGGGCGCTCTCCAGAAAGCCGCCGTAGGCCTGGTAGTCGGTGATTGCGAGAGAGGTGAAGGCCTTGCGCAGGTGCATCGCCGGCGAAGCGGCACTAATCAGATCGAACATCCTCGAATGATTCAACCGCCGCTCCTCCAGCCCGTTATACAGGTCCCAGATTCGACCGGCACGCCTCTGCATTATCGGCTCGATCGTATGCACCCATGCCGCCCCGTCGACGTAGTGGGCCACACCGCCGTCGAACTTGAAGCAACCGCCCCTGCCGGGGATCGACCAGCCGCCGGTCAACAAACCCGTCCAGTACCTCGGGTGCACTTTCCCGAATTCCTCAAGGGCTGCGGCCGCCTCCTGCAGCGATGTCTTCTCGGCATTGGCCAGCTCGGCCGATGACGGCAAGGGAGCGATAACTCCCGCGGCATTTGCTGCGGCGCTCGGTAAAAGCAGCACACCGATCGCCCACACCAGCAGCGACAGGATCAGAGCGGCCGACGACTTCCTCATCAAAGCGGAACAGGTAAGCCCCGTGGCCACAAACAACCCGCCGTAAACCAGCCCGGCCAGAAGCATCATCGCCACCGCCGACCACTGCTCCCCGGTGAAACTCATCCCGAAGAAAAGCGACAACAGCAACAATCCCGAAAGAAAGCTGAAAATGAAGGGGATCGCGAGACAGATAATCCCTCCCAGCAATTTCGATACGAGTATCGGAGCGCGGCCCGCGCCCACCGAACACTGGATCTTCAGCGTACCGCGCTCGCGCTCTCCCGAAACCGCGTCGTAGCTGAACAGGATCCCAAACAGGCTGACCACCAGGGCAAAGATCGTGTAGAGATCGAGCGCAGGCTCGGCAGCCAGCAGCATGTTGTCGGTAAAACTCCCCTCCGCCCGGCGCGGAACCTCCCAGCGCTGCACCAGGACCGTGTTGCCGAAACGGCGGTCCTCGCCCTGGGCGAAAATGCTCAGCACGGAAGGCGCGCGGTGCACCGTCGGCCGAATCTGCGAGGGCACGACGACCTGCATGTCATTCCTCGCGCTCTCTTCGGCCGCCAGGTTGTACGCGTCCCTGCGCCGCTGAAAGTCATCCCCCAGCACCCAGACGCTGATGATCACCAGCAAAAGAGTTGTCACCAACGCCGCGGCGAAACGGAACGTCATCAGGTGTTCGCGGATTTCTTTCCAGATCAGGATTTTAAACATTGAAATCCCTCTTGTTTTCTAAGGCTCAACGCGGATCGTATCGAGCCAGTGCAATGAAGGCGACCAGTGCCATGTTCAAATTCAACACGAAGAAGATAACCAGCTGCCAAATCGGCTGGCTTTGCTCCTGCGGAAGTCCACCCGACCGCCATAAATCCTCTGCGCGTGGAAACGCGCCCGGCTCCACCGGTCTGCGCGAGAATACCCCAACATCGGTGAAGGTGTAATGGGCGTAGATGAGGTGGGGGGTTTCCGAATCGGTCGCGTCCCTGCGGGCTGTGAAATCGAATAATTGCTGCTGATACCGCCTGGCGGCGTTCTTCAACGCACTGAAACTGGGTGCCCCCGTCGCGACAACATCCTGCAACGAGGAATTCAGCAAGCAGGAAGGCGAAATTGAGGCAAACGCGTTCACAATTTCAAATTGCCGCAGCCTCGTCTCGTTCGACCTGTCCAAAATCCTCTGGACCGCGGCCATCGAGCTTCGCCACATCTCAGCCCTCAGCGGATTGTCCTTGTGGAAAGGATCGTTGTGCTGATACTTCGCTTTCTCCGGTGCGCTGTCCAGAACCTCATCGTGAGCCGCCTCGGATTCACGCCTGATCTCGAATTCGGACTTTACTGATATAACCTGTTCTCCGAGAAGGCGGGCCAGGCCCGGCACAGCCACCGTAATCAGAATCCAGACTACCAGGAGGATTACCATCGCAACGGGGGGGTGATGAACCGCGCTGCTGATGAAAATCCCGAACAGCAGTGTCAGGGACAGGCACAGCGCTGAAAGCGCGAAAGCCCAGCCGATCGCCCAGACAATCCCCTCTGAAAGCGGGATTGAACCGAACAGCACTATCAGCAGCAGGCCGGCGGCCATTCCCGACAGCAGGACGAGCAGAAGAATTGCCAACATGCCCGCATATTTGCCCAGGAACAGATCTATCCGGGAAACCGGACAGGCGAGCACGTGCTTGAGCGTGCCGTCCTGTTTCTCGCCGCATACCGCGTCGAAGCTGACCAGAAAGGCCAGAAGCGTCATCAACGTACCGACGATGAATCCCCAATCGAACCGGCCCAGGAGGGGTAGCATCCTGTTGCCGCGGATGGTCTTCTCAGGCTCCATGTTCAGAAAGGCGCTCACCGTCCACGAGTCGGGCAACTCCCTCTCTCCACCGTCGGCGATAAACGCCCCTGCCGAGGGGGGCTTGACAAGCTTCTGATAGTGAGTTGCGAAGCGCTGCAGATTACCCAGCTTCTGCTCCAGCTCGCTGGAGTTCGCCTGCACAGCCTCCTGCCACTCCCGGTGACTCGAACTGTAACCTTCCGAATAGACGAACGCGTTGACCACGAAGGCGAGGATTACGAGGCAGGACAAGAAAAGGAACTTGGCATCCTTCAAACCCTGCAGCATTGTGATTCTGGCGATCGATAGCATGGCAAACACCTACCTTACGTCGTAGCGAATGAACGCCACTTGCCCGACCGAGAAGAACAGCAGAACCATGAACATCAAGACCGCCGCCGGTCGGATGGTGTCTTGGAAATGCGGCGTAGATGCAGAGGATTCAAATGCGGGAATCAGGTCACTTCCAAGCGGCTCCAGGCTGTCCAGGTCGAGGCTTTCTCTGTAGCCCGGAGAGGCTTGTCGCGCTGCGAATTTCTGCTCGGACAAAGCCTCTTCTTGTGGCACGCGTGAGATAAATTCGATGGCGTTGCGGTCGAAGTATCCCTTCTCCCTGAAAATCCGCAGCATCCCGCTCCTGAACCGCCTCGCTCTTTCCAGAAACGACGCATGGGAGCTGTAATCCGTTCCTGCCAGCGAAGTGAAAATATCCCTCAGGTAAAAGGCGGGAGCCGGGCTGCTGAACATGTTGACAAAATCCCGCTGCTCGC
>DATKUA010000066.1:0-19993 GCA_035530855.1 Acidobacteriota bacterium | reverse complement strand
GACATCGAGGAAAGTTGTGTAGGACGGCTTGTAGGTGCCGACGAAGTCCGTGACGAACTTGTCGGGCTCGATAACGATGTTCTCGGCGCAGTGGCTGCTCTGGAAGCCGTCCATGCAAACCATCACCGGCGTGCGCACATCCGGATGCTCGCTGATGCGCACCGCCTGGATCATGTTGTCGTAGGTCTCCTGCGCGTTCTCGCTGTAGAGCTGGATCCAGCCCGCCTCGCGCACGCCGTAGGTGTCGTAGTGGTCGCCGTGGATGTTCAACGGCGAGCTGATCGGGCGGTTGGCGATGCCCAGCACCAGCGGCAGCCGCAGCCCCGAGGCGACGCAGAGGATCTCGAACATCAGCGCCAAGCCGTTGGCCGCAGTCGCGTTCATCACGCGCGCTCCGGCCGCGGCGGCGCCGACGCAGGCGCTCATCGCGCTGTGCTCGCTCTCCACGGCCACCAGCTCCGTGTCGACCTCGCCGTCGGCAAGGTACATCGCGAACGTCTCCATTATCGGCGTCGAGGGAGTGATCGGGTAGGCGCAGATAACATCGGGGTTGATCTGCCGCATCGCCTCTCCCATCGCCGCGTTACTGTCTTTCGTCGTCTTCAGTTTCTCCGTAACAGTCGGCATGGCTCACTCCTCCTTCCCGCCGTCGAACGGCTCGAAACTCAGGCTCTTCGGATCGGTCGGGCAGGCTCGCTCGCAGATCCCGCATCCCTTGCAGTAATAGTGATCGACGCCGGCCATCTTCCCCTCCTCAACCTTGATGCACAGGTCGGGGCACGTGGCCCAGCACAGGAGGCAGTGGATGCAAGTCTCGGGATTCCAGTTCATGTGGCGCACGGACCACTCGCTCGACTTGTATTTCTTGCTGGTACCGGGCGTCATCACCTGGGCGCCGGGTCCGACCTGGCGCCAGGTCAGCAGGCGCTCCTTCTTCAGCATTCCTTCTTTCTCGCTCATCCTTTGACCACCTCCTCAAAGCCGCGCTGGAAGCAGCGCATATTGCCCTCGGCCATCTTCTTGGTGAACTCGTGGTGCATCTTGTCGCCAAGGATGCGCTTGAAAATTTCGTAGTCGAACAGGCCGGACGCCTTGACGATGGCGCCGAGGATCACCGAGTTGGGGATGTCGCGGCCGATCTCCTCAGTCGCAATCTTGGTCGCGTCGAGGTAGAAGAAATCCATCATGCCGAACTCGATGTGCTCGCGCAGCCAGGCGGCATCGTGTGCCGTGTTGATGATGAAATTGCTGTCCAGGCAGGCCCCGGCGGCGATGTCAACCGGGCCGATCAGCGACGGGTCCAAACAAATGATCCAGTTGGGCTCCTCGATCGCGCAGTACAGGCGAATCGGCTTCTCGCTTACCCTGTTGAAAGCCACCACGGGCGCGCCGCGTTTCTCAGCACCGTATTCCGCGAATGCCTGGGCATATCTCCCCTCTACCGCGGCGATGTCGGCAAGCGCTTTGGAGGCGGTCACCGCCCCCTGCCCAGCGCGCGCGTGCCAGCGAAAATTCTGTACCACTCGCATGATTACTCCCGGGTATTAGAAGTTAAATAAGTGATGAAAAAGCCTTACGGCTTTCACCGTTCCAATAACAAATCAATTTAGGATAGTTTGCGCGGTTGGTGAAGTCAAGGATTGCGCAGCTTTCAGCGAATGGGGAATTCGCGCCCGCGCAACAGCCGCGGAACGCAATCCATGAATAATTTTGAATATCTCTTTAACTTACTGTTAAAGATAAGCTTATTCCTCCTGTTTCACTTGCCGTGCGCCCGCACCGGTTCTGCCAAGGGTGCGGTGCGGCAGAGGGGCGGGCAAGCAGGCTTGGCACTCAAAACACACAAATATTGTGAAAAATTTCCCGAATAGTGGAGTTAAATTTGCGGGAAGCTGCGCGATCAGAAACCGTAATCGATTATTTCCTGAATAGAGTTGCCGCCGCGGCTGACGGCCACCAATCCGGTAACCGGCACATCGTTGGAGTAATAGAACAGCCGGTTGCCGCGCCGTACAACGACGCAATCGTAGAGGCGGCCGCCGGCCCGCACCTGCTGCTGGCCCTCGGCCCCGGCGAGGAACTGGGGTGTGTTGACGCGGTAATTGACCGTGTTGCTGCTGATGACCTTGCCGTTGATGATCGAGTCGACCCGCACAACCACCACTTCCCGCCGCCTGGCGACCACGCTGTGGCGCTCCTGCATGGAGCCGGAAGCGGAGTAGAGGGCCCACTCGCCCACCCTCGCGTCGCGCAGTGTGTTCTCTTCCTCCTGCGCCAGCGCCGGCAAGGCCAGGGACAGCAATAATGCGATTCCAACCGCGGCTCTCATTTTTGATTACCTCTAAACCGATTATACCATATCGGCAGCCAGCATTAACTACGGTTGAAGATAATTATCAGTTCCATCACCCCGCTTTTTGTGCCCTTACCCTGCGTGGAGTGGGGATGGCTGATCCGCTCCACTTCCTGCAACCGGTAGTACGGACAGCAAAGCCGGGCGAATTGTTCCACGTCGAGCAGGCCCGTCGAACTGTATGAAAGGACGATGTCGGCGCCGCACGACTCCGCACATCGCCTGAACAACTCCGCGAATTCCTCCTCCACCTGCGAGCGGTAGGAGAAATTGCTTTTGAAGCGGTCGTCGCGGTAGCGCGCCTTGCAGCTGAGGCTGGGATTGTCGTAGCGCACGAGCGTCTCCAGCACGTGGTAGAAGCGGCTGTACTGCTCGGTGTTGTAGGGCGGGTCGATGTAGACCACCCGCGCCTCCTCGGCAAAGCCTGCCGCGAACACCACGCGCCAGTCCTCGGCCAGCACTTCGTGCCTGCGGCCGGCGTTGGGGATCGGCCAGAAGCGGAAGCGCTCCCTGAAGGCCTCGACGATGCTGATGGCCCGCAACGGCACGATGCGCTTGTGGTTCTTGGGCATGAACTGGGCGAAGTGCCCCGGCGTGCTCTGGGCGTAGCACATCGAGCTGATCAACGCGGCCATCGCCAGGTCGGCGGCGTAGCGGTCCTCCACGTCGAGCACCTCCACGGCGTAGCGCAGGTCGTCGATCTCCGCGCACTGCCGGGGGCTGAAGTAGGTGTCGGCGTAGTGGGTCTGGAAGAACTGGAAGCTGCCCGCACCGCGGTTCTCAGCAGCAGCCGCGGCGATCAGGGGCAGGTAGCGTTCCGGCCGGAAGCCTGCGGGCCGTTGCATCAAGGCCCTGCCGATGGGCAGCGCGTAGACCCCGATGTCGTTGGCCACGATGCGGTTGCGCTGCGACAGCGAGAAGCCGACGCTGTGCGTGCCGGCCATCAGATCAATCAGCAGATCTCCCGGGCGCGAGAGGCGCTTGATCGCGGCGTTCACACGAGGCAAGAGCTTGCGCTTGTTGCCCATGTAACGCATTACGTAGAGGTTCTCAACGGCGACCGACGTGCTCATCGTTTCCTCAGCACGAGAATCGTGTCGCTGTCGATGCGCCCGCTGTAGTAGTTGCGCGAGGTCAGCAGCGAGCGGCTGTTGGGATTGTATTCGTCGAGAAACTCCTCATCCAGGCTGTAGCCGAGGCGCTCCAGCATCCGCGTGACGATCTCGGGCGTCGACACCACCTCGCCCCTGACGCGGCTCGGGCTGAGCTTGAATACCATCCGGCCGCCGGTTCGCATGGCCTTGTCCCAGGTCCCCAGGGCGGCCTCCATGCGGCTGAAATAGAGGCTCACGGTGCGGCTCATGCCGCGATGGCCCGCTTTGAACAGGCGCCGGCTGAGATCGTCGACCTCCGCGATTCCCGACTCCAGATATTCGCACTTCTCCGCGGCGCCGAAGCGTTCGGTGCCGATCTGCAGGCGATCGAGCTCGCGGTAGGCGCCCGCGTTGCCGATCAACCCCGCCCAGCTCATCTCCAGCTTCAGCGTCTCGAGATAGCGAACCGAGCTGATGTATGGGGGATTGGTGACCACGAGGGCGACCTCGCGGTTGATCGCCGGCGGGGAATCCGCCTGCGCACGGTGGACGGTGGCCCGGCCCGTGCCATTCATCCGCTCGTGCAGTTCCTCGAGGTAAGCGATGCGCTTGCGAACGCCTGTGGCGAAGGTCTCGAAGACGTCGATCCGGCGGCCCCGTTCCATGTCGAGCCGCCGCAGACGTTTGCTGTAGCCGGGAAACACGTGCTGCGGGTCGGCGTTGGAGACGTTGCGGTTGATCGCGCTGAGGCAGGCCGCCATGAAGTTGCGGGCGGCTCCCACCGGCTTGCCGTTGACTGCGGTATGCAGTGCCGTCAGCTCGCGGATCACCGAGGGCCTGTACCAGTGGTGGATGTTGACGCAATAAGGGGGGGGAGGCAGGCCGTTTCCGAGGATGATCCGCCCCTGGCGCAGCGCGTCCTTGGTCTCCAGGATCACGTCCTCGGGATCGACCAACGTCGTCTTTACCTTGGAAATCAGCACGGAGAGCGGATTGATATCGATGCCCACCGCGTCGCGCCCGCGGACGATTGACTCCACCAGCGTCGTCCCCGAGCCACAGAAAGGATCGAGTACCAGCTCGCCCGGCTCGCTGAAGAGCTCTACGGCGGCGGCCGGGATGGCGGGTATGAGTTTACCGAAGAATCGATGAAATGAATGAATTCCGAGGCGGGGTTCTTCCTTGGCTGCAACAAGGCGGTCCCGCAGAAAGAGTTTTGTCACCACTCCACTCCCTGGGGCTCGCCGTAAGCAGTTGATATTATAACAGTTAGCCTGGCCGTTTGCAACCACTACATTCTCATTCCCAACCCCGCCATCACCGCTATATCTAGGGGTTGCACAAGCATGGAAGACTATGTACGTGGAGAATCGTGGCTGTCAGCTAATGTACGTGGTAACAAGCCGCTACTGCTTGGGTAAGGCTTTTGTCGACAACCGATATCTTGAGGCAATCAGGCGATGAACAGCAGCCTTTTGTAGATGTCGATGTAACGCTCGGTGATTCTGTCGGTTGGGAAGCGCTCAACGGCGGTGGAGCGGGCGGCTGCCGACATCCGCTTGTGCACCTCCGGGTCGGTCATGATCTCCGCCGCACCCTCGGCCATCGCGCCGGTGTCGCCGACCTCGAAGAGATAGCCGTTCTTGCCGTGCTCGACCACCTCGGGCAGACCGCCGACATCGGAGGCGATCACCGGGACGCCGCAGCTCATGGCCTCCAAGGCCACGAGGCCAAAGCTTTCGCTGGCGCTCGGCAGCAGCAGCACGTCGGCCGCCGGCAGCAACTCTTCGATGTCGGCGTAGTTGCCGAGGAAGATGATGTCGTCGTCCATGTGCCGCTTGCGCGCCGACTCCTCCAGGATCGGCCTCTCGGGCCCGTCGCCGACGATGATCAGCCGCGCCTCGGTTCGCGCCCGCACGAAGGCCAGGATGTCGAGCAGGTCGCGGGCTCGCTTGACCGGCCGCAGGTTGGAGACGTGCATCATGATCGGCCGCCCGTCGGGCGAGAGGCGCTCGCGCAGCCCCGGTTTGGCGCCGGGCTTGAAGCGGTCGGGATCGACGAAGTTGGGGATCACCTCGATCGTCCGCTTGGTGTGGAAATGCTTGATCGTCTGCCACCTCAGCCAGCGGCTGACGGCGGTGACGGCGTCGCTCTGCTCGATGCTGAAGCGCGTCATCGGCAGGTAGGAGGGATCGGAGCCGACGAGGGTGATGTCGGTGCCGTGCAGCGTGGTGACGATCTTGATGCACCAGGGGGAGATCATCGTTTTGGCCAGGAATGCGCTGGTGGCGTGCGGCACGGCATAGTGAACGTGCATGATGTTGAGGTGGGCCCGGCGGGCGACCTCCGCCATCTTGCTGGCCAGCGCGACGCTGTAGGGCGGGTAGGTGAAGAGCGGGTACGGCGGCACATCGACGTTGTGGAAAAAGATGTTCTCGTGGAAGCCCTGGAGCCGCGACGGCACGTCATAGGTGATGAAGTGCACCTCGTGCCCCAGGGTTGCGAGGTGCTTGCCCAGCTCGGTGGCGACCACTCCGCTGCCGCCGAATGTCGGGTAGCAGACCATTCCGATATTCAGATGCACTGGCTCACCTCTCCACCGGCGGCGTGCTCATTATCCGGTCGGCATCCACCTTGGCGAACAGCTCGAGGGGATCGTCGACGCTGATATACTGCCGGATCAGGAACGGCTCGGCGTAGCGGGCGCCGATGCGCATCCCATAGTATTCCATCCGCTTTACAAGCGCTTCCATGAAGTAGCCGCTGCTGATAAAAGTGTCGGGCTCGCTCGAGTCCGGATCGAAAAACTGGCTCCCGTGCGCCGCCACCGCTTCCATCTTCCGCTCGAACTCCTCGCTGATGTCGACCAGGAAACTCGGCTCGAACTCGTCGCGGTGCTGGAAATAGAAAATCATCTTCGGGCGGAAGGGCTCCTGTCCCGTCTCGATCCGCCGCAGGCCGGAGTAGAAGCAGGCTTCAGTGACCAGGCGGCTGCTGGCGGCGTGATCGGGATGGCGGTCGACCCAATAGCTTGCGAAGACGAAAGCCGGGCGGTGCCTGCGCAGCACGCGGATGATCTTAAGCCTGTTATCGTAATTGTTGACGATGTCGCCGTCCGGCAATTTGAGGTTCTCCCTGATCGCCAGTCCCATGATCGCCGCGGCCTTCCCGGCCTCAGCCCGCCGTTCCTTAGTGGTGCCGCGCGTGCCCAGTTCGCCCTCGGTAAGATCGCAGCAGCCGATACGGTAGCCCCGATCCACCAGCTTGATCAGCGTGCCGCCGCAGCAGAGCTCTATGTCGTCGGCATGGGGCGCGAAGGCCATGGCATCGAGTCCGGTTTCACTCATCGCGTCAAACCTCGATGAAACAGTGATCGGGTCCCGCCGGATTGAGCGCCTCGGCGATCAGATCGTAGGCGGCGGAGCCGTAAAGATTCACATACTGCGCCTGCGGAAACACCCGCTCCTGCAGCAGGCCGCGGGGGAAGAGCGTGTTGGAGAGGCGCTCGATCTGCCGCACGACCACCTCGTGCTTCCTTTCCATCGCACGCTTGTACTTCCCTTCCAGTTTCTCCAGGTGGTATTCGATCTTCTGCTGCACAGCCTCCGTCGCCTGGGCGAAACTCTTGTCATCGGCCTCCAACTCGCCGTGGAGGCGTGCGAGGGCCTCGAGGATCTCCTTGCGCGCCCAGCGGAAAATGTACTTCGAGTGGGACGGAATGTGCTCGGAGAGGATGTGCCCCACCAGAGTCTCCTTGGGCTGAAAGATCTCGCCTTGTTCCAGCTCGATCTCGAACTTGCGGATATAGCGGCGCGAGGCCGAGCCCATCAGGGTCGCCCCGGCGCGGGGGACGACCGCGGGCATCGGGATGCCGGCAGCCTCGTAAAGCGGCTTCAACTGCGCCCAATAGGCGACCTCTGCAGGCCCCCCCACGTAGGCAAGCGTCGGGAACAGTGTGTCCTGCACCAAAGGCCTCAGCAACACGGAAGGAATCAACCTGCCGGGATCTTTCTTTAAAACGGCCTCGATATCCTCCCGACTGAGTTTCGTGTCGGAGCCGCTGAGCTTGAATCCGCCGCCGCTTCCCACCATTCGCCGCTTCTCTCCGTCCACGAGCATGTAAAGCTGGAGGTGCCCCGCGCGGGTCCCCACCTGGAGATGAAATCCGGCTTCACGCATCCTCTTCGTGTGGGACTTGTAGCTTTCAAGATCCGTGAGCGGGCCGTCGATCTCCCTGGCGAAGATCCCCACCGTCCGCCGCTTGAAAGCCGGATCGGATGGATCGGCCAGAATCAGGCCGAAGCGCGAGAGCAGGCGCGCCTGGAACCGCGCGAAGGCTTCGGAAAACGTCCTCGCCGGCGTGTAACTGGCTTTCATCAAGCTGAAGATTTCCCTGGTGTGTTCAGTCGGCGGCCAGATCTTCTCCAGCTCGCGCCTGATCCTCTCGATGTCATTGCCGAGGGCAATATCCTTGACCGGTTTGCGCGAGTTGGCAGCAGAGCCCGCGGGGCTGAGCTGCAGGTCATGGAGGTGATGCTCGGAGTCCTTGACGGTGATCCGGCTCACCTCCTCGAGATCGTGATCCTCCAGTTCCATCCAGAATATCGGCACAACCGGCTGCCCCAGCTCGCGCTCATAGTGCTCCGCGAGGCGGACAGCGTGCAGAGCCTTGATGGCCGTGTAGAGCGGGCCGCCCAGCAGCCCCACCTGCTGGCCGGTGACAACCGCTAGGCAGTTGGGCTTCTTCAGGCGCCTGCAGTTGGCGAGAGTCGCATCGTCGGCATCCCAACCCCGGTTCTGCTTTTCGAGAACAGCCGAGAGCTGCTCGCGCTGGTAATCGATGCCCGAGAGCGCCGCCGCCTGGGCCCGAATCGACAGGATATCGAAAGGATTGCGGCCAAACAGCGAAACGGCGTTCTCCTCGCGCTTCAAATAATTGCAATAGAGGTGCGTGGTCCCCGGAAGATCCAACAAGCCTAATCGCTTCATAACGGCCGCTCCCCCACTACGATCATCCGCTCCGACTCGGAACCGAAATCCGAGCCGTCGAGACAGCCGCGAATCGAGGTGATCTTCAATCCGGCCGCCGAGGCCATCTCGTCGAATTCAACCGGCGAATAAAGACGCACCGACTCGCGGAACGTTTGCACCGCTCCTCCCGCCGACACCTCGATCGCCTTCTCCACCCTGCCCGCTGCCTCATCGAAGCGGCGGCGCTGGGTAATGATCTTGCCGTTGACCTCACGGACGTCCTCGGCCACCAGGTGTGCCAGAACATGCTCCCGGTTCAGATGGTCAATCAGAAAGCCGCCGCCCGGCACGAGGCAACGCCGGATGCCCAGCAGCACGGCAAGGTTGTCTTTCTCCTCGGTGAAATAGCCGAACGAGGTGAAGAAGTTGAGCACGAAGCCGAATGTGCTGACGAACGGTATCGAGCGTTTGTCGGCCTGCACGAACCTCACCGCCAATCCCGCCTCGCCCGCGGCCGCCCTTGCCACCTCGAGCAACTCTTCGCTGAGGTCGAGGCCGACCACCTCGTAACCCCGCGCCGCCAATTCCAGCGAATGCCGTCCGTTGCCGCAGGCGAGATCGAGGATGGGCAGATCGCGCCGTAGGGCGACGAGTTTTTCCAGCCTGTCGATGTCGCCGACCGCTTCCCGGCGGTCGCGGTGTGCATAGAGCTCCAGGTACTGGCGTCCGAACCACTCTGCGTACCAGGCCACCTCTCCAGCCTTCCTCGTCCCTGTCATCAGCCTAAAACAGGCGCTCTTCCAGATAACCGCGCAGGTTGTCGATCGACACACGGTCCTGCTTCATCGAGTCGCGGTCGCGCACGGTGACGGCGTTGTCCTCGAGCGTGTCGAAATCGATCGTCACGCAATAGGGAGTGCCCGCCTCGTCCTGCCTGCGGTAGCGCCGCCCGATGGCTCCCTTCTCGTCATAATACGTCACGAAGCGCCACCGCCGCAGGTCGGCCTCGAGCTTGACCGAGGGCTCCCGCAACTTCTTGATGAGGGGGAAGACCGCCACCTGCACCGGCGCGATATGCGGGTGGAAGCGGAGCAGGTTGCGCTCCGTGCCGTCCTCCAGTTTCTCGACCTCGTAGGCGTCGGCGAGCAGCGTCAGCACCGTGCGGTCGAGGCCGGCCGACGATTCGATAACCGCCGGCACCAGCTTCTCCTGACTCTCGTCATCGAAGAAGCTGAGGTCCTTGCCACTGTGCTTGATGTGCTGGTCGAGGTCGAAGGTGCCGCGGTCGGCGACGCCCTCCAACTCCGCCCAGCCGAAGGGGAAGTTGTACTCGATATCGACGCAGGCCGCCGCGTAGTGCGCCAGCTCGTGCTTCTCGTGGTCGCGCAGCCGCAGGTTCTCCTGCCTGACGCCGATGTCGACGTACCACTGGAAGCGGGCGTCGCGCCAGTACTCGTACCACTTGCCCGTCTCTTCGGGGCGCACGAAGAATTCCAGCTCCATCTGATCGAATTCGCGCGAGCGGAAGGTGAAGTTGCGCGGGTTGATCTCGTTGCGGAAGCTCTTGCCCACCTGCGCGATGCCGAAAGGCAGCTTCACGCGCGACGTCGAGGTGACGTTCTTGAACTGGGCGAAGATCGCCTGGGCGGTCTCCGGCCGCAGGTAGGCGACCGAGCTGCTGTCCTCCGAAGCGCCGACGAAGGTCTTGAACATCAGGTTGAACTGCCGCGCCTCGGTCAGCTCGCCGCCGCACTCGGGGCACTTGTCGCCCGCCAGCGTGTCGGCGCGGAAGCGCCGCTTGCACTCCTTGCAATCGACCATCGGGTCGGTGAAATGATCGGCGTGGCCCGAGGCCTCCCAGATGCGGGAGTGCATGATGATCGTGGCGTCCATGCCGACCACGTCCTGGCGCGAGCGCACGATGGTGTCCCACCAATGCCTGCGCACGTTGTTTTTCAGCTCGACGCCCAGTGGACCGTAGTCCCAGAAACCGTTGATACCGTCGTAGATCTCCGAGCTCTGATAGATGAATCCCCGCCGCTTGCAAAGCGCTGTCAAATCGCTGAGGCTGATCGTCAACTTTTTACCCTTTCTATTTCCAAATCTCTCTCAAAAATGGCACTCAGGATAGCAGTGCCCCGGCGAGGGCGTCAACGCACTCCGCGCTTCGCGATTCTACGTCGAGATTGGGGCCGGCACCTTGCACTTGACACTTGGAGCGGCGCAAAAGATACTGTAAACGCTGGTAGGGGCCAGAAACAGTCATAATAATAAGGTCACAAAGTGCACGAAACAGTTAGCAGCACAGGCAAGGTCAAGTGGTTCAACGAGGTCCAGGGATTCGGAATCATCGTCGACGACCGTAGCGGCGCAGAAGTGTTCGTTCACCATTCGGCCATTTCGGAGCCCGGCAGCAGGTCACTGGAAGAAGGCCAGCAGGTCCGCTTCGAAGCCTTTGAGGGTGCCCGAGGATTTCAGGCCGCAGTTGTCAGAAACTTACTTTAACTCCCTCCCAGGCCTATGAGAGTCCTAGTAGTCGGGAGCGGCGGAAGGGAACATGCCCTGGTCAAGACGCTGGGCGGCAGCCCGCGGGTCAGGGAAGTTTTCTGTGCGCCCGGCAATGGCGGCATCTCGATGGACGCGACCTGCGTACCCATCTCCCCCGAAAGTACCGTGGAACTGGCGCGCTTTGCCGGGGAGTTGAGCATCGACTTGACGGTCGTCGGCCCCGAGATGCCGCTGAGCATCGGCATTGCCGACGTGTTCCGCAAGAGCGGCCTGAGGATCTTCGGGCCGGGGACTGAGGCGGCACAACTCGAGTCTTCGAAAGTCTTCGCCAAGCGTTTCATGGAGCGCAACAGTATCCCCACCGCCCCATCCCGCATTTGTAATTCCTTTGAAGACGCCTCCATGGCGATCAAATCGCGCGAATTCGGCTTCCCCGTCGTGCTGAAGGCCGACGGCCTGGCGGCGGGCAAGGGCGTCCTCATTTGCATGGACCGCAAGGAGGCCCTCGACGGCGCCAGAGCCTTGATGGTCGAGCAGCGCTTCGGGCCGGCCGGGGAGCGGATCATAGTCGAGAAATTCATTGCCGGCGTCGAGGTCTCTTTCATGGTCCTCTCCGACGGCGAGCGCTTCCTGCCGTTGATACCCAGTTGCGACTACAAGAAGGCCTTCGACGGCGACGAGGGGCCCAACACCGGCGGCATGGGCGCCTACGCGCCGTCGACGATGGTCGACATCACGACACACCGCAGGATCCTGACCGAGATCGTGGGCCCGACCATCGGGGCGATGATGGAGGAGGGCCGCCCCTACACCGGCGTGCTTTACTGCGGCCTGATCCTGACCGACGAGGGCCCGCAGATCCTGGAATACAACTGCCGCTTCGGCGATCCTGAAACCCAGGTGGTCCTGCCGTTGCTGCGCTCGGACCTGTTCGAGATACTCTTCGCCGCAGCCGAGGACAACATGGTGGGGATCAAACTCCAGGCGCCCGACAAGCATGCGGTGACCGTCGTCGTCGCGGTCGACGGCTACCCGGGATCCTATGCCAAGGGCATGGAGATCACCGGCATCGACCGGGCCGAGGAGTTGCAAGGGGTGACAGTCTTCCACGCGGGAACCAAAATGGAAGACGGCAGGATAATCACCTCCGGCGGCAGGGTCCTCAACGTCACGGCCGTCGCTCCCGAACTCCCCAAAGCAATCTACCGCGTCTACAAGGCGGTCGAGCGCATCGACTTCGACGGCGCCCGCTACCGCAGCGACATCGCTCACAACGCCATGACGGCCAACCGCAGCTAGCCCCCCGACATAGCCTCGGTTATACTGTAGGCCAAATGGTCAAAGGTTTGTCGATATGCCTTCCAAAGTACTGATTCTGATGGGGAGCGACAGCGACATGCCGGCAATGGAACCGGCTGTGAAGATGCTGAAGCGGTTCGAGGTGCCGTTCGAAATCACCGTCTCCAGCGCCCATCGCAGCCCCGAGCGCACCCGCTGGCTGTTGTCCGAAGCGGAGCAGCAGGGCGTGCAGGTGATCATCGGCGCGGCCGGCGGGGCGGCGCACCTGCCCGGCGTCCTCGCCGCCGAGACCATCCTGCCCGTGATCGGCGTACCCCTCGACTCGTCACCGCTGAAAGGGATGGACGCCTTGCTGGCAATCGTCCAGATGCCCCCGGGCATCCCCGTGGCAACGATGGCGGTCGGCGCGTGGGGAGCCACGAACGCCGCGCTGCTCGCGGTTCAAATCCTCGCGCTCAAAGACCCCGATCTGCGCGAAGCGCTGATTGCCTACAAGCGGGAGATGGCGGAGGGCGTCGAGCGCAAAGCGGAAAAGCTCAAGCTTTCCCTCGAGAGTTGAAGACTTACTACCTCCAGACATTCGGCTGCAAGCTGAACCAGTCCGACAGCGCAGCGATCCGGGCGGCTCTGAAATCCAGAGGACTGCGCGAGGCGCGCGAGCCCTCCGGCGCCGATCTGATCGTGGTCAACACCTGCACCGTCACCAGCCGCGCCGATCGCTCTGCGCGCGGGGCGATCAGGCGCCTCAAGCGGGCGGCGCCGGGCAGCAGGCTGTACGTAACCGGTTGCTTTGCCGACCGGGCTGCCGGTTTGCTGGCGGAGATGCCGGAGGTCGACGAGGTGTTCGGCCTGGCCCAACGGCAGGAGCTGTACCACGCAGTCTCAGGGGAGAATGATGCCGACGAGTGCCTGCCGATTCCGTTCGAACCGGAGACCGATTTCGGAGACAAGACAAGGGCTTTCCTGAAGGTTCAGGAAGGCTGCGATCAGGAGTGCAGCTACTGCGTGGTGAGGCTGATCCGCGGCAGCAGCAGGAGCCTGCGCTCCGACGAGGTCCTGCGCCGGCTGCGGGCTCTCGCCCGGGATGGCTTCAAGGAGGTGGTGCTCACCGGCATCCATCTGGGCCACTGGGGCCGCGACACCGGCGAGGGCGGGCTGGCTCATTTACTGCGGCGATACGAGGAAGCCGAGGGCGTTCCCGACATCCGGCTCTGCTCGCTGGAGCCGTTCGAGGAGATCTACCAGGTGCTCGAGCTGATGGCCGGTTCGCGCCGGATCGCGCAACATCTCCACCTTGCCGTGCAGAGCGGGTCGGCAAGAGTGCTCGAGGCGATGCGTCGCTCGCCTGATCCGCAAGCCATACGTGCCACCGTCGAGAAGGCCAGGAAACTGATGCCGATATGCGCAATCGGCGCCGACATCATCGTCGGCTTTCCCGGAGAGTCTGACGATGATTTCCAGGCGACGATGGATTTGTTGACGGGGGCTCCCTTCACCTATGCACATGTTTTCGCCTTCAGCCCCCGGCCGGGAACCGAGGCGGCGACAATGCCGGATATGGTCCACTCGAAAATCATAAAGCGGCGCAGTGCCGTGCTGAGAGCGGCGATGGCGGTAAAAAACCTGGAATTCCGCCGCAGCCTTGTCGGCAGCAAGATCAAGGCGCTTGCCATCTCGCGGCGCGACCGCAAAGGCAGGCTGGCCGTGCTCACATCCAACTACATCCACGTTGCGATCGAGGGGACACCGCAGCCCCGGCCGAACGAGCCGTGCGAAATCGAGATTACCGCTGCGGAGAGGCAGGAAACCGTCGGCAGAATAATCGCCTAAACCACCGTTTAAATACTTAGATTGTATAAATATTCTATTATATACAATATATTGTTATGCTCTCTCAGAGCACACAACATCATTGTGTTATTTATTCAAAATTAGTGTTGACTTCAGCGTCATCGCGTCTCAATATTTAAGCAGAGAGCTTCAGTGGGTGTCCGTCTTAAGATCTTCTTGTGATTTGACTTAGGGGGAGTCATGCAGTTAACAAAAATCTATAAAAAGAATTGTATCGGAAGAGTGCCCTCAAGCATCGCGGATCTCGAGGAGTGTGCCCTTTGCCAGAACGAGGAGATCTGCACCTCGCTCTGGGGAGGCCCGCAGGTGGTGCGTCATTCGACGGTGGATGCTTCGCCTCGAAGAGAATCCGTGAAATCTACGGTCGGAAAGAACTGATAGTCTGACCGTTTCAGCGGCTGCACTTGAACAATCATAGGATTGCTGTATTTTCCACACGGTGCTGACAGCCGGCAGCCGGCTCAGTTTCCCTGCATTCAACATCGAATTCGAATGATCAGCGGTACGCCCGAATCAGGGGGCTACTTAATCGGAAGCGGGAGCGTCGTGCCGCCGTCGGGGATTACATAAGCGGGCGCGTCGCCGGTCGCGGTTGCGAGGGCCTCCCTCAGCGATCCCGCGGGCTCCATCCCCATCTCCACCACGTCTTTTTGCGGCAGTTCGGAAACCAGCACAATTCGATATTCCCCTGCTTTGGCATGGAGCGCCATCGCGGTCTGCCCGTTGCGCAGTCCGCCGCCTTTGAGGTTTTGCAGGAATACATCGAGGTCGTTCAGCGGGAAATAGCTGCGGAAATCCCGGCTGCCGATGCCCTCTCCGCAGCGGGCCAGCAGCACGAGGGTCCCGCCAGGAACGAGGGCCGCTGTGGCGAGCTGAATCGTCTTGTGGCTCTGGATGAAGTCGATATCCTTCGGGTGGCCCCCTGCCGAGGCCAGTACCAGCGAACGGCGCTCGCTTATCGTCACGCCGAAGCGCTTGAGAAAGACGCCGCAAGCCCCGCGAAACGCGGCCTTCCAATCGCCCGCCCAGACCGCACCGATCTCTTTGTTCGGCGTCAGGATCACGTGAACGGCGAAATCCGGTGGGTGCAACGCCACCCCTTCCTCCATGTCCTCGTTGACCGGATTGCCGCCGAGGCGCCCCGGCTCGACGCCGTCGGCCAACCGCCCCCGCTCGAAATCCACGGCCAGGAGGTGGTTTGTGATGATGGTCTCGTGCGCCGCGAGGCCGGGGATGATCGACTTGCGGCCGCCGCCGAAGCCGGCGAAGTAATGGAAGTTGACGGCGCTGATGGTGATCACCAGGTCGTGATCGAAGAGCAGGCTGCTCAGCCTCACGTCGATGCCGCGGCTCGTCCGCCCGACGGACCGCAGGCTCTCCTCGTCACAACTGTCATGCTGCACAATTTCCAGCCCCCGCGCCGCACCCGCCAACAACAAATCTATCTCCGCCGGGGTCACACGCCGGTGGTTGCCGAGGGCAACGGCGATCTTTACGCTGCGCCGCTCGATTCCCGCCGCCGCCAACTCCTCCAGCAGCGCGGGCAGGATCAGGTCGGCACGGGCCACCCTGGTGGCATCGCTGACCACGACCAACGCCGAGTGCCTGCCGCGCGCAATCTCGCCCAACGGCGGCGACTCCACCGGCGAGGCGAGCGCCGAGCGGATCCCACCGCCATCGAGCGGCCTGCGGGGAGGATCGGGTTGCAGGAGGTCGATCCGCCTGCCGCCGGGATCGAACTCCACAATCCCGTCACCGTATTTAAGCTCGATTCTATTCATCACCGCTATCCCCTCGGCTCGCGGCCCAATTGGTGCCTACTCTATTTTAGCGGCGCCTTCGAGCCTCTGCTATACTAACGCCCGATTAACAGGGGGGGAATGATGCGCGTCATCGTCACCGGCGGCGCCGGATTCATCGGCTCCAACTTCATCCGTCTGCTCCTGCGGGAACGGCCCGAGTGGCACATCCTCAACCTCGACAAGCTCACCTACGCCGGAAACCTCGACAACCTCGCCGATGTAACCGATTCACCGCAGTATACCTTCGTCAAGGCGGACATCGCCGACGGCCCGGCGGTCGAGCGCATCCTCGACGGTTTCAAGCCCGATTCGGTGCTCAATTTCGCCGCCGAGAGCCACGTCGACCGCTCGATCGAGGAGCCCGCACCCTTCCTGCGCACCAACATCGAGGGGACGCAGATATTGCTGGAAGCCTGCAGGCGGCGCGACATCGGCCGCTTCGTTCAGATCTCGACCGACGAGGTCTACGGCTCGCTCGGCTCCCAAGGCAGCTTCACCGAGGATTCCCCCATCCAGCCCAACTCGCCCTACGCCGCTTCCAAGGCCGCGGCCGACCTCATCTGCCGCGCCTACGGCGAGACCTACGGCTACAGGGTCACCGTCACGCGCTCATCCAACAACTTCGGGCCCTACCAGTTTCCCGAGAAGCTTATCCCACTGATGACCAACAACGCCCTGGCCGACAAGGAACTGCCGGTCTACGGCGAGGGCGCCAACGTGCGCGACTGGATCCACGTCGAGGACAACTGCCGCGGCATCCTCGCCGCCCTCGAGCGCGGCCAGCCCGGCCGTGTCTACAACATCGGCGGCGGCAACGAGTTGCCCAACATCGAGCTGGTCAGGATGCTGCTGGAGATCCTCGGCAAACCCGAATCGCTGATCAAATTCGTGCGCGACCGCCCGGGGCACGACTTCCGCTACTCGCTCGACTCCTCCCGCGCCCGCGCCGAGCTCGGCTGGCAACCGCTTATCGGTTTCGAGGACGGCCTGCGCAGCACCGCCGAGTGGTACCGGCAGAACCGGCAGTGGTGCGAGAAGATCCTCAGCGGTGAGTACCTCGAGTACTACAAGCGCATGTACGGCGACCGCTGAGATCACCTATCCGTTTGTAAGCCTTCATCATGTTTTGAAAATCAATCTCAATTAACCCCTTGACCGTTGCCCGCCGCCTGCCTACAATTCGAGGCCATTATTCGGAGAATAATAATGAGCTCTTCCAAAGTAGCAGTGTTAACAACCAGCCCCGAGACGGTGGTCGAGGACTACGGCCGCCTCATGCGGCTTGCGGAATACGAGAAACACCTCCCCAAGGACAAGGACACCGCGCTGAAGATCAACATCTCCTGGGGCAAGTTCTACCCCGCCTGCAGCACAACGCCGTGGCAGCTCGATGGCGTGATCCGCGCCATGCTCGACGACGGCTACAGCCCCGACCTGATCCACGGCTGCCACAACCGCACCGTGGTGGTCAGCGCCAAGCGCGGAGAGCGTAACAATAAGCAGATCAACGTCGTCGTAGGCAAGCACGGACTGCGCAACGTCCACCTCTACGAAAAAGAAAACGAGTGGATGCGCTACGAGCCGAAGGGCGAGATGCTCGTGCTGCCCTCCATCTACCCGAAGGGCATCCACATCCCCAAGCGCCTGATCGGCGAGAACATCATTCACATGCCGACGGTCAAGACCCACGTCTTCACCAACATGACCGGCGCGATGAAGAACGCCTTCGGCGGCCTGCTCAACGAGAAGCGCCACTGGACGCACAGCGTCATCCACGAGACGCTGGTCGATCTGCTCACCATCCAGAAGGAGATCCACACCGGCGTCTTCGCCGTCATGGACGGCGCCTGGGCGGGCGACGGCCCCGGACCCCGCTGCATGGTGCCCCACGAGAAGAACGTCATCCTCGCCTCCGCCGACCAGGTCGCCATCGACGCGGTCGCAGCCCACATGATGGGCTTCGACCCCCTGGAGCTAAAATTCATCCGCCTGGCGCACGAGCGCGGCCTCGGCTGCGGTGACATCAAGCAAATCGAAATTGTCGGCGAGCCCGACGTCCTCGACTGGAACTGGAACTTCTCACGCGGCGACACCTTCGCCTCCAAGGGCCAGCACATGCTCTACCACGGCCTCTTCAAGCCGCTCGAGAGGCTCCTGACGCACACACCCCTCGTGGTCCTCACCTACCTCGCCTCCTGGGCCTACCACGACTGGTACTGGTACCCACTAGTCGGCCGCAAGCGCGTCAAAAAAGCGCTCAACAGCGACTGGGGTAAGTTGTTCAAGTCGTATTGACGGATGCCTCCACTGCCTGCCGTTTCCTTCGCTATTCCCCTGTGAGTCACGTTACATCCCGGTCCAGAGACCAGACCGGATAATTTCTTATCCTAACCAACCGGAGTCCGGGGGATGAATAATGGGGGTGCTGAAGGCTCTGCCGTTTATCCTGACCATCCTGCTCTCTATTTATCTCGGAGATGGTTTCGATTCGATTCCTGCGCCGGAACGCAGCGAAAGGCCGCAAGCCAACCTGACCACACCGCTTGCCGATGGCGGAGCGGTCATCTACTACCTCGGCCACTCCGGCTGGGCCGTTCGCACGCAAAACCACTTCCTGATCTTCGACTACTGGGAGGCGATGAAATCGATGCCACCCGGTAGAGAATTCGAGAAACCCGCCGGTGCCTCGCTCTCCACCGGCTACATCGTCCCCGCCGAGATCGCCGAACTGAACGTCATCGTCTTCGTCTCCCACGCCCACTCCGATCACTACGATCCCGTGATCCTCGAGTGGAGGGACGCCATAGAGCACATCGATTACGTCTTCGGCTGGGACGTCGCAGGCCTTACCGGCGCCCTCCGCATCGACGAGCCGCGCAAGAGTCTCGAGATCGACGGCGTCAAGGTGTTCACCGTCTTCCATGATACCGACGGCATCCCCGAATCGGCCTTCCTGGTGCAGGCCGACGGCCTGAGCATCTACCACTCCGGCGACCACGGCGGCAGCCCCGCAGACCTTGATCGCTTCACCGATAACATCGACTACCTCGCCGGCATCGATAACGACATTGACATCGCCTTCACAGTCACCTGGGGCGGCGAATACTACATGATCGAGAAACTCTCGCCGAAAGCGGTCTTCCCGCAGCACGAGGGCGGCGCCGAACACCGCCTGAGAAAATTCGCCGAGCGGGCTGCGCGCGACGGGATCACCGCTCCGGTATTCGCCGCCGAAAAGCGCGGCCACAAGTGCGTCTACAGCCGGGGAAGGATGGAATCCAGGTGAAAACACCCTGCTGGTGCTGAATAATTCACTGAATGTAATCATGGCTACAGCAGGAACAGAGCAAAAGTGTTACAAAAGTCTCAGAAGGGGTGGCCGGTTAAGTCATCAGATACAAATCTTTGCGAGGCAACACCGGCTTTCTGAAAAGCCTGCAGATAACGATTTCGGAAAACCAAGGGTCAGACCCGGGAATCGCGAATGGTTCAGGAGTCATTCCGCGAAGCGAGATACCGGAGGCGGCCCTTGTTTTTTACATGATTGGCAAAGGTATGAAGCAGAAACGCGAAGGCGGCAACAGGCGGGGTGAGCGGCAGCATGACTTCGGAATCAGCCGCCCGCTCGAGCTCAAGTTGCAAGAAGGAAATCGGGGTGGCCTATCTCCGCGCTCTTGCGGTTACCTCGGTTCGCTCTGCCCTTGTCCCGCTTGTTTTTCGATATGGTAAACACCACACATGAGGTGCGATAAACAGGGAAGTTCAAAGGAGAGGGGGGATACTAAAGCGTTGAAGAGGGGATGACCGGTAAAAACGGGTCACGAATTGCCGCCCGCTCGCGCCCGGATCACTGAGACAACCGAAACTCGGAATAACTTGGCTACCAGCTCTTGCGGTCGTCCCGGCCCACGCACATTCGCCCATCCCGCAACCTCATCACAGATAATTTCCCCACCAATCGACATGGCCGTAACTTTGGACATGGAATGCATTGATACGAGGTAATTTATGAAAACCGCCTGCCTTCTATCGTTGACCCTTCTGATATCATCAATCACTCCCGGCCTTCCGTTACCAGACGATAATTCTCAGATCTTCGACGTCGAGCGGCTGAG
>DATKUA010000065.1:0-4694 GCA_035530855.1 Acidobacteriota bacterium | reverse complement strand
CCGGGCACTGAGGTTTCAGCGATGCCGAAGAGGCGCGAGGGGTACTCCATCACGTATTTCTCCTCATCGCGCGTGGCGATGAATCCGGCAGTCGCTCCGCCGAAAAACATATGCATGCCGAGGCTCTGGATGTCGCCGCAGACGATGTCGGCGCCGTATTGCGCCGGTGGTTTCAGGATGCCCAGTGTGATCGGGTCGACGCCGACGACGCAGATCGCTCCGCTGCCGTGGGCGATATCCGCTATCGTTTCGCCCGCCGTCTCCAGGAAGCCTAGGTAGCCTGGATTCTCGAAATAGACGCAAGCGATGTCGTCCGCGATTTTCGCCTGGAGGTCTGAGAGATCGACCGCCCCTGTCTCCGGATCGTGGCCGATGAGCCCGACCGCGACTACCGGATGACAGTAATTTCGGATCGCCGAGAGCCTGTTCGGCGATATCGTGTCGGCGACCAGGACCTTGGCGCGCTTCGTGATCCGGCAGGCCATTCTCAGAGCGGTGCTCGCAGCCTGGCACCAGTCGAACGTCGGGACGTTGACGACGTCCATGTCGACCAGCTCGGCCATCAGGCTTTCGTACTCGAAGAGCGCCTGGAAGCGGCCGTGGTCCTCGTACGGCTCGCCCGCGTAGGCGGTGAGGAATTCCGAGCGGCTGTTGATCTCGTCGCAAATCGCCGGAACGTAATGCCGGTAGCAGCCGCCGCCGAGGAAACTTACAGTCTCCTCGCAAGAACGGTTCTTCGCCAGGATTTCTTCGACATGGCGCTTGAGATCGTACTCGCTGGTCAGCGGCTCCGGCAGATTCATCGCACCCTTGAATCGCAGCTCTTCGGGGATTTCGTTATAAAGCTCTTCGATATCTTTTACCCCGATTTCCTCCAGCATTCTTTCCCTTACTTCAGGGACCGAGTTGGGAATGTAGGGGTGCATGAATTCCTTATTCCACATTTCTTCTCTACCCCTCAGGAATCGTGGTTAAGCCAAGCCCCCGCCATCGACCACCAGATATGAGCCCGTGATCCAGGACGACATTCCGCCGGCGAGGAAAAGCACGGCTCGCGCGACGTCCTCCGGTGTGCCCACCCTCCTGATCGGGCGGTCGGCGGCTTCGTCCATGAAGCTTTTCTCATCAGCTCCAAGTTGCCGACATTCGCTGCGCAACAACGGAGTGTCGATGTCTCCGGGGCAGACGCAGTTGACCCGGATGTTATCCGCGCCGTGATCGATGGCCATCGCACGCGTCATGTTCAGCACGCCGCCCTTCGAGGCACAGTAGGAGACGGCATCCGGCCCTCCTTTGAGTGACCAGCCCGATCCGGTGTTGATGATGCTTCCGCCGCCGGCGCGTTTCATGTGGGGGATGACATGTCGCGACACCAGGAATATGCCTTTGAGATTGATGTCGATCGCCCTGTCCCACTCCGCCTCGCTAAGGTCGATGGTGTTCTTGCGGATCGCGACGCCGGCGTTGTTGAAGAGGATGTCGATCCTACCGAAATCGGCGACAACCGCATCGACGGCCTTCCGGCAGTCCTCGTCGCTGGTGACATCGCAGCGGTAAAACCTGGCTGTTCCGCCGCCAGCCTCTATCTTACCAGCAACCTCGATGCCTCCCGACTCATCGACATCGAGAATCGCTATTGCAGCGCCGGCCGACGCCAGCAACAGGGCCGTCCCGCGGCCGATGCCCGACGCACCTCCGGTTATAACCGCAACCTTTCCTTCCAGCGAGAGCAGGTTGCCGATTTCATCTGAAATTGACATTTTTTACTTTCACCAGCTGATAGGTTCAACAAACAGCTTACTTTTCCAGGTCCTTGAGGAACTGCCCGGAAGTCTCGCCGCCGTCGATCGGCAGGGCTTGCCCGGTAATGTAGGCCGCTTGCTTCGAAGCCAGGAAAACGAATAACGCTGCGACCTCCTCCGGAGAAGCATGGCGATTCAGCGGGATTCCGGCGTTCACTTCTTCGAGCATCTTTGGAGAGTACTCGGTCTGTTGCATCGGCGTCAGCACATATCCCGGGCAGACCGCGTTGACCCGCAGCCACGGCGCGAACTCGAGCGCGAGCGTCTTGGCAAGCAGAATTACGCCGGCCTTCGAGGCGTTGTAGTCGGCGTAGAGCGGATGGCCGTAGATACCGTTGGTCGAAGCGGTGAACAGCAGCACACCCGAGCGCTGCTGTTTCATTCTCCTGATCGCTTCCTGGGCGCAGAGGAAGACGCCGTCGAGATTTGCCCGCAGAACCTTGCTCCACTGCTCGTATTCAATCTCCAGGAAGGGCTTGCGAAAGCTGATGCCGGCGTTGGCGACGAGGATGTCGATCCCGCCGAAATGCTGGTCAATTTTCTCAAAGGCCGATTTTACCTCGACTGGATTGCCGACATCGCACCTCACGCCGCCCAGAATGCCGTCCTCCTCCTCCAGGACCTCTTCGAGCGCTTTCTCGTTCGAATCGAAGATGGCTACCTTCGCCCCTTCTTCGCTGAACCTTCTTGCTGTAGCTCGGCCGATGCCGCCGGCTCCGCCGGTGACGACGACCCGCTTGCCTTCCAAATCCGCGTAGACAACCATTTAGTACCCCCTGAATGACTGAGGAAAGGCTAAACCGCACTCTAAATATGGTAACACGTCATTGGATGGGGTGAGCAGCTTTAACTAAACGAAATCGGTCGGTTCCGCCTTGGCGGATCACGCGTATTCAAACTGCTGGGAACGCCTCTTCGTCCTTCAACTCCCTCCCCTCTGCTCGAATCAGCAAAAGGAGTTGCAGGTAAACCAGATAAACAGAATCACTCTCATCGGCAGCACTCTCGACTTTTTTCGCAACGGCAGCCGCTCAGACTTCCTTCTCGACCCAGGCCAGGTAAGACGACGGCAGGGTGTGCGCCAGGTAAAGCATGCAGGCAGGCAGGATCGCATCGAAGAGGATGATGCCGTGGTTGCCGGCCACCGCCGCGCCGAACAACGCCAGCAGGCAGAGCACGCTGAACACTGCATAGGAGAACCTGGCGGCGAGCAGTGTAATCCCGATCTGCCTTTCGTCCAGGTCGGCCGGGCGGGCGTGCACAAGCGCCCATAGGCCGGTGGCCAAGTGAATCACATAATAGCTGATGCCGACGATTATCAACGGCACAAGAGCCCCGGCGATGCGCAATGCCTCCGACAGTCCCGCGAAAGGGCTTCCATACCAAACAACAAGCAGTAAAAGCAGAGCGGCGTGATTAATTAAGACTCCCACCCGCCTCTGCCTCTTCGTCATACCCATTTCACTCGCCCTCCTTCTCTCTCCGGCCATAAAGTTCCTGACTGAGCGGTCTCATCGGCTCCGGCGAGAAGATCACCTCGACCGTCAGGTCGAAGCAGTCGCTGAAGCGGAACGCCAGATCCAGGCTCGGGTTGTACTCTTCCCTCTCCAGATAGCCGATCGTTTGGAAATTTACGCCGACGATATCGGCCAGTTCCTGCCTGGAGAGGCCCCGTTCCTTGCGAAGCACCAGGATTCTGTTGTAAATCTTTCGTGTCTTCATAACCTAAATATACATCGATATGATGTATTAATCAAGCATTATATTGTATTATCACAATATCCTTAAATCGCATCGACGCGGCGCGGCACACGGAACAGCGGTAAATTGTCCAATACCGATTTGGATAACGTCTCGGCGGTGTTATATTAAACACATAGGATGTAGAGCACGAGCAAGGGACCGCACGGATCCTGATCGTTCGATTGGATCAGGTTTATATAGTCTTGTTTCGATAAACATCGCCAGCTGAACAGACTCGGCCGAGTCACCGACCGTCTTAAAAGTCCAGATGGCAGCATCCTGGAACGGTTTGCGACGGCAGAAGCCTAACAGTTTTCCGTCGAAGAAACTGCGTGAAAGGAATATGCAATGCTCTCTGAGGTGGAAAAGAGATGGAGGGCCGAACGCCTGGCTGAAATCATCCGATGGCAGGAAACCAGCCAATATCAAAATTTTATCGATGACCGTAAGATCCGGCAGGTCCTAGAAGATAATGCCAAACCCACTAAGCGCGAAACTCTGGAGGTGATTGAGAAAGCGCGAGAGAACTCCTCGAGCGGATCTTTGCTCTCACCGAAGGATGTGGCGATCCTGGCAAACACAGAGGACGAAGAACTGTTGGAGGCGATCTTCGAGACAGCCAACTGGATCAAGCGCAACGTCTACGGCAACCGCATAGTGATTTTTGCACCGCTGTATATCTCGAGCCCGTGTGTCAACAATTGCGCCTATTGCGGATTTCGCCATTCAAACGACAAGGTTCTGAAAAAGACTCTCTCAATGCAGGAGTTGGAGGCGGAAGTGAGAGTCCTGATCAATCAGGGCCACAAGCGTCTGATTACTGTCTTTGGCGAGCATCCCATCAGCGACGTGGAATTCATCAGCCGCACTATTGAAAAGATTTACGACACGCACGACAAATACGGTGAGATCCGCCGAGTAAACATCAACGCCTCGCCCCTGTTCGTCGAAGAATATGAAAGGATTAAACGAGTCGGTATCGGGACCTACCAGGTGTTCCAGGAAACCTATCACCAAGACACTTACTGCAAGCTGCACCCGCAGAACACGCTGAAGGGGCAGTATGCGTGGCGCTTGTTCGCTCTGCACAGGGCGCTGGAGGCGGACATCGACGACGTCGCCATCGGGGTGCTGTTCGGGCTCTACCAC
>DATKUA010000064.1:0-5193 GCA_035530855.1 Acidobacteriota bacterium | reverse complement strand
TCGTGGTCCACGATCTGGATCGCGCCCGCTTGGAGCGCGGCGGCGGCCAGCAATGCAACGATTAACTGCATCTCTTATCCCTCCCAAAAAGTGGCGCATTATAGCATATGGGATCGAATCGGCCAGCCGCTTCTTATTGATAGGTTGGACGTTAATGGATTATAGTTGTCCCGGGTAAAGGTTTGTCAGGATTGGGTGATGGCACCGCTGGTTTTTGAGATAGGTACAACTGCATTCGGCCGATTCAGATCGGCAATTGAGTCGGCCTCCGCCGGACTCCTGCAGGACATTGGTATCGGACAGGAGGAAAGCAGGGCGATTATCAAAGGCATCTGCGGCAACCTGCCGCCTGCGCTGCTTGCGCAAAGCGACGGCGAAAGCACCGTCCGCTGCGTCCTCAAGCGTGACGGTGAGACGGGCTCCATCGAGCTGACCTGCGGCGAAGGTTGCGATCTCAGCCGGGCGGCGGGGACGGCCGAACGTATTATCAAGGAAAGGGAGACGATCACGGGAGTCAGCCTGGAGGACGGCAATTCGCGGCTGATACTGCAACTACGGTTTCCTGAGGGCGAATGATGACGCTGAGATTCTTCAACACCCTGGAGCGCCAAGTAGAACCTTTCGAACCGCTGGAAGAAGGCAAAGCTAAGGTCTATGCCTGCGGGCCGACGGTCTACGGCTACGCCCACATCGGCAATTTCCGCGCCTTCGCCTTCGCCGACCTGCTGCGGCGCTATCTCCGCTTCCGCGGATTCGAGACCACCTTCGTCATGAACCTCACCGACGTCGACGACCGGATCATCGAGATTGCCCGGGACAAGGGCATAAGCATCGGCGAGGTGACCGAGCCTTTCATCAAGATTTTCTTCGAGGATCTTGCCGCGCTCAATATCGAGAAGGCCGACGTGCACCCCCGCGCCACCGAGCACATCGAGGACATGGTCGAGCTGGTCAAGGCGCTCAAGGACAGGGGGCATGCCTACGAGCAGGACGGCTCCACCTACTACAGCATCTCCTCATTCCCGGAATACGGCAGGCTTGCCAGGCTCCAGGAGGTCGACCTGAAGGCCGGCGCCAGGCTCGACACCGACCGCTACGAGAAGGAAGACGTGCGCGACTTCGCTCTCTGGAAGGCCTGCAAGGCCGGCGAGCATTGCTGGGACACCGAGCTCGGCAGCGGCCGCCCCGGCTGGCACCTCGAGTGCTCGGCGATGTCGATGCGCTACCTCGGCAAGACGTTCGACATCCACCTCGGCGGTGACGACCTGATCTTCCCGCACCACGAGAACGAGATCGCCCAGAGCGAGGGCGCCACGGGGAAGCCGTTCGTCCACTACTGGCTGCACGCGCGGCACCTGATCATCGACGGGCGCAAGATGAGCCGCAGCGAGGGCAATTTCTTCACCTTGCGCGACCTGTTCAAGCGAGGTGAGGACCCGCGCGCGATTCGTTACCTGCTGATCTCGACCCACTATCGTCGCCTGCTCAATTTCTCCTTCGACGCTCTGCGCGCGGCGGCATCAGCGCTGGCGAGGTTCGATGAGTTTGCCTTGCGCCTGCAGGAAGAGAGCTTCCCGCCGGGCTCGCAAACCTCACACAAGGAGGCGGTGCAGCGCTGCCGCGGAGAGTTCATCGATGCGATGGACGACGATCTCAACATCTCCGAAGCCCTGGCTGCGGTTTTCATGCTGGTGCGTGATTTCAACAGCGCGGCCGACGACGGCGACCTGCATTCAAAAGACGCCGCCGCGGCGTTGGAACTGCTACAAGAAATCGACCAGGTTCTCGGCGTGATCAACTTCGAGCAGCCTGCGCTGGAGGACGAGGAGATTGAGAAGCTGATCCAGCAGCGCATCGAGGCGCGCGCACGCCGCGATTTCGCCCAGGCCGATCACATCCGCGACATGCTGGCCGAGCGCGGCATCATCCTGCAGGACACGCCAGAAGGCACGCGCTGGCGCAAGGCGGCCCACTGATCCGCCTTACCGCCGCAGAGAAAAATCCAGCCGCTTCTCAGAGGGGGATTTGTACCCGGAATGCGCCGTGCGTTCAGCGGACGTCGTAGCGGTTGAAGAGATAGTAGGCGATTCCGAACAGCAGCAGAGTCATGATCGCCAGCGCTCCCCACTGGATCACCGAGGCGTCGATCAACGCCCCGGCCGAGAGCGGCATGTAGGAGAACTCGGGCAGCTTGTCCGGCGTGGTTCGCCGCATCAGTACCGGCTCGATGTCGTCGTAATCGGAGATCATGCGGAAGTGGGCATTGAGCTGGCGCAATAACTCGTGCTCCTCGGCGATGCCGGTACCGGCGTAAGTGGTGACTATCGACTCGTAGGCCGTGGCGGGCGAGATCAGCCCCAGCATCTGCGCCAATGATTCCTGACTCCTGACCTGGTTGAGGAAATCCTGGTCGACGGAGCTTATAGCTTCAAAGGCGCGGCGGTTGAGCTCACGCAGTCGCTCGGCGGAGCCCCGCTGCACCTCGCCGCCCTTCATGTTGCGCTCGATCGCCAGCTTTTCCATGTAAGCCTGTTGGGCGGGCATGGCTGGGGAGAGCGCTTCGGCTATCTGGGCTGTGAGACCCGGAGCGACGATGACCAGCAGGCTCCAGACGGCCAGGCAGATGAGAATGGAAACGCCGCTTGTCGCGACCGATGCCGAGATCACGAAGCCGACGGCAAGGAACGCGGCGCCTAAGATCCAGGTGGCCGACATCATGACGCCCAGCCGCCAGAAATCGCCGGTCGGGACGGAAACGTCCATCGCCCACAGAGTCACCATCATCACCAGGAAGCTGAGCGCGACCACGAAGGCCAACGTAACGAGCCCGGCGACGATCTTGGCTGTCAGAATCTTGCGCCTTGCGAGGGGATTGGCGAGCATCTGGCGCAGTGTGCCGACCTGTCGCTCTTCACATACCTGGTTGTAGGCAAAGAGCAAAGCCAGTATCGAAAGCAGAAGGCGCAACACCATCATCGGATCGACATCGGGCACGAGAGCGTAAATCAGCTCTCGCTGGCGCCGCTCGAGGCCGACGCTGTACTTGATATTGAAGCCCGCTTCCAGTTGCCGCATGGCGCCGACCGGGCGGGACATGATCTCGCTGACGCCTCGTGCCAGGATGTGCAGCGGGCGGGGCTCGGCCGCGGCATTGGCGCCGAGGTTGGCCACCTGGGATTCTTCCTGCGGAGCCAGTAGGGCGCTGTATTGCTCCAGATTCCATTTGTAGGCGCCGGTGGAACGGATCGTGGCCAGCACTACCACGACAAGCATCACCGCGGTGATTGACAGAACCAGCGGATTGAACAGCAGGCGGCGGATCTCCTTCGCCAGCAGTGCCGAAAATTGCCGACCGGATCTCATCGCGGGTCGTACCTCCTGGCCAGAAGAATCGAAATCATGGTGAACAGCACAAGCCAGGCAAGCAGTACGATGCAACCGGTCGCCAGGGCGCCCCACCTCTGCGCGGCACTGTCCGTCCTGAATTCCACCTTGGGGATTTCGCTCCACGGTATACCGCTCTCGTAGCGCGGCATCCCACCGCCGGTGCGACGCGCTTCCTCCGAATCCGCGACTATCTTTTGCATGAGATATTCGTCGTAGCGCACCACCGCGTCCCAGACGGAATCCATCGAGCCGACTTCAGTGCCCGGATTCGTGCCGCAGAAGCCGGTCGCCGCGAGCTTCAAAGGTATGACGGGAGTGAACCAGCCCCAGGCCCAGGCGAAATCCTCCTGCCTTATGAGGTTGTTGGCGATGTCGCGCCAGACGATGCGTAACTGCCCTTGATACCATTTTGTCAGCTCGAACCATGCCGCCCGGCGCTCAATGAGATCCTGCGGGAAGCTCCTGAAGCCCTCGAGATACTTTATTGTCACCTCCCTGTAGCGGTTGCTGAAATCGTCGTCGGTGGGCGTCGGGTGGGCTGAGGTGGATGCCGCTGTTATCGCCTCGGGCACGACGTAGACGAGCGCGATCCAGATTATTAACAGAGCGGTCAGTGAGCGAAAGGGGCGATGGGTGAGCGCGGAGATTGCGACGCCAAGCGAGATAAAAACCGCCGCATAGAGCAGCGCGAGGATCAGCAGTGCGGCCATGCCGCCCAGGATTGCGTCGCCGGCGCCGGGAATCGCGATCACCGCTATCAGCGCCGAGGCGGTGCAGGACACAATGATCGGAATGAACAAAGTCAGGCTCAGGCCGAGCGCCTTTCCGATGGCGATGGAGGCCCGCCCTACGGGTTCCGAGAAAAGCAGCTGAGCCGTGCCGTCGCGCTTCTCGCCCGGGAAGGCGTCGTAGCTGAGTAATAACGCGAGGAAACTAATGACGATCGCCACGATCGTCAGCATGTCGTAATCGCCGTGCAGGCGCGAGAACGAGTTGTGGATCAGCGGCGATTTCAGTGCGGGCGGATTGTTTACGTTGTAGATGTAGAAGGTGTCGCCGATCAGCTGGTTGATTCCGGTGGCGATCAGCGTACCCGGGTTGGGGGGGCGGTAAGCTGCGAGAAAGATGCCGAGCATCGGCTCGTAGGATTTCACGGCCGCGAAGCTCTCGGCTTGCTGGCGCACCGTCAGTTCGTAAGAATTCTTGGTGAGATTATAACGGTTGGTGCCCAGCACCGTCGCTCCGATGAACAGCAACAGGGTGATCACCAGCACCAGCACGAAGCGCAAGGTGCGAACCGAGGCTCGGAGTTCTTTGCCGGCTATTAGGAAGACTTTTCTCATCGCGCCAGAACGGTGTTTGAAATTACCCCCACCCGGATTTACGGATTTCTCGGCGACAGGTTCATTTTCTCGTGCCTGATTATTATATAGGGAACTTGTTTATTCGTCCCGGATGATCACTCCCGCGCGCATTACAAGCCTGACATCGGCCAACACCTCCGGATCGGAGAGCGGATCACCCCTGACGACGAGAATATCGGCGATCTTTCCCTTTTCCAGTGTCCCTATCTGATGTCCGAGATTGCAGAGGTGCGCGGCATGCCTGGTTGCAGCGACGATGATCTGCATCGGCGTCATCCCCGCCTCGCGCATCCACCTGATCTCGCGCATCGGCATGCCGAGGTCGAATTCGGCATTGTAGCCGGCAAAATCGGTCCCGAGCACAACCAGGCCCCCAACTTCAACGAAGCGGCGCAGGTTAGCCTTGGCGATGCTTCCGGAGTTGCTTGGGACAACATGCCAC
>DATKUA010000063.1:0-8911 GCA_035530855.1 Acidobacteriota bacterium | reverse complement strand
CTTCAGAGTCCTTCGTCCAACCCCAGCCTTCGGCCCAAGCCGATAGAACGTTAGGTGCTGAAGGAGCCCACCGCCTGAATGAGAAGATTGATTAATCTACTCTACTAAACGCACGAGAGGCGAAAACTGGCGGTTTTTTTTGCTCAAAACGGCTTGGCTTCACTCGTTAAGGAGCTTGTCCATCGTTTTCTCGAGCTGGTCGATGCTGATCCCCGCCGGGGCGGCCGAGAAAGTCCTCACCGCTCTCGCCCGCGGCTTGGGCACCCCCCATTTCGGCCCAAACATCCTGACGGCCATGAACATCGTCATGGCCTTCACCTGGTCGACGCCGTCGCAGATCATCGCGTTGTAGAACATGCGGTGGACCTGCTTGTGCGGCTTGCTCTTCTGATCGCAGGCGACGTCGTGCAGCACGCTGGCGCGGCGGTAATCCCCGACGAAGGGTGAGCCTACGGGCACCGACCAGAAGATCTGCGGGATGCTGGCGCCGTCGACCACGCTACCCTTGGGCGCGACCCATTTCACGCCTTTGGGATCGACGTAGGCGAAGTCCTCCAGCAGCTTCATCTTGCGATCGTCGCCCTTGTGCTTGAGCCAGCGCGTCTTCACCTGGCCTTCGAAACTACCCTTACTCATGGCAAGCTCCCTGATGTGTGTTCGTTTAGCATTTCCCCAAAAAGCACTTATTTCGGCATCAAAACAACGTGAAGGAGAACGCTATAAACCAACCGGCATCTCTCTCTTGAGTTATGGTCCTATAGAGGTCGATACCCGGAATCTTGTCTTTTTCGTCCTTTCGCACCACCTCATTCCAGGCTACACCACCTGTGACGAGGACCTTTCTGAATCTACCCGACAATCCGAAATAGAGGTTTTCACCGGGATCCTTCAAATCCGTTCCGAAGGTTACCGATGCGCCCCATCTGAGGTCATCGCTCTTGTGAAATTCATAGCTCAGGAAGGCGGAGAAATCGAAGTCGGAGTTGCCCTCTTCAACAAGTTGATAGTAATCGCCGTACATCCCTTCATTGATGAATTGCTCGACCTTCTCGAATTCCAGTTTCTCGAGCACCGAAACTATCATACCGACGTGGAAGATGAGGGGAAGATTTGAATGGACGAAGTATTGTATTTCACGTTCATCCTCTTTGACCACGCCAGGCTTGGCGGCACTCGCCTCAAACGCTACGTTGACCAGCGTGCCGCTCTTGTTCTTGCCAACCGGAAATACCTTGCCCTCTTTGGAAAGAGTCACAGATCGCACGAAAGATCTGATTTTTTCTATCAACTTGTTGTGTGTCTCGAAATAACGATCGTAGAGGAGGTGGGCCTTATAAGCCTCATCGATAGTGTCGACGTCTATCGTGCCTTTCCAAACCTTATCTCGCTTGGCTTCGAGATCGTTTATTCTTTTTGTAATCTCGGTCAGATACTTGTCGATAGCGGCACTGCCAACCCAGACAGGATTATCCGCCGATATCTCTGACATCATCTTGCTTAATGACTCGTTTTCGCTCCTTATGAGCTCCCGCCAGTCTCCTGTTCTTGCCAGGAAATCTTCTGCGCTCCTTATTTCGTCATCCATTTTTCTTTGCTTATCTTTGTCTTTTGTGTAGCTTCTTATTTTTTTCTTTCTTTCCAATGATTCGCGGATTGCGCCAAACATGCTCTCCGGAGGCAGGGTCAGCAATTGTTTCCACAAATCGTTCAAAACCTGATAAGCGACAATGGTCTTGGTGGAGACATCGACCTCTAGGTCGAAGTGGACAAAGTTGAATCCGAGTACCTTGACGACGACATTCATGTCGTCCTTGATGTTGCACGCCGGCATGATCACCTCATCGCTGGCGGTCTTGCCCCAATCGATTTCAATCGTGGCGACATTCTTCTTGAACTTGACACCAACCCTGTCGCTGCGCGAGCAATCGTTGCCGTAAAGCGCCGTCGAGAGGACCATCATCAGACCGGCTAGAAAAACAAGCTTTCTAAACCTCACCATCTGATCACTCCATTTAGATACAGCTACTCTTAATCCGGGCCCGGCCCGGACAACCAGTGATGCAAATTCAATATGAAAATTACCTACTATTATTAAACACGCAGCGAGCAAAAAACGGCACGGAAAGAAAGACAACACGAAGAGATTGTCAAGAAAGATTCAGGAAAGCACACGCTTGAGGAACTGCCCGGTGTAGGATGTCTCGACGCCGGCGACTTCCTCGGGCGTGCCCTGGGCAACGATGCAGCCGCCCTCGTCGCCGCCTTCGGGGCCGAGGTCGATGATCCAGTCGGCGGTCTTGATCACATCGAGGTTGTGCTCGATGACGATGACTGTGTTGCCGTGGTCGGCAAGGTCGTGGAGGACGGAAAGGAGTTTGTTGATGTCGTCGAAGTGCAGGCCGGTGGTCGGCTCGTCAAGGATGTAGAGCGTGCGGCCGGTCTGGCGCTTTGAGAGCTCCTTGGAAAGCTTGACGCGCTGGGCCTCGCCGCCGCTGAGGGTGGTGGCGGCCTGGCCCAGTTCGATGTAGCCGAGGCCGACGGCGTGCAGCGTCTCGAGCTTGCCGCGGCAGGTGGGAACGTTGCGGAAGAACTCGAGCGCCTCCTCGACGGTCATCTCCAGCACGTCGGCGATCGACTTGCCGCCATATAGGATCTCGAGCGTCTCGCGGTTGTAGCGGCGGCTCTTGCAGACGTCGCATGTGACGTATACGTCGGGCAGGAAATGCATCTCGATCTTGGTGACGCCGTCGCCCTGGCAGGCCTCGCAACGCCCGCCCTTGACGTTGAAGCTGAAGCGGCCCGGCTTGTAGCCGCGCATGCGCGCCTCCGGCACCTGGCTGAACAGATCGCGGATGGGCGTGAAGAGGCCGGTGTAGGTGGCCGGGTTGGAGCGCGGTGTGCGGCCGATGGGGCTCTGGTCGATGTCGATCACCTTGTCGATGTACTCGAGGCCGCGGATCTCGGAGTGGGGACCGGGACTGTCGAGGGCGCGGTGCAGACGCTGGGCGAGCGCCTTGTAGAGGATCTCGACGACAAGGGTGCTCTTGCCCGAGCCGGAGACGCCCGAAACGCAGGAGAAACGACCGAGAGGGAAACGGACGTCGATCTGCTTGAGATTGTGCATTGCCGCGCCGGCTACCTCGAGCCACTTGCCGTTGCCCTCGCGCCGTTGCTTCGGCAGCGGGATCGACTTCTTGCCGCTGAGGTACTGCCCGGTGAGCGATTTCTTGCACTTTACCAGGTCATCGACTCCGCCCTGGCAGACAACCTCGCCGCCGTGGACTCCCGCGCCCGGCCCCAGGTCGACGACGTAGTCCGCGGTGCGGATTGTCTCCTCGTCGTGCTCAACGACGATGACGGTGTTGCCGAGGTCGCGCATGCGCTCGAGGGCGTCGAGCAGGCGGCGGTTGTCGCGCTGGTGCAGGCCGATGCTCGGCTCGTCGAGGACGTAGATGACACCCATGAGCGAGGAGCCGATCTGGGTGGCAAGGCGGATGCGCTGCCCCTCGCCGCCGCTAAGGGTGGCTGCGGAACGGTCGAGCGAGAGGTAGTCGAGGCCGACGTCGGCCATGAAGCGCAGGCGGTCTCGGATCTCCTTGAGCACCTTGTCGGCGATGAGGCTGTCGCGCTCGCCGAGTCGCATATCGGTAAACAGGGCTGCGGCGTCCTTGACGCTGAGGAAGGTGATATCGGTGATCGATCGATCGGCGATCTTGACAGCCAGGCTCTCCGGGCGCAGGCGCTTGCCGCCGCAGGTCGAGCAGGTCTGGGCCGTCATGTAGCTCTCCAGCTCGGCGTGGATGTGCTCGCTCGCGGTTTCCTTGTAGCGGCGCATCAGCCAGGGGACAACCCCCTCCCATTTTCGCTTGAAGTGGTAGCTGCGGGAGCCCTCGTTATCGCTCAGTTCCCACTGGATCGCCTCGGCGCTGCCGTTGAGGACGATCTCCAGCATCTCGCGGGGCAATTCGCGCGCCGGCACGTGGGGATCGAAGCCGTAATGTTTGCCCATCGTCTCGTACATCTGGAAGAAGTAGGAGCCCTGGCTGCGCGGCATGGCGGCGAGGGCGCCGTCCATGATCGAGAGTGAGGGATCGGGGATGATCTTCGCCTCGTCGAATTCCATGCGGAAGCCGAGTCCGTCGCACTCGGGGCAGGCGCCGTGGGGCGAGTTGAACGAGAAGGCGCGCGGGCTGAGCTCGGGGAAGGAGACGCCGCAGTCGAAACACGCTAGTTTTTCGGAGAAGATGCGGTCCTCACCCGCGTCGGGGCGGTTGATCGTGACCAGGCCGCCGGCGAGGTGCAGCGCGGTCTCGATGGAGTCGGTGAGGCGATTGCCAATGCCTTCCTTGATCACAAGGCGGTCGACGACGACGTCGATGTCGTGCCAGTGCTGCTTATCGAGCTCGATGTCGTCGCCGAGGGAGAGGATCTCGCCGTCGATGCGTGCGCGCACGAAGCCTTGGCGGCGGAGGTCCTGCAGCTCGCGCTTGAACTCACCCTTCTTACGACGGGCGATGGGCGCGAGCACCTGGATCTTCTCGCCCTCAGGCAGGGCGAGAGCAAGGTCGACGATCTGCTGTGGTGTCTGGCGCGAGAGCGGCTTACCGCAGGAGGGGCAATGAGGTTTGCCGACGCGCGCATAGAGCAGGCGGAGATAATCGTAGATCTCCGTGACTGTGCCGACCGTCGAGCGCGGGTTGCGGCTGGTGGTCCTCTGCTCGATCGAGATCGCCGGGCTGAGCCCCTCGATGCTCTCGACGTCGGGCTTCTCCATCTGCTCGAGGAACTGCCGCGCGTAAGCGCTGAGGCTCTCGACGTAGCGGCGTTGGCCCTCGGCGTAGATCGTGTCGAAGGCAAGGCTGCTCTTGCCGCTGCCGCTGATACCCGTGATCACCACCAGCTTGTCGCGCGGGATCTCAAGATCGATGTGCTTAAGGTTGTGCTCCGCGGCGCCCTTGATGATGATCTTGTCGAAAGCCATCCTTCCCTCTCCGGTGCGTGAACCTGAAATGATGTCCGATACCGCGGGGGATTTCAATAGCAGGATCGAGAGAATAAGGTTGACCAGCAGCAACTCGCTTTAGCTTTGAATCACTGAAGGGGCTAGTGCATTCTATTCCGCTCCTCATTGCTGGGTAGCGCAGAAATAGGAATGTCCCTGTGCTTGCATGAGGGCTGGTGGCGGTACTACTGTCCTTCTTTATTTCTGCATGCCAACTGACTTGTGGAAGTGGACGATCTTCCACTCGCCGTCGCGCTTCTCCAGAATCCAGGTGCAGCGGACGGGCAGCTGAATTTGCTGCTCACCGACCGTGGCCGCCAGGTCCCAGAGGCTGGTGGCCCAGGCCGTTTTCCCGTCGGGTAGGAGGTGAATCTTCAGGTCGGACTGGGTGATCTTCGTATCCGAGAATGCCTCGTTCTGGGCTTCCATCAGTGCGGCAAGCGCGTCCCAACCGGTTACGTAGCCGTCGGCGCCGGCGCCGATGAAGACATTGTCAAGGCTTTGATCGACAACAGAGGCGTAGTAATCCATGTCCTCCAGCTCGACGGCGTTCATGTAGTCGTCAAGCACCTCGGCAACGGCCTGCTCCTCGGCGGCCGGTTCAATGGCAGCCACCTCCTCGGCCTCTTCAGTCTGCGGCTGGCACGCGAGTGTTATCACCAAAGTAAGAAATGCTGTAAACGCCAGCATCTTTCTCATAACGCCCCTCCGTCTGCTGTTTTGCGAAAATTGGGCAACATGATAATCGCCTGTTGCCGACAATTTCAATGGAGCATTGTTCTCCCTTTCAGCCTGGATGGGAGCAGTCGGAAATATCAGCACCCCGGATTCGAGTATCAGCAGGCATTGATACACTCTCTGACGGCAGCAAGAATTTCCTGCGCGTCATCCCAGTCGGTGGTCTTGATCTCGAGGCCGAGGAATCGATCACCCGCAGTTGCCCGTCCTTCGCGCCAGATTTCGATCAGGTCGTCGAGGTTGGGGCGTGTGCCGCGCGGGCGTCGATAACGGCTGAGTTCTCCGCAGCCGGCGCCGGTGCCGTCGGTGGAGGCGAGCAGGGAGAAGTTCAGATCCAGCGCGAATGGCTTGAGGCGGGCGAGAATGCGGGCGGTGACGCCGCCGGAGTCGCAGGAATGGCAGGAAACTAAAGCGGCGTCTCGCAGGAGTCCCCGCCAGGCGGAGTCGCTGGTGAGGTGTTGTTCCATCGCCGGCCAAGCGTGGTCCCGGTAGAGCGATTTCTGGTTGATGCCGAGGGGGCGGCCCAAACGGTTTGCGCTGAGGTTGATGTCGACACGGCGGCTTTGGCCCTCGAGCACGGGGACGACGGTGTGCGGATGCCGTGTGTCGATCATGCCGCAGAGACGGCGGAAGTAATCGCAGAGGATCTCGAGCGCCGCCTGCGGCTCGCAGTCTTTGAGAATACGATGGAAACCCTTGTAGCCCCGCGGCGCGGCCTCGTCGATCCAACCGTGGATGTTATTGGGGGCGTAAAGCGGCGAGCGCGCCCACATCCCGGGATGGTTAAAGCTGACGAACTCGAAGGGGTAAAGGTGAACGGCGACTCCGGCGCGGGCTGCCCGCCAGAGCAGGCAGCGGAAGGCGCCTTCGAAGAGGGGATCGATCTCGCTCAAATCGCGCCTACCGTCAATCAGCGTGAACGGCGAGCCTATGTCGAGGTCGTTCCAGTAGGCGATCGGGCAGATCGACATGTAGTTGCAATCTGCGGCGACGACCAGACCGTCGAGAGCCAGGAAGTAGGCATCGAGGGGGTGACGCTTCTTGCTTTCCGGCACAGCGAGGTGGGGCATCAGCGGACCCAGCAGCCCGCCTTGGGGCTGCAGAATCTGCGGCAGCGAAACGACGGCGGTCAGGCCGGCGCGGGGCTTGCCGCAGACTGCAATGCGTAGGTTCCCTTCCCCATAAACGTAAAGGATGTCAGCCCGGCCGTAGGTTGCAGCGCGCGCGGCCGGTCCCCTGGCGGACAATTCGATGCCGGGCGCGGCGCGCAGCAGAATCCTGTCGCCGGCAACGACGTTTTCCAGGTTGACGAGGACGAACACGTAGCGCTCGGGCTGCCCTGCTTTCGTCTTCTTTTTCCTGACTAAGATCTTCGGCATACGACCGGACCGGTCTCTGAACTTGATTTCGGAGATCGGACCTGGGATGAAGCTATCGGAAGACATAAGTGGACCTCGTTTGGAAGGTTACGAAAAGGGAAGAATGCGGTGGACCGCCGGCAATCAGTTGTCCCCGCGCGGGAATTTACTGAGAGCAATCTTCATATTATTGTACTGTCACGAAGATGAAAAAGTGTCTTCACTTGACGGCGGAATCCTGTATTATCTTGACGCCCGGGGATTGTGGAAAACCCGGAAACAGTCGGAAGGCAGCGATCCTTCCGACAGGCAGGCGCGACAGACAACGATACGAATAGCAGCGCGGAAGTAGTGCCATGGCATTTGACAACAAGAAGACTGGTGGCGGAAAGCCTTTCAGGCAGAGACGGCTCCGGCCTCATCGAGCAGTGCCGGAAAAGCAGGAGATGCTGCCGGCGGCGGTGCTTTACACCGTCGGCATGGGTAGGAAGAAGCTCCAAAACCTGATGCAACTGCTGGTCGACGCCGGCGTGCAATTGGTCGCTGACGTGAGGGCCTACGCCGCCGAATCGGGCCCTGGCTTCACGCGCGAGCGCGACATCGCGTTTCTGCTGAAGGAAGTTGCGGGGATCGAGTACCGCCGCGAAGAGCCCCTCGTGCCCTCGCGCGAGATCCGCGAGCAGTTCCGCCGCGACCACAACTGGCATCGCTTCGAGGAATCCTACCTGGAAATGCTGCGCTCAGAGAAGGTCGAGGAATCGCTCAATCCCGAGATCTACGCTGCAGTCAAGACCTGCCTGCTCGGCGATCCGGAGTCGGCGGAGCAGGACCACCGCCGCCTCGCCGCCGAATACCTCCAGCAGCAATGGAAGATCAGACGTGTGGAGCATCTGTAAGATTAAATGATCTGTACGCCTTCAGTGCTTCCAGCCAGTACCTTCATCATTTGATCGAGATTTTCCTTCAATTTCTGGTTCTTGGCGTCGGTCTCCAGTACCTGCAAACTACATTAAGTTGAATTCCAGCGAGTAAACCGGTGCGGCAAACACAACCTAAAAAGTCTGTTCGTAATCGGTTGAAACACCGGTGTATGCGCTAAAGTCCAGGTCGCGGTCTTCGCCGGTAGAGGCCGATTCGCCGGCAGCGGTCAGGAAGAAAAAGAACACCGTAACGGAAACCAGCATCAGCAGAATAAGCAGCAGGGCTCGCAATATTTTCATCCCATCTACCCCTGTTCTTTGCCCCAATAGCCTTGTAGCAAAGGCCGTGCCGGAGATGCCGTCGGACGATTCCTTTCAGTCCTCGGCAGTCGAAACTCCTTGATATTGCTGATTTATTCATTAAGCGGCTTTGAAAAGCCCCAAACGAGAATGATAAGTACTGAGCCGCAGGAATGATGGCTTGGGGACACGCGTCGACCTCGACAGAGGACAATCCACCCTTCCGTAAACCATGGAGGATTTGCGCAACGGCGTCTGTCACGGCCGAAACGAATGGTTTATCATAGCCGGGAATGCATCGAAGAAAATCAACGCCCGAATATTCAATTGTCTAAATCCGGAAGCAGCCCGTTCCTGGACATCGCCCGCTGAGACTTCACCCCGTAACGGGATCGCCCGGCACAGCCTCTAATCGATGGGGGGAAGTATGAAACGCCGTGAATTCCTTAAGTACTCGCTTATGGCCGGGGGGGCCGCCGGCCTCGGCTCCATTGCAAATCCAGCCGCCGCCGCGGAACAGGCATCTGAGGATGTCCTTGCGGCCGACCTGCCGCGTCCGGGCCCCAAGCCTGTGGTGAAGGGCAAGAACGCCG
>DATKUA010000062.1:0-35131 GCA_035530855.1 Acidobacteriota bacterium | reverse complement strand
GGGTCGTTGCGGGCCAGCCATTTGCCTGCGTCGCTTTCCGGCCAGAGCACGATCGTGAAGACGGACGCCGCCTCGGCGACGATGAGGAGCGCCAGCAGCAGAAGGCTCCAACTGGTTATCTTGCGAGCAATGGACACTTGCCGACCCCTTTGTACAAAATCTAGCACAATGGACTCGAAGGTGAAGTAGCTGACATTACACAAGTAACAGGGACATCCGGGAGACTATTTCGCCCCCCCCCCGCGTTCCGACGTCGAATGCGCGGGAGCGACTGTATGCGACAAGCCGCCATCCGCTCAGAGCGGGATGTTGCCGTGTTTGCGCGGCGGGTTGGAATCGACCTTGCTCTCGATCATCTCCAGTGCGGCGATCAGCTTGGGCCTGGTCTCGCGCGGCAAAATCACCTCGTCGATGTAGCCGCGCTCGGCCGCGATGTAGGGGTTGGCAAACTTGTCGCGGAACTCCGCCACGCGCTCCTCGATGAACGCCTCCTTGTCCTCAGCCTGCGCGATCTCGTTACGCATGAGGATGTTCACCGCCCCGCGCGATCCCATCACCGCGATCTCGGAGGTCGGATAGGCGAAGTTCACGTCGGTGCGGATCTGCTTTGAGGCCATGACGCAGTAAGCCCCGCCGTAGCTCTTGCGGGTGATCAGGGTGATCTTGGGCACCGTCGCCTCGGCGAAAGCGTAGAGCAGCTTGGCGCCGTGGCGGATGATGCCGCCGAACTCCTGGTTCACTCCGGGGAGGAAACCCGGCACGTCCTCGAAGGTGATCAGCGGGATGTTGAAGGCGTCGCAGAAGCGCACGAAGCGCGCCCCTTTGATCGAGGCGTCGATGTCGAGCACGCCGGCGAGGTGGTCCGGCTGGTTGGCGACGATGCCGACGCTGTGGCCGCCGAGCCTGGCGAAGCCGACCACGAGGTTGCGCCCCCAGTGCTGGTGGACCTCGAAGAAATAGCCGTCGTCGACCACCATGGTGACGATGTTCTTTATGTCGTAGGGCTGGTTGGGATTTTCCGGCACGGCCTCGTCGAGCGCGGGCTCGATGCGGTCGGTCGGGTCCTCGCTTGCCTTGAACGGCGGATCCTCGCGGTTGTTGTCGGGGATGAAAGACATCAGCTCACGGATGCCGTCGAGACATTGCTGGTCGTCGGAGTAGGCGAAGTGGGCGACGCCGGAGGTGGAGTTGTGGGTCATCGCGCCGCCGAGCTGTTCCTTGGTCACCTCCTCGTGGGTCACCGTTTTGATCACGTCGGGGCCGGTGATGAACATATACGACGTGTTCTGCACCATGAAGATGAAGTCGGTGATCGCCGGGCTGTATACGGCGCCCCCGGCGCAGGGGCCCATGATTGCGCTGATTTGCGGCACCACGCCGCTGGCAACCGTGTTGCGCAGGAAGATATCGGCATAGCCCGCCAGGCTCACCACCCCCTCCTGAATGCGGGCGCCGCCGGAGTCGTTGAGGCCGATGATCGGCACCCCCATCTTCATCGCCAGGTCCATCACCTTGCAGATCTTCTCGGCGTAGGCCTCGCTCAGCGAGCCGCCGAAGACGGTGAAGTCCTGAGCGAAGAAGTAGACCCGCCGCCCGTTGATCCGGCCGTAGCCGGTGATCACGCCGTCGCCGGGGTACTTCTTCTTCTCCATGCCGAAGTCGGTGCTGCGGTGGGTGACGTAGCGGTCGATCTCGTTGAAGCTGCCCGGATCGAGCAGGTACTCGACCCGCTCGCGCGCCGTCATCTTGCCGGCGTCGTGCTGGCGCTTGATCCGCTCCTCCCCGCCGGCCTTCAGGGCCTCCGCGTCGCGGCGCTCCAGTTCTCCGAATTTCTCTTCCAAGCTCATTGAATTCCCCTCGCCATTAGGGATGTATAAGTGATTGAAGCAGATTATAGCAGAGAAAGGTTGCTTCCTGAGAAATCACCGGCAAGGGGTTGGGTATCCTGGTCGGAATTAATCCCGGGCGGCATCGGATGCAGCGGCATCGCCCGAGATTTTCCTCTGGAACGCGCGGACGGCCAATGGCCTCTCGGAAAGGCGCGATGGCGGAATACTCTGGAAGAAGATGCCACTGAGAAGCGTGCCCGACGGAGAGTGTCCCGCCCAGACATTTCCGCTGCGCACTGCCTTGCAGGCAGCCTGACATTGCAGTAGTCTCCAACTTACTAAAGCGTTCATCGCACGATAGTTCAGGACTTGTATGGATTCCGACTGGGTACTGGAGATTCTTGCCTGCCCTCGCTGCCATAGAGGAGGTATCAGCACGGACGGCGCCGACGTCGTTTGCACGGCATGTGGCTGTCGTATCCATGAGAAGGATGGCGTGCTCGATTTCCTCCTCGATCCGCATCCCATCGTGCGACGCGAACAGGAGGCCGTGGCTCGAACCGATTCCGACGATCCCACTTACAACAACCGGCTGGCGGAGTTGTTGCGGGCGATTGACCGGGATGAACAGGTGGAACTTTCCGGCGAGGAAGCCAAGGCGTTCTCCTGTATTGTTCACATCCGGGATGCGCGCAGGCACTTAGTCGAGCTGCTGAACCGCCACGATCCTGAGGAGGAAAGTGTCGTGCTGGAGCTCGGTGCCGACCATTGCTGGGCCAGCGGCCTTTTCCTCGATCGCGGCTGCAAGGTCATCGCCACGGACATCACGAATCATCTCCGCTTCGCACCGCGCCCAAGCGACGGCAATCTGTTTCGCATCAAAGCCGATATGAATCGAATCCCGGTCCTGGATGAGAGCATCGATTCCGTGTGGATCACGGCGGCGGCCCACCACTCTTGGGATCTGGGAATATTATTCGGCGAGGCGGCAAGGGTTCTAAAACCGGGCGGTACCTTCTTTCTCTGCTGCGAGCCGATGCCCTCCTGGTTCCGCTTCGCCCTCTTCGGATTCGGCATCGGTTTCGGTCGCGGGCAACGCAAGGTCGGCGTCAACGAACGGCTGCTACCTCGCTCGAAGTGGATCAGGCTTTGCAGGAAGGCCGGTTTGATCCCGACGCTGATCTTCCCTCGGCATTCTGCCGAAGAGATCAAGGCCAAACTGCGGAAGTACCGTCTGCCGCAGTGCCTAACACCGCTCGCTGCTTCGTCCGCCCCGCTGCTGCAGGTGTCGATCCACATGACCGCGAGAAAACCCGCTAGCGGCCGATTAGAAACCAAGCCGGACTAAGATCATCGCCATCATCCAGCGAAAGAAGGAAGTGACGGCAAACCAACTTCCGCATCGGTCGGCCGCGAAGGCGGGATTCCGAGTTCAGGCAATGTCGCCGACATAACCGTCGGCTTTGGCCGGCTCTCAGGCCTGCTTGCTCTTGCGGTAATTGACGAGGTATTCCTCAGGCAGCGGTGAGGCGATCGCATCGCGCACATCGCTCATCAACTTCTCCCGTTCCCGCTTGCCGTACTTCGCCGTGTCGATCGGCTTGCCGATCACCAGCTTGATCTTACCCTTGTGCACGCGCCAGGAGTTCTTGCGGATGATGTCCTTGGTGCCGACGATACTGACCGGCAAAATCGGCACGCCGGCCTTCATCGCCAGCAGGAAGCCGCCCGGCTTGAATTCCTGCAGCAGTGCGTCGGGCTGGCGGGTGCCCTCGGGGAAGAAGAGGATGGTGGTGCCGGAGCGGATCCTGTCGGCCGCCTCGAGCAGGCTCTTGGCCGAGGCGCGCGGGTTGCTGCGGTCGACGGCGATAGTGCCGTAGCGCTTCAGGTGCCATCCCATGAACGGCGTGCGGAACCACTCCTTGCGGGCGATCCAGCGGAACTGCACGGGGATCCAGCCGCCCAGAATGAGGATGTCGTAGATCGCCTGGTGGTTGGCGGCGAACATCTGCGGGCCGTCGCGCAAGGCGTTCTCGGCCCCCTCAACCACCACCCTCGTGCGGCTGCTCATGCAACACCAACGGCTCCAGGTGCGCATGCAGTAATGCTGGAACCTGCCGGTTTTGGAAAACAGCGAGCCAATCACCGAGAGGGTGCCCCACAGTACCGTGCTGACGACTCCTCCCGTCCAGGCGAGAATTGAAAATAGTATAGTTCCGGATCCCATAACTTCCGCCAGATGAAAGAATTGTAGGAAGCAGCTTTGATGGAGTCAACAATTGATAGCCGTTCCGCGCTGTGGTAGCCTCATCCCCACCTGTACGAAAGGATTTTCGCGTTGAGAACTCTCTATTTCGACTGCTTCGCCGGCATCAGCGGGGACATGGCTCTCGGTGCGCTGGTCGACCTCGGGGCCGACCGCGACGCGCTCCTCGCCGCTCTGAATACCCTGCCGGTAGAAGGCTTCAGGCTCTCGTTCGAGCAGGCAAACAAAAACGGCATCGAGGCCACGCGGGCGATCGTCGCGACCGACGAGGACCACCATCACCGCGGGCTGAGCAAGATAATCGGCATCATCGACGGCAGCGGCATCAGCGACAACGCCCGGCAACTCGCGAAGCGCATTTTCACGCGCCTCGGGGAGACGGAGGCGGAGATCCACGGCGTCGGCGTCGAGGAGATCCATTTTCACGAAGTCGGCGCGCTTGACGCCATTGTCGACATCGTCGGCGCGGCCGTCGCTGTCGATCTGATCGGGGCAGAGTCGATCATCTCCTCGCCGGTGCGCACCGGCTTCGGCACCGTCCGCTGCGCCCACGGCGATTACCCGATCCCCGCCCCGGCAACCGCCCTGCTGCTGCGCGACGTGCCCATCTACGCGGGCGAGCTGGAGGGAGAATGGTCGACACCCACCGGCGCGGCCATCCTCACCACCATTTGCAGCGGTTTCGGGAACATGCCGGCCATGAGGGTGAAACGCATCGGCTACGGCGCGGGCAACCGCTCGGTGGAGAGCATGCCCAACCTGCTGCGCGTCTTCCTCGGCGAAACTGAGGACTCCGAGCCGAGCGAGGTGGTGGTGATCGAGGCCGAGATCGACGACATGAATCCCCAGCTCTTCGGCCATCTCCACGATCTCCTGCCCGCCGCCGGAGCGCTGGATTGGTATCTGACCCCCGTTCAGATGAAGAAGAACCGGCCCGGCTCGCTGCTGACTGTAATCTGCAAGCCTGCCAGCCGGCCGGCTGTTGCCGAGCTGATCTTCCGCGAGACTACCACCATCGGCTACCGTTATTACCGCGCGGCGCGCGAGGAACTGGAGCGGGAGGTGGTGAAGGTCGACACCCCGCTCGGTGAGATCGGATTCAAGGTGGCGCGACGCGGCGGCGGCATCGTCAACGTTATGCCGGAATTCGATGACCTGCGCCGCACTGCCGCCGTGAGCGGCAGGCCGCTCAAGGAAGTCCGCGAGATCGCGATGCGCGCTTTTATGGAGCGGAACGAAAGCGACTGAAAGATACTCAGGAGGGTAAGATGGCTAAGGACATGATCTCATTCAAGGAATTCCAGGATATCGAGTTGCGCGCGGCCCGCGTGCTCACCGCCGAGCGGGTCGAGGGCACCGACAAGCTGATGCAGATGCAGATCGACCTCGGCAGCGAGCAACGCCAGATCGTCGCCGGTATCGCACAGGACTACACACCCGAGGAAATGGTGGGCAAGAACATAATGGTGGTCGCCAACCTGCAGCCCGCCAAGATCCGCGGCGTTGAGAGCAACGGCATGCTGCTCGCCGCCAACCTCGACGGCAAGCCGATCCTGGCCACCTTCGACAAGGAAGTCCCGCCCGGGACGCCGATAACCTGAACGGCGTGCGACTTCATACCCCGGCTTAGAGCCTATGTTCCTCGACTCCCATTGCCATCTCGACGACCCCGCTTTCGACGAAGATCGGGATGAAGTGATCAGCAAGGCCGCGGAGGCCGGCCTTCGCTATCTGCTGACTATCGGGACCGACCCGCAGAGCGCAGAGAAGGCGCTCGAGTTGGCCGAGCGTTTCGACTTCATCTACGCGGCGGCCGCGGTCCATCCCCACGACGCCGCCTCGGCCGATGATCACACCCTCTCCTCTTTGAGGGAATTCTACAGCCACTCGAAAATGATCGGCATCGGCGAGACAGGACTCGATTTTTACTACGACAACAGCCCGCGGGAGCAACAGGAAAAGATTTTCCGGCACTTCCTGCGCACGGCCCTCGAGCTCGACAAGCCCCTCATCTTCCATCTGCGCGACCCGAAGGACGGTCCGCCGTTGGCGCGCGAACGATTCTTCAGCATCCTCGAAGAGGAGCGCCCCGGAAAAATCAAAGGGATCATGCACTGCTTCACGGGCGGCTACGACTTCGCGATGCAGTGCATCGAGCGCGGCCTGATGCTCTCAATACCAGGCGTCGTCACTTTTCCCAAGGCGGAGGAACTGCACGACGCGGTGCGGCGGCTGCCCTACCGCAAACTACTGGTCGAGACCGATTGCCCCTACCTCGCCCCGGTGCCCGAACGGGGCAGGCGCAACGAGCCTGCGTTCGTGGTCCACACCGCCGAAAAAGTGGCGGAGCTTAAAAACATCACGACGGCGGATCTCGACAGGATCCTGACCTACAACTTCGAGACGCTCTTCTCCCTGAGAGAGCCCGACCGGCAACGGCACGACATTCTGACCTACGAGATCAGGGGAAACCTCTACCTCAACCTCACCAACCGCTGCACCTGCAACTGCTCCTTCTGCGACCGCACTCACGGAGCCACCGTCAGCGGTTACCACCTCGGCCTGGGGCGCGAGCCGGAGGCGGCGGAGCTGATAACCGCGGTAGGAGATCCGAAACGCTATCGTCAGATCGTTTTCTGCGGCTACGGCGAGCCGACCATCCGCCTCGAAACGCTCAAGGAGACGGCTCGAGAACTGAAAGCTCAGGGCGCCGCGATCAGGCTGAACACCAACGGCCACGGCGAGTTGATTCACGGCCGCGACATCCTGCCGGAGTTGGTAGGGCTGGTCGACGGCATCTCGGTCAGCCTCAACGCCGCCGACGCCGGAGAGTATGTCCGGCTCTGTCGGCCTGACCATGGCGAAGAGGCTTTCGAGGCGGTGAAGCGGTTTATCCGCCGCTCAGTCGAACTCGGTTTCGAGACCACGGCCTCTGCGGTCGAGCTGCCGGGGCGGGACCCGGAAGCGGTCCGGCGGCTGGCGGAGAGCCTTGGGGCAAAATTCCGCACGCGCTTCTATAATGTCGTAGGCTGAAATGGGAGGGAGCGAGAGGAAATGAAAAAACCGTCGCCGGCATTTCACAACATCATTTTCGTGCTGCTGGTGATTTGGTTCCTGCTGCTGGCGGCGGCTTTCTTCGTCAGCAGGCCGGTTGCGCTTATCGCTCTCTTTCCCGATCTCCTGCTGCTGGCCTTGATCATCGCTGCGGCCTATTCGATCGGAAGTTTCGCCACGCAGCAACTCCAGCTAGACGATGTGCTGCTCCCCGCGGAGGATTTCGTCCTCGCCACGGCGTTGGGCCTGGCGGGCCTGGCCTTCCTGACCACCGTCGTCGGGCTGCTGGGACTGCTGACGTGGTGGACCATCGGTGTGGGACTGATCATCGCCATCGCGGCCGGCTTCTACCGCATTATCGGACTGGTGACGCCGCCCGCCTATCTCTTCGGCCCCGAGGACCTCGGCGACGAGGCGCCGGACCCGATCTCCTGGATGCAGTACATCGTGATCGCCATCTGGATGATTGCCCTGGCCAACTTCTGTTTCCTGCCGCCGGTGTTCGAAGGAAGCCTGGCCGGCACCGTCGGCACGGCCTCGCAGTGGGTGCTCAAAAGCGGCATCGGTTTCGGGCCGGAGACCACGCCCGAGTCGATCTCGATTCCGGGCGGACTGTGGGCGATGGCACTTGCCCTGCGCTCCCCCCACTTGGTGACCCTGATCAGCGGTTTGCTGGGAGGGCTCGCCGTCGGCGCCATCTACGCTTTCGCCAAGCGCTATTGCGGCCCGCTGACGGCGCGCTCGGCGCTGCTGACGGCCACCAGCCTGCCGCTCTTCGCCTTCTCCATACTCGCTCCGCATTCAGGGCTGGCCCTGGCGCTATTCCAGTTCTGCGCCTTCTTCTGCACGCTCCGCTGGTACGACGAGAAACGCAAGCGCTGGTCGGTGCTGGGAGGCATCTTCATCGGCCTCAGCCTGGGGGTCTCGGCGACCGGCCTGCTTTTTCTGCCGCCGTTGATCGCCGCCGCATTTATCTGGGCCGTTATCCGCAAGCGGGCAATCGAATACATCTTTAACCTGCTACTCGCCGCGGTCGCAGCAATTGTAGCGCTGTTTCCCTGGCCGGCGATCTGCTCCTACCTCTTCGGATCGGCTATGACCTGGGCCGAGCCGTTGATGGCTATGGACCGCCCCCCGATTGTCGCGGGTCACCTGCAGATGTTGCTGTTGCCGATCAAAATTTCTTTCCCGACGCCGGCGCTGCCGCCCTGGGAAGTGATCGGCCCGATCTTCCTCGTCTTCGTGCCCTTCTTTTTCATAACCTATCGCAAGAATCCCGCCAGCGGCCTCGCAGTGGCCACGGGCCTGGCATTCCTCGGCTTCGGCGAGATCTTCGGTCTCGATCTGGCCTTCCGCCTGGCGGGGCTGATGCTGCTGGCCGTCCCGGCGGCCTTATCGGCCCACCGTTTCCTCGAAACGGGTTGGCGCAAGCCCTTTGCCATCGGCATGCTCTATTTCCTCATCGGCTGGCAGATATTCCATGCGACAGCGATGGTCGAAACCGTCTACTCCAGCCCGCATAGAATGCTGCTCGGGTTGGAATCGTCTGAGGAATTTCTGCATCGCGGCGTCGACTACTACCCCACGGCGGGCTACATCAACGCCACGCTGCCCGGCGACGCCCGGATACTGGGTCTCGGCAAACTCGGTTTGCTCTATATCGAGAGGGAAATGACGCTCGCCGGCCAGTCCGAGCTGGGCTCGATAGCCCCCCTCCTGTCGGAGGATGGAGACACCGAAAACGCGCTCAAGTGGCTGCGGCGGAGGGATTATTCGCACCTTCTCGTGAACTCGACGGCGGGCGGCGCCACGCAACTGAACAGTGAGCAGATCGAGACTCTCAATTTGCGGCTGGAGCGCAAATTCCAGGATAACGGAATAATTCTCTACGCACTTCCGGATGAAAACAGGGATTTACGCCCGGAGACAGAGGCAGAGCAATGAGAACAAGATTCGACGATCTCGTTTCCCAGATCCTCAACGGCCTTTGGGAGGAGGATCCGGTCGAGGCCACCTATCTGGGAGTCCACGCTTACGACGGTGTCTTGCCGCGCGCCAACACCGCCCGGCGCGCCGATTACCATGAGCAGCGCAAGGGATTGCTCAATTCGCTGGAGGAGTTTCGCCGGCGGCAGGGCGAGCTCGACAGGCCGCGCCGAATCGACCTCAAGCTGCTCGAAGCCGAGTTGGAAATCTCCCTGCGATCCGACGATGAGTTCAGGCTCGCGGAGCGGCGCGCCGATATCTACCCCTCAAACGCGCTCTTCGGCGTCTACCTGCTGGCGATGCGGCAATTCGCTCCGCTGGAGGAACGGTTGGTATCGATCCGCGATCGCCTCGGCGACACCCGGCGCTACCTGCGCGAAGGCGTCGAAAACCTGCACGGCGGCTCCGACATCCCGCGTGTCTGGACCGAGACGGGCATCAAGACCGCCCGGGGCGGAGAAGCTTTCTACGGCGGCATGATCCCGCAGTTGGCCGCGCAGGTTCCCTCGCTCGAAAAGGAAATCAAAGCGGCGGCTGCCGATGCGCTCGACTCGCTCATGAGTTTTACCTCCTTCATCGAGAGCGAGCTGTTGGCGCGCAGCAACGGCAATTTCGCCATCGGGCGCGAGGCTTTCGACTATCTGCTAGAGCGCAAACACGGCCTCCCGTACGACGCCGTACAACTCCGCCAAATCGGCGAGGAGATGATTTCGGAGACGCAACGCCTGCTCGAAAAGACCGCGGCGAAAATCGACAAGGATAAGCCGTGGTCCGAGATCGTCGAGAGCCTAAAGGACGACCACCCGGCGGCCGACGCGATACTTGATGCTTACCGCCGCGAGATGGAGCGAGCGCGGGAATTCGTCGAGGAAAGAGATTTGGTGAGTATCCCCGCAGGCCAGGAGTTGCAGGTAGTGGAAACGCCCGGCTTCGAGCGCGCCACTATTCCCTATGCCGCCTACGTGCCGCCTGCGGCGTTCGAGGAGCGGCAGGAGGGATTCTTCTGGGTGACGCCGGTCGACGAGGAAGACGGACCCCGGCGGCTGGATCAACTCCGCGGCCACAGCAACTGGGGTATTCCGATCACCGCCCTGCACGAGGGCTATCCGGGTCACCACCTGCAGTTCTGCCGCGCCAACGCAATCGAGTCGGCGGTTAGGCGCCAGCTGATGACCACGGTTTATGTCGAGGGCTGGGCGCTCTACTGTGAAGAGATGATGGAGGAGCAGGGATTCGTCAGCGATCCGCGCAGCGTGTTACTGCGCCTCAAGGACCAGCTATGGCGCGCTTGTAGGGTCGTGGTCGACGTCGGCCTCCACTGCTTCGGCATGGGATTCGACGAAGCGGTCGAAATGTTGGTGGGGACTGCGAAGCTCGAGCGCGCCAATGCAGAAGTCGAGGTCAGGCGCTACACAATGTCACCTACTCAGCCGATGAGCTACCTGATCGGCAAGCTTGAGATAATGAGCATGCGCAATGAAATAATGACCCGCGAGGGCGAGAGCTTTGATCTCAAGCGTTTTCACGATGCGCTGCTGGACTATGGAGCGATCCCGATTTCCCTGATCAGGAAAGACATGCTCACGTAGCGAGACTAAGCAGGCGGCCTTGTTTTGAGAATACACGGTGCTAGAATTGGGCACTCCATCGTCGGGTTAACCGGAAAGGAAAAAGCATGCACCAGAGATATTTGTTAATTCTGCCGGCATTGATGCTGCTGGCTTTGGCCTCCTGCTCCGGACCTGAATCCGCGGGCGAGAAGGATGTCGTTCTCAACCTGATAGCGCTGCAGAGCGTCGCACGCCAGGTGGAGGAAACCGGAGAGATAGATCTCGAGAACGACGACCACCGATATTTCTGCCTGGCGGGGGGTTGGGCGACACCCTATAAATTATCGGATGAAGAGGGCTCGCCCCGCCTGACCGCCGCCGTCGAGCGTGAGACGATCCTGCGCTACAACGTGGTCAAACCCGCCGATCGCTGGCTCGAATTCACAATCGGGCTGGACGGCAAATACGGCAGCCTCGGAAAACAGACCATCGAGGTCATTGCCGACGGGCAGCCGCTCGAGGCCGTGGAGGTCGATGCCGGCGCGGAGCAGACAAAGCTGATCCACATCCCGACCTCGGCCCAGAAGGTCGGCGTGAACAGCCTGGTCCTGCGGTTCGCCGAATTCACCGAGAATCGCGCTTATCTCACCGACGGGCAGGCGCACGAGAAAAACCCTTACCAGGGTGTGGCCGGTTATCTACACGGTTTCAGGATCTACCTCGGCACCTCGCGCAAGCCCTGGACAAACCGCTCCGACGACGGCACTTTGACTTTCAGGTCGATGGCCGACGGGCGTTACTACAATCAGAAGGCCAACAGCTTTTTCTCTTACGCTTTCGACATCGGTGAAGGCGCCAGGCTCCGCCTCAAGGGGACCGCCAAGGCCGCGATGGGCCGCGATGCCGCCGTGGACGTCGCCGTGCTGGCCCGCACCGACGAGCAGCCCGAGTGGCGGCAGATCTGGCAAGAGAGCGTCGAGGTCGGCAAGGGCACCAAAGCGCGGCCGTTCGAAGCCGACATCCCTCTGGACGGCTTCTCGGGCAAGACCACCGAGTTCCGCTTTTTCGTCACTACGCCCTCGAGGCCGGCCAACGAGCGTGTAACGTGGGCCCTGCTTCAACTCCGTACACCATCCAAGAGCGACGCGGAGCACCAGTCTCCTCCGCGCGAGCCGATCCGACTGGCCGGGCGTGTGAAGCACGTCGCCATCATCATCCTCGACGCTCTGCGGCCCGACAACGTCGGCTGCTACGGCGACGATCGAGGGCTGACACCGGCCATCGACGAGTTCTCCAAAGAAGCAATCCGTTTCGATAACGCCATCTCAATAGCGCCCTACACGCTGGCCTCGACCTCGTCGCTTTTCACCGGCCTGCTACCCGAGAACCACGGCATCCGCGTCTACAGGCAGTTCTTCAGCAAAGAACTGGAGACAATGCCGGATGTGTTCCGGCGCAACGGATTCTACTCGATTGCAATCACCGGCCATCCATACATCTCCGACGAGCACGGCTTCAGCCGCGGCTTCGAGGACGTGGTTGATCTGAGCCGGCAGGAGTACTGGGATCAGAACCGCTCAACGATGGACGAGGAAAAGCTCGAGGAAGGAATCAGGATGGCCGCGGAGGCCGGTAAGAACTCCTTCCTCTACATCCACCTCGCGCCGCCCCACGAGCCTTACCACCCGCCGCCGCCGTTCAACTCACGCTACCCCGACAAGCCGGGCCCCGGGGTGCTGCCCAAGTGGAAGATCTATGAGCTCTACGGCGACGGCCGCATCACCGACGACGACCCCGGCATCCAATACCAGCGCGGCATTTATGCCAACAACGTCATCTATGCCGACCACCTGGCCGGCCGCATAATGGAATGGCTGCGTAAATACGACCTCTACGACGACACGCTGATCATCCTCACCGCCGACCACGGCGAGGCTTTCATGGAGCACGGCTATTTCGGTCACGGCCCCACAGTGTATGACGAGATGATCAGGATCCCGCTGCTGGTGAAAACCCCCGACGCGCCGCCGGGCAGCGTGGCGCAACTTGTTGGCAATTTGGACTTCTTCCCGACCCTGGCCGAGCTGTTCGGGCTCGAGGTACAGGACGTGATCTTCGACGGCCGCAGCCTCGCACCGCTGTTCACGGGTCAGGAACAGAAGCCGGTGGATTTCTATTACAGCCGTAGCGACAGCAGCAACCCGGTCTTCTCCTTCCACGACCGGCGCTTCAAGTACATCCAGAGAGTCTTCGAGGAGTATTTCTACGACCTCGATGCCGACCCGCGCGAAAAGCACAACATCATTTCACGCTACCCGGCCTTGGCGGCCGCCCTGCGCCAGCGCGGCTGGCTGATCCTGACCGGTGAGGCCGCCGCCCAGAAAAAGGAGGCGGAGCTCAGCCAGGAAGCGCGGGACCAGCTACGCCACCTCGGCTACCTGCACTGATTTCTGGACTTCGGCAAGGCAGCAATGGATTCGAGAATCGCACCTCGTAGGAGATAAACAAAAGGGGGCTTTGAGCCCCCTTTCGATTACGCTCGACGGACCAACTCAGTCCAGATACGTGTGCACGCTCTCCTGGGCTGTCGGCAGGTAGTTTACGCCGAGGAAAGTGATGATGATCGCCACAAAGCCGAGGATTGCGAACCATGTTGCCGGCTTACCTTTCCAGCCCTTGATCTTGCGGAAGTGCAAGTAGAGGCCGTAGACGAAGAAACTGATCAGGGCCCAGTTCTCCTTGGGATCCCAGGCCCAGTAGGTGCCCCAAGCGTCCTTCGCCCAGAGCGCACCCATCACCAGCCCCAGCGTCAGCATCACGAAGGAGAAGACAATCAGGTGGTAGGTGTAGCCGTCGAAGTCGAGGTACTCCTGCCCCAGCAGGTTGTTCTTCTGCAACCGCCGCGGGTGCGGGAAGAAGAGGGTCAGCACGGCGGAGAAGAAGCTCACGGCCGCCGCGGCGTAGCCGAGGAAATAGACGACAACGTGCGGGATGAACCAGAAGCTCTGCAAGGCGGCCGGCAGGTTCTCGATCAGCGAGTCGTACCACACGAATGCCAGCAACAGCGAGCCGAAGGCGGTGAGCGAGCTGAGCAGGCTGACGATGCGCACCTTGTGCGCCAGCTCGACGATCAGCGCCGTCAACGCGATGCACCAAGCGAGCAGAATCATCGCCTCGAAACGACTCTTGATCGGCGCGCGGCCGGCCTCGATCCAGCGGTTGATCATGAATATCGTGTTTATCACCACCCCGGTTCCCAGACCGAGGAGGCAGAGCCAGTTGACCACCTTGTGCCGGAAGAAAACACTGGCGAGATAGAGCAGGAAGGTCGCCAGGTAGGCAATGGTTGTCGCCTGAAGCAGGATGCCTGCGTGAAGGAAGTTATTCCACATAGTCGTTCTCCTTGGCTGCTTTGCTGCGTTTCAGCCGCGGCTTCACGTAGAAGGCGTATATGATGCCGACGATCATCATCGTCAGCCCGAGGTAGACCAACGGCAGACCGGGGTCGTTGCTGACAGTCAGATATGTGAAGTAGCCGCTGCGACCCTGGCCGTAGGAATTCTGGTAGAAATAGAAGCCGTTCTCAATCAAGGGTTCGTTCACCCTGATGGTGTGGGTGCGCTGCTCCTCGCCGTCGCGCAACACCTTCACGTGCGAGCGGTAGTCGTTGATGTAATCGCCGCGGATGCGTAGCGTGACAAACCATTCATCATTCAGCTTGAGGGTGTAACGCTCGTCCTTCATCGCCTCGCTGTCGGGGATATTGTCCGATTCCTCGATCACGGCGCGCCGCTCCTCGCCGTCACGCTTGAGCACGAGCTCGACGGCAAAGTTGCCGACCGGCGAATCATCGACGAAGACATCACCTTCGCCGGCCGCTCCGCTCTCCACCATGCGGCCGAAGACAATCGAGTAATTGCTGAACGGCGGTGTGTAGGATGGGCCGGCGCTCAGATCGACCGTCTCCGCAGGCATCCCCGGCCTGAAGACGTGCAGTGTCTTAGTGCTGCCGACGAGCAGGAGCTCAACGGCGGGATCGAAGCGCAGCATGAGGCCGGCTTTGTTCATCAGCTCCATCAGCTTGCGGCTCTGATCGATCAGATCGCCCTGCATCAACTGCTCGATTTTGAACGGCAGGATGTAGGTTTCGATGCCGATCTCGCCGCCGGTGACCTCGACCTCCACCGCCGGGTTGAGCATCTGGTCGGAGGCGTTGGAAAAGACCATCTCCTCACCCACCTTCTCGGCCTTGAGATCGTTATAGAAATTGATCAGCTTGACCTTCAGGTTCGTCCCCTCCAGGATCTTCTCTTCGCCGAGTTTAAGCTCCAGCTTCGCACGCTCGCCGCTCATGTCGAAAGCGATGAGCCTGAAAATCTGTTCTTCGCGCTGGATGCCGAGTTCGCTCAAACGCTCGTCCGCCGGCAGCTCCCAGGCGAAACGCAAGTTGAAGGCATCGCCCGCAACCGGCTTGTCGAGGCTCTCTTCGCCGACAAGGTTGGTGATCGGCACGTGCCCGGCCGGGTAGAACACCACCTCAGCCAACGGCCGCCCGTCCGCCGTTTCCTCGATCGCCTTCGCGCGACGGAAATTGCGATAGAATTTCTCGATCCTCAGCACGCCGAAACCCTGTTCGAGTGTCAACGGCCGCTTGTCGTCGAACTTGATCGTCTGCTCCGGCAGCAGCACCAACTCGTTGGTGTCAGTGCGGTGGCGCAGTTTATTGACATGAACCACGTAAGGATCTTCGTAGGTCAGCACCTCGAAATTATCCAGATGCAGCGTGAAGCCGAGCGGCTGGCGCGCGTTTTCGGGAATGTCCTGAGGGAAGAGTCTGGCCAGTCGGTTCTCCTCGTAGGTGGTGTAGTCCTTGGTGGCGACGTAGTCGGTGCTCATGCCGTTCTCAAGAGCGATACCCCCCTTGATGGTCAGCAAGCCGCCGAGGAAGCCGCCGATGATCACCACGACGATGCCGCCGTGGATCAGCAGCATTCCCAGTGTCTGTGGGCGCCAGGCCTTGCGATGCACCGTGCAGGCGACCAGGTTGACCGCCAGCAACACGGTGAAGGCGATGAACCACCAGCTGGCGAACAGGTCGGTGAAGTGCAACGCCTTGAAGATCGCGTAGAGCGGTTCGGAGTAAAAGTCGATGTACTGGCTCACCTGGGCGTTCTGGAAGACGAGCGTCCCGACAACGGTTCCCAGCAGGATCGAGGTTATCGAGACAATCGCCAGCCGCATTGAGGCGGCAAACCTCCACATTTGCTTCGGCCTGCGCGCGATCCATGCTGCCAGAATGACAGCGATGCCGACGATGCCGATCGCTACGTATTCGCCGTGGAAATCGACAACTCGCAGCGCACCGGTCGCGGAGGCGGCGCGCTCGACGAACATCCGGTCGTGCACCGTCTCCCACAGGTTGAAAAAGAAGAAAATGAATAATACGAGGAGGAAGCAATTGACCCAGGTCTCCCAGCGCGCCGTAGCCTCCACCCCTGCCTGTTCGTTGCTCATCAGCCTTAGATCTCCATTTCTTTGCAAGAATTGCCTCGAAGTATAGTAGATGGCTCTGCGAGGGACAACCCGCCCCATCGCGGCACAGGCGCATTAGCTAAAGAGTTTTGATTTAGAAGAAGCTGAGGGTGCGCCGCCCTGCCGCCGGCTATCAGGCCAGTGGTATCCTGACTTCGAGGACACCGGAGTTGAGGCTGGCTTCGATGCGGTCGGCGTCGGCCCCCGGAGGCAGCGGGAATTCCCTGTGGAACCTGCCGTAAACGCCCTCCATGCGGAGGAACCTACCGCCTTCGGGCAACCTGCGTGCAGGGCGCTCGCCCGAGAGAACCAGTCTTCCGCCCTCGGCTTCCAGCACGATCGAATCTTTGGGGATGCCGGGGAGCTCGATGGTGACGGCGAAACTATCGCAGCTCTTGATTACGTCGGCCCTCGGCTCCCAGCGGTTACCGGAGCGTTCGATCTCGGGAGGGCTGTAGACCGGGGTTTCCAGGACCCGGTTGATCCGCTCCTGCAGGTAGAGCAGTTGGCGCAACAGGTCACTGTCGAAAGCCATTTCCGACACCCCTTTGAGAGGCGGCCATTTCCCTCGCGAAAGAATGATACCTTCATTCCTTGACAGTATGCAAAGCTTTGAGTAGCTTCGCACGATGCATACCGTCGTCATCCGCGAAAAGTTCATCGCTTCCCACGCCGTCGAGCTTGCCGACGGGCCGGAGCCGGTTCACTCGCATGAATGGAAAGTGCGTGCGGAGGTCCGCCTCGAAGCCCCATGCTCGTGCCTCGTAGTCGAGAATGCGGTGGCGGAGGTTTTGAGGCCGCTTGAAGGCGCGCACCTCAACGACCTCAGCGAGCTGGCCCACCCCGGAGCCTCCGCCGAGGCACTAGCCCGGCACCTGCACGAGGAAATCTCCGAGCGCCTCCCATCGCAGGGCTGCTCGCTGTTGAGCATCGACCTGGAGGAAGAGCCGGGTTGCTGTGCCGGTTACGGGCGCGGCGAAAGCGATTGATGCTTCCCCAATGACTCGCGCCCCCGGCGGCTCCCAAGCAGGCCTTCCCGAAGGAGCGGAGCAAGCCCGCTCCCGGATGTTCGGCAAGACAAGCCCGGCGTCGAGATCGGCTTTGCTTGATCAGTTTGACAGCCATCCCGCGCGGCCTGTACAATCTTGCCGTAAGTCCTTGGATCACAACAGTAATGAGCGACTCCGCCTACAGCTACACGATTAAGGAGTTGCCGGCCGAGGAGAGGCCGCGCGAGCGCCTGCAGCGCTTCGGACCAGAAACGCTCTCCAACGCGGAGCTGGTGGCGATACTGCTCGGGCACGGATTCCACAAGGTGAGCGCCATAGACCTCGCCCAGCACCTGCTCAACCGGCACGAAGGCCTCGTCGGGCTCGCGAGCCTCGATTTCGACGCGCTCTGCGCCGAGAAAGGCATCGGCCCTGCAAAGGCCTGCCAGCTCGCCGCGGCAATCGAGCTGGGCCGCAGGCTGGCGCGATCAGACAAGCCGGAGCGCCCGGAGGTGAAGACGCCGGAGCAGGCTGCGGCGTTGCTGACCCCTCGTTACGGCGACCGCTCGAAAGAGCACGTCGGGCTCCTCGCGCTCGACGCCAAGAACAGAGTCGTCAAGGAAATCGTGGTCAGCGTCGGGACTCTCGACGGCTCCCTGGTGCATCCCAGGGAGGTTTTCCGCCCCGCCGTGCTGGCCAACGCCTGCGCCGTCATCCTGTTTCATAACCACCCGAGCGGCGATACGGAACCTTCGGCTAAGGACATCGAGGTGACCCACAGGTTGGCCGAGGCCGGAAAGGTAATGGGGCTCGAATTGGTCGACCATATAATCGTTGCCAGAAACCGGTTTGTCTCTTTGAGGCGCCTCGGCCTGATGAAGGAAGCAGGCGGGAGTGCGGGTTGATCTGAAGTCCGGTTTTGAGACGGCTGTCACTTACACGCAGCCGCTGATTGTATAAACTCGCAGCATTTGGAGCGAAACAGACCGCCTATGTTGAAGGAGGGCTAAATGAAGAAGTTCTTTATCGTTATTATCGCGGCGGCTTTACTGCTGACCTCGACGGCAAGCGCAGACGCCGACATCACCGTCTGGATCGGCAAGCTCAGCGGTGAGGATCTGCTGATCGAAGGAACCGTTGCTTACGGCGCGGCGGTGGGATTCAGCTTCGCCCGCTATTTCGGCGCCGAAGTGGTGTTCGACTACATCCCCAACTCGGAGTTGCCCTTTAACCTGGAGGAATTCGAGGACCTGCTCGGTGTCGACGTCCGGGTGGATCTCTATGCGATCAGCGGCAACCTGCTGCTGCAGTACCCCGTTATGGACACGGTCACTCCGTACTTCACGATCGGCTACGGCGTTGTCGGAGCAAACGCCAAGGCCGACATCGGCGGCCAAACGCCCGAGGCCTGGGGCGCCGCCCCCGCAACCAACTGGGGTTTCGGCGCAAAGTTCAGTGTGGCGCCGTGGATCGCGATCAGGGGCGACATGCGTTGGTACAATCTGAATCTGAGCGTGGACGACGACATCGGCGACCTTCTTCCTACGGCGGTTGAGAATCCGACTCTCTCGAGAATGTCGGTAGGCGTCGCCTTCACCTTCTGAGACAGTCTGCATCCACAAAGGACTGAGCGCGGGGAAGCTCTCCCGCGCTCATTTTTTCTATCTCGGCTGAAACCGTCTCAACTGAACTGCCCTACTTAGCCAGCATCAGCCTGCGTATCGAAGCGGCGACGCTCGGGAGCAGCCGCTTCAGGATCTCATCGCGCTCTTCCTTATCCAGATCGAAAAGGTATCTGGCGGCTATCGGAGGCTTCACATGCTCGATCACCTCGTGAAGCTTGTCCTTTGGAAACAACGGCAGGATCGCAGATTGAAGCTCATCCGACAGGTGCCTGATCATCTCGGCACGGCGGTCGAAATCGAACTTCACCAGCAGGTCTTGCACCTGCTCGGGGCTCCAGTCTTTGATGATCTCCGCCATCGAGCGAGGCCTGATAGCCCCGACGATTTCCATCACCCGAGCCTCGCTCAGGCACAGCAGCACTTCGCCTTTCATGTGCCGCGCGATGCGATCGAAAAGATCCAGCGCACGATTGCCCTCCATCTGGTCGAGGATCGCCGCTCGGGCCTCGACGCTGAGCCCCTCCATCAAGGCGGAGGCTATCCAGGGCTTGTAGTGGACCACCAGATTCACCTGATGCTCCAGGGGCAGTTCATGGAATAACTTTGAGGCCTTTACCTGAGGCAGCTTGGCAAAAACGATTATACGCTCCTCCTTGCTCCAGGAGACCATCATCTTGCTCAGTTCCTTGTAAGAAATCTCCGCGGCGAACTTTTTGACCATCACCGAGTGCAGCCTGACTACGTAGAAACTCTGCTGCTCGGGACTCATCCTGCGCAGCATTTTGATACAGTAATCGTCGAGATTGTTGAGTATGCCCGTCCTCGTCTTTTCGCTCCAATGTTCAATTATCTCGATGCTCCTCGAGGGCTTCATCGATTTCAACAGCTTGATGGCTTCCTCTGACGGGATCGAGCCCAAGAGATGGGCTGTCTTTTTCGGAGAGTAAAACGAAAGAAAAAGGCGGTCGAAAAACCCTAGTGTTTTACGCATTCCACTTACCCGCTGATTTCATGCGGGAACGCCACAAACATGCCGGCTCAGCCCGGCTTATCCACCCCGACAGTCCCACGCCCTTGCCGCCAGCCGTTAGCCGACAGATCGCATGCCTAACCGGCAATAGAGCCGGGTGCACGGCTTTCCCCCTATTTGCCTATATTTTACGCTATTCTTGCTAATTTTGAAAGCATCATCTCGAAATCATGTCATTAACTCAATTAACGGCAAACACAATCAATCCGGCTCGTTTTAATGATACGAAAAAGGCGCTCCGAGCAAAAAACGGAGCGCCTAGTTGATATCCACCCTGAAGGAGTTATTTCTTCTCTTCTTCCTTCTCCTTCTTTACTTGCTCGATGATCTTCTCTGCCAGGTGGGAGGGGACGATTTCGTAGTGTCTGAATTCCATCGTGTAGGAACCCCGGCCACCCGTCATCGAGGTCAGATCGGAAGAGTAGCTCAGCATCTCGGCCATCGGCACCTGCGCCTTGATAATCGCGCTCGAGCCGACCGGATCCATGCCCAGCGGACGACCGCGGCGGCTGCTGAGGTCGCCCATGATGTCGCCCGTGTTTTCGTCGGGAATGGTGATCTCGACGTTCATAATGGGCTCGAGCAGTGCCGGCTTGGCCTTGATAACGGCCTCCTTGAAAGCGAGCGAGCCGGCGATCTTGAAAGCCATTTCGGAGGAGTCGACCGGGTGGTCCTTGCCGTCGTAGAGAATCACCCTGAAGTCGACCACCGGGAAACCGGCGAGTACGCCCTTGGCGGCGGCTTCCTGGATGCCCTTGTCGACAGCGGGACGGTAAGTATGGGGGATCGAACCGCCGAATATCTTGTCCTGGAACTCGTAACCCGTCCCGCGCGGCAGCGGCTCCATCTTGATGGCACAGTCGGCAAACTGGCCTCGGCCGCCGGATTGTTTCTTGTGCCGCGCCCTGACGTCGGCGTTGACGGTGATCGTCTCGCGGTAGGGAACCTTTGGCGGATGGAGGATGACCTCGCAACCGTACTTGTCCTTCAGCTGGTCGACCACGACCTCGATGTGCAGCTGGCCGGTTCCGCGGACCAGCAACTCGTTGGTCTGCTGGCCGCGCTCGCTGCGCAGCATCACGTCTTCTTCCACCAGCTTTGCCAGCGCACCGCTCACCTTCTCCTCGTCGCCGCGGCTCTTCGGCTCGAGCGCATAGGCAATCACGGGTTCCGGGAACTGCACGGGCTCGTACTGGATCTGGTCGGACTGCGCGCAAAGGCTGTCGCCCGTGTGAGTCTCACGCAACTTGGCAACCGCCCCGATGTCGCCCGTAGTCAGCGCCTCCACCTGCTCATGTTGCTTGCCCTGCAGGATCAGCAGGTGGCCGATCCGCTCGCTCGACTCGCGGTTGGGATTGTAAACAGTGGAGTCGCTCTTCAGCTCGCCGGAGTATACACGGAAGATGCTCACGCGCCCCGCGAAGGGATCTACAACCGTCTTGAACACAAAAGCTGAGAAGGGGGCGTCGGGTGAGGCTTTTACGACCTTCTCTTCCCCGCTCTTGGGGTCCTTACCCGTGACTTCGTTCTTCTCTACCGGCGACGGCAATATTTCGGCGGCAATGTCGAGCATCTGGGTCACGCCGATGTTGTGAGTGGCACTGCAACAGAACACCGGGAAGATCTGACGGTCGGCGACGGCGGTCCGCATGCCCTTGATCAGCTGCTCCGGCGTCAGCTCGCCGGCCTCGAAGTAAAGCTCCATCAGCTCTTCGTCGTTCTCCGCCACCATTTCCTCAAGCGCAGTGTGGGCTTCCTGCGCCTTGCCCTGGAACTCGGCCGGAATTTCTTCCTCAGAGAATTCCTTTGTGCCGTCGCCCTTGTAGATATAAGCCTTCATCTTGACAAGGTCGACGACGCCCTTGAAGTCCTTTTCCTTGCCGATAGGCATCTGCATCGCCACGGCGCGGCGGTCGAAGGTGTCGTTGAGAGCGTCCAGCGTCCTCTCGAAGGAGCTGTTGTCGCGGTCGAGCTTGTTGACGAAGAAGGCACGCGACAGCTCGAAATCCTGGCAGAATTTGAAGACGCGCTCGGTTCCGACCTCGATACCGGCGACGCCGCAGACACCGATGAGCGCGGCGTCGACCACCCGCAACGCCGCCTTTGCCTCGTGGATAAAGGCCGCGTAACCTGGGCTGTCGACCAGGTTGATCTTGTTGCCGCCGTGCTCGCAAGAGGCAAACGCATTGTTGATCGAGATCTTGCGCTCAATCTCGCTGTTGCCGAAATCAGTCGGGGCGGTGCCGTCGTCCACCTTGCCGAGGCGGTTGATCATGTCGCTATTGAAGAGCATTGCTGCGACCAGCGACGTCTTGCCGCAGTCGCCGTGGCCCACTACAGCGACGTTACGAATCGCTGAACTCTCATAGTTTTTCATCACTCCCTACCTCTATGCCGACCGCGCCCCCTTCCGGGAGGACGGGAATTATTTTGCAGCTTCGACTCCAAATGCCGCCGGGCTCAGCAGCTCTTCGGTTCAGTCGAATCCTCGCCCAACCTGAAGCGTACGAAGCGGTTGACGCGAATGTTCTCGCCGAACGAGGAAATGGCCTCCTTCACGAGCGTCCCGACGGTCTTATCAGGGTCCTTGATGAACGGCTGCTCGAGCATGCAGACCTGGCTGTAGAACTTCGACATCTTGCCGTCGACAATCTTCTCGATCACGCTTTCCGGCTTGCCGGTGGCGCGGGCCTGCTCCGCAAAGATGTCGCGCTCATGCTGGAGATCCTCTTCGGAGACATCGTCTTTGGAGACGTAACGCGGTTCGGCGGCCGCCACGTGCATCGCAAGGTTATGCACGAACTCTTCGAACTCGGGAGTACGGGCCACGAAATCTGTCTCGCAGTTGACCTCGATCAGCACGCCGATCCTGCCGCCGGCATGAATGTAGGCGTGAATCAGGCCTTCGCTGGTCACCCTGCCCGCCTTTTTCTCTGCGGCGGCCAGACCCTTCTTGCGAAGAACGGTTATCGCCTCTTCAACATCGCCTCCGGCATCCTTGAGCGCTCCCTTGCAGTCCATAATTCCGGCGCCGGTCTTTTCTCTGAGTTCCTTGATCATCTGGGCGGTTATTTCCATCGTCGCTACCCGTCTTTCGTGTGAAACGTTTCCGGTCCTGATGCGCCGGCGGGTAATCCCGCCGCCGTCGGACTCTCATTATTTCTTGTCTTCGGTGGCCTTTTTCTTGGCCTCCTTGTCTTCAGCTTTCTTGGCGTCCTTTTTCGCGGCGGGTTTCTTCTCAGCCTTCTTCGCGGCAGCAGGCTTGGCGGTGGGCTTGGCAGCAGGCTTCTTTTCCGCCACCTTCTTTTCCTTCTTCTCCGCTGTCTTGGGCTTGGCCTTGGGTTTAGCTGGTTCGGCTTTGGCTTTCTCCTCCTCAGCTTTGGCCTTCTCCTTCTTCTCGGGTTTCTCCGCCTCAGGTTTAGCTGGTGCCTTCTTCTCGGCAGGGGGTTCTGCTTCAGGCTTCTTCTCTGCTTCAGGCTTCTCCTCCGCGACTTTCGGCTCGGCTTTTACCTCGGCCTCGGGCGCCTTCTTTTTCGCCCTTGCCGGCGGGCGTTTCGCGGCGGGGGGGGCCTGCTTGGTTTCCGCCGGCGCCTCGACCGGCTTGGCCTCCTCGGAAGGGGTCTCAGCCTTGGTCTCGGAGGCAGCCACCGCCTCCCGAGCGGCCTTCTGCTGCTCCTCCATCGCCTTCAGCTTGGCGGCTTGCTCTGCGGCCGCCTTGGCGATCTCCCGCTCTCGGGTCAGGCGTCTCTCGCGCTCCGCCTGGCGTTTGGCTTCCTGCCGGGAGCGCTCCTCGGCCTTGTGCGCCTCTTCAGCCGCCACCTTCTCTTTGTGAACCTGAGAGCCTTCAAGCACGGCATCGGCTATGCGGCCGGAGATAAGCTTGATCGAGCGGATGGCATCGTCATTGCCGGGGATGATGTATTCGATACCACTGGGATCGCAATTGGTATCCACCACTGCCACGATCGGTATCCTGAGCTTGACCGCTTCGAGAATGGCAATACGCTCTTTGAAAACATCGACCACGAAAAGGATGTCGGGCAGTTTTCTCATCTCCTTGATGCCGTGCAGCACCTTGTCGAGACGGGCACGCTCCTTGTCCAGGCGGCCGATTTCTTTCTTGGAAAGCCCTTTGAGGCGCGCCGGATCGGCCAGCTTCAGTTCCAGCTCTTTTAGACGCTGAATCGAGTTCTGAATCGTGACGAAGTTGGTCATCAGGCCGCCCAGCCAGCGGGTGTTGACGTAGTAGCAACCGCAGCGTTCAGCTTCCTCGGCAATGACATCGACGGCCTGGCGCTTGGTGCCGGTGAACAGCACCTTTCCGCCCTGGCAGGCTGTCTCGTAGACAAAGTTGAGCGCCTTTTTGGCCAGGCGGACGGTTTTCTGGAGATCGATGATGTAGATGCCGTTGCGCTGGCCGAAGATGTACTTTTTCATCTTGGGGTCCCAACGGCGGGTCTGGTGGCCGAAGTGCACGCCACACTCCAGCATTTCACGGATGTTGATCGATACCATCCTTACCTCCTTACAATCCCATGCGGGAAGATTATTGTTTAGTCAAGACCGCCCGCCGCACAGAAGGTAAGGCGCGGATGCGTAGGCGGTACTTTAATTAACGCTTGGAGTACTGGAAGCGCTTGCGGGCTTTTTTCTGCCCGTATTTCTTGCGCTCGACAATGCGCGAGTCGCGTGTGAGAAAGCCGGCCTTCTTGAGGGGGTCGCGCAGCTCGTGGCTGTACACGACGAGCGCGCGGCTGATGCCGAGCCGTACGGCGCCGGCCTGGCCGCTGATCCCACCGCCTCTGACGTTGACGAAAACGTTCATCTTTTCGGCCGTCTCGGTGTGTACCAATGGCTGGCTGATGACACTGCGCAGCACCGCGTTGGGGAAATAGTCCTCAACATGGCGTTTGTTGACGACGATTTCTCCCGTTCCCGGGCGCAGGTAGACGCGGGCAACCGACCGCTTCCTCTTTCCTACTCCGTGCCACTGTAACATGTTATATCCAACCTAACGGAGGTCGCCGACGTTGACGACCTCGGGTTTCTGAGCGCTGTGGGGGTGATCGGAGCCGCGGTAAACCTTCAGCTTCTTGATCATCTTCCGACCAAGCTTGTTCTTGGGTAGCATCCCGCGGACGGAATCTTCAATCATCCGCTCGGGAAAGCGCCTCAGCTTCCTGCCGGCTGACATCTCCTTCAGCGAGCCGGGCTGGCGCGCGTGAGTGTAGTACTTCTTGTCGCTCAACTTGCTGCCGGACAATTTAACCTCTGAAGCGTTTACCACCACTACATGGTCTCCCATGTCGGCGTGCGGCGTGAAGGTGGGCTTGTTCTTGCCGGTGAGCACGTTGGCCACGCGCGTGCAGAGCCTGCCCAGCAGCACATCCTTGGCATCGACCACGTACCACTTTCGCGGCGCCAGTAAATCCTCTTTCTTCGGGACCCAGGTTTTCATAACTCTCCTGCCTAACCCCTTGTTCCGGGGCAGCGCAATCTACAAGACGGTCCTGGTGTTGTCAAGGGTCGAAAACAGCAGTTTTTAACGCTGTCGGCTTGCTCGCAACGCTTGCTCCGGCCTCTGATTGGCAGGTAGCGGCGTGCGCTCCGTCAGGGAGCCAGACGCGGAGTCCGCTGCTTGCGGGCCTCGGGCGAGACCCTGGTCAAAGCCACGCCGGCGAAGATAACCGCGCCGCCGGCGAGATGGTGGATGCCGACGGGAGAGCCGATCAGCAGGGCGGCGATGATCGCCGCCGAAAAGGGAACGAGATAGATATAGATCGTAGCGCGGTGCGGCCCGATCTGCTTAACGCTGAAGAACCTCGCAAACTGGCCGATAATGTTGCCCGCCAGCACCCAATAGAGGATCAGGAGGACCGTGGCGAGGCTGATACCGCCTGCCCCGACGGATCCGAGGCCGGGCAGGATGAAGGGCAGCATCAGCGCGGAACCGATCACCGAACTGTAGGAGGTAATCTTAATCGACGAGTGCCGCTCCATCAGGGGCTTGCTGATCACCGCACCCGCCGCCCAGCAGGCGGCTGAGACTATCAGCGCCAGCTCGCCTACCGCGCTCTCGACCTGCAACACCTCCAATCCGTGCTCTCCGAGGATGATCATCGAGATGCCGGCGAAGCCGACGACCACCCCCAGCCAGCCCCACGACTCGATCCGCTCCACTCCAAACAGCCCGCTGAAGAGCGTGGTGAAGATCGGCGTCGATGCCAGGATCAGCGCGGAGCCGGCGACGACCGTAAGGCTGATGCCGAATGAACTGAGCAACTGGTAAGCGCCGAAGCCGATGACACCCAGCACTGTCACCAGCGCGAAATCCCGCCGGGAAAGCCTGAGATCGCGCCGCCAGAGGAGCACCACCAGGAAGGCGGGAATGATCAGCAGGAAGCGGATCGCATTCGCGGCCTCGACCGAGACCTCGCTCGTGATCATCTTGATGACGCTGAAAACCGATCCCCAGACGAAGACCACATACATCATCATTAAATCGGCTATCGACCAGCGCTTCATTGTGCAAGGGTACAGCCGCGGACTCCTCTGCTGCAAGGATGGAAAACGCGGCGGTACAGGGGAAAACCGGGAATATTGCTATGCCGACGGCACCATTGAGGCTTCAGCGGGCGATTTTCGAAGCGCGAAAGAGCAAGCGCGCGGCGTCCACTACACTCAGGTCGCCCAGCTTCCTGGCGCTCGACCTGATTGCTTTATAGAGGCGCTCGGGAGGCAGGGGGCCGATCTGGCTCAACAGCAACGCCGCCGCTCCGGCGACGTGCGCCGCTGCGGCGGAAGTGCCCTCCATCATCACCGGGCCGAGCTGCCTGTATTCCCTGCCGAGGAAGCTTTCGGCGATGACGCCGTCGGGCAGGCCGTCGGCATCGGCGTCGACCTCCGGCCGCATGTCTCCGCCCGGAGCGTAAATGTCGATCGGGCCGTCGGCGGGTGAGTAGTAGGCGCGCTCTCCGGCGGCGTCAACTGCGCCGACGCTTAGAACCTCGGGATGGCGCGCCGGATAGAGCACCACTTCGCTGTTTCCTGCCGGAGCGATCACGGGAACGCCGCTGTTGTAGGCGAACTTCAATGCGTCCTCAACCGCGCGGCTGGGGTCCGGCCCGGCTACGCCCAGCACGACCAGGCTGGCGCCGCCGGCTACCGCAAAGCGGATGCCGCGGGCTAGGTTCGAGGCCCTCGCGACACCGCGGCGGTCGGCGATGCGCACGGGCATCAGCGAAGCATTGAAGGCGATGCCTGCGGTGCCGCGACCGTTGTGCGTGGACTGGGCGATCACCCCCGCTAGGAAGGTGCCGTGGCCGAGCAGGCCGTCGCCCTCGTCGAGAGCGAGAACGTCATCGGAGACGAAATCATAGCCGGTGAGGACAATCGTCCCGGCAAGGTCGGGGGCCTGCGGGAAACGGTCGGTGGCCAGGTAGGCGATGCCGGTGTCGAGAACGGCAACCGTCACGCCCGGATCCGAGCCGAAATTCATATCGTGGGCGGCGCGGATGTTGATCATCCTGTGCGCCCACTGCAACGGCTGCAGCGGGTCGTCGAATTGCAGCGGCATCGCTGCAGTGGCTGTCCGGTAGCGGGTCTCCCGCTCAGCGAAAACCACACCGCGGGTATAGGCAAGGCGCTCTATCTCTTCGGGCGAAGGCGCCGTCGCGAACCGCAAAAGCACGAAATCGGCATACGGGCCGAGCTGCTCCACCTCCGCACCGAATTCGCGGGCAACACGCTCCTGCTCGGCCTCGCTCATCGACGCGTCGAACTTGACCAGCAGGCGCGAGGCGAGCGGGCTCAACTCGGCCTCTTCGCGGGATTGCGCAAACGCTCCTCCCGTGAACAACGCGATTAAAACCAAGGCCGCCAGGGTCCTGTGCATCGATTGCAGTCCGTTAAGTAGTTGCAATCTCTTATTATAGCACTAATAGCTGCGTTTCTGGAAGATAACCGCGCCCGCGGCATAACAGAATGCCGCGAAGCCGAGCGTCGACCAGATGATCAGCGCCGGGTCGGTGGACGACTCCAGCGGTTCCAGAGCGATGATGCTGATGTTCATCGCCGTCATCTCCGGCGTCTTGGGGAAGACCCAATAGAGGAACTCGAAGATGCTGTGCCAGAACTTGTCGCCCAGCAGGATTCCCGACTCGTGCAGTGCGAAAAAGATCATGCTGAAGACGAAGGGGATGAATATGCCGAGGACGGCCGAGAGCGTGGTACTGCGGGTGATGATGCCCACCATGGCGATGAAGGCCATGAAAGCCAGGAATATCAAAAGGAAAATCGGGATCGTCGACAGGTACTCGATGTGGGCCATGCCCGTCTTCACCCAGAACACCCACCAGGTTCCGAGCACAAGGGAAGCCATCACCACGAACACCACAAGCATGCAGCCGATGAATTTGGCGGTGAAGATGTTGAAGCGGCTCATCGGCCGGCTGAGAATCAGGTCGACTGTGCCCTTCTCCTGCATCGTGGGAAAGAACGAGGCGATGGCGAAGATGCCGATGAAGATCGAGACTTGGTAGAAGAAGGCGGTAACGGCAGCTTCGAACCTGCGGAGAACCTCGTCGGGGAGGCCGCTGAGCTCGTGGCCGAAGAGGAAGAGGGCGTTGCCGCCGATGTTGAGCGCCAGCAGGAAGAAACCGATGATGATCACATTGAGCACGAGGATGGTGACGATCGTCTTCTTAGCCAGCCCTTCCCTGAACGTATTTCCGATTATCGCAACGAATCTGCTCATCGTACCCCCGCGCCCCCTTCCTTGCCGATAACATCGATGAACATGTCCTCCAGCGAGATCCGCTTGCGGCGGATGCTCCGGATCAAAATGCTCTGACTGCGGAGGTAGTCGATCACGGCGTTGAGCTCCGCCAGGTCGGGCACGTCTACCAGCAACTCGCCGTTGCCGTCACCCCTGACGGCGATGCCTTTGCTCTGCAACATTTCGAGGAGGCCGGGCGGCGGCTCCTCCAGCTCGAGAGCAAAGGTGTTGCCGACGTCGGTGAGCGCGTCGACTGAGCCCTCGGTCACCACCTTGCCCTTGTTGAGGATTGCTATCCTGTCGCAAACCAGCTCCACCTCGCTCAGCAGGTGGGAATTGAGGAAGATCGTCTTTCCCTGTGCCTTGAGCTCGAGCAGGATGTCGCGGATCTCCTTGCGCCCAATCGGATCGACGCCGTCGGTGGGCTCGTCGAGCACCAGCAGCTCGGGATCGGCGACCATCGCCACCGCCATGCCGACGCGCTGCTGCATGCCCTTGCTGTACTTGCCCATGCGCGTCCCGGCCCACTCCTTCATCCGCATCAACTTGAGCAGCTCATCGATCCGCTTTCTGCGGCCGTATAGAGGCATGCCGGAGAGCGCGGCGTAGTAGCGCATCACCTGCTGCCCCTTGAGGAAAGTCGGGTATTTGTGGTTCTCGGGAAGGTAGCCGACGCTGGCGCGGCTGGCGGCCCTGCGAACCGAGTGGCCGAACAGCTTCGCGCCGCCTCTGCTGGAATAGCAGATCCCCAGCAGGATCTTTACCAGCGTGGTTTTGCCGGCGCCGTTAGGCCCGAGCAGGCCGAAAATCTCGCCTTTGTCGACGCTGAGATTCACTCCGCCGAGCGCCTCGACACGCTTGACGCCGAAGAACTCGAAAGAGCGAAAGGTCTTGCGTAAATCAGCGGTCTCTATTACTCGCATCTATCCTTCTCCCGACTGGATCGGTCCGTGGCTCCGCATCAGCGGATGCTACGAAGTTTGTCGATCTCCTCGCCGTAATAGTTTCGGAAAAGAGCGTCCCACTCCGGACCGCCCTCCGGCACATTGCGCTTGAGCGAGCGAATGCGGTTCTCCACCGCTGAGACGATTGCCTCTTCCTTGCGCAGTGCGGTGGCGATGGCGCGCCTGACGCAAAGCCTCACCCTGTTCCAGTCATCGTTAAACTTCACGCTGTCGTCGGCCGCAAGGGCATCGGCTATCTGGTGGCTAAGCGAATTTATTCTGTCGTCGCTGAGTCTCACTTCTCCGCTCCGCTCCGATTCAGAGGATAATCCCCTTGTCCTTGGCCAGCTTCTGCTTGATCTTCCGCAGCAGCTCGTGGTACTCGGCTCCGCTGGCGCGCACCTGCTCGTAGTGCTGATTCAGCAGCTCGCGCGCCTCCTCCTCCAACCGGTCCTCGAGCTCCAGATCGGCGAGAATGACATTCTCGACAACCCCCACAAGCCGATCGCGATCGCCGACCTCCACCAGCTTGCCGCCAAGCAGTTCGGCGACGATCGACTCGGCCATGTACTCGACAAGTTGTGGAACCAGCCTCATCTCTTACACTTACGGTATCTTATCGTCGGAAGTTCGATCCTCACCCTCGCCCTCGCTCTCGCCTGCCAGGATCTTGCGCAGGGCTTCGATGCGCATCGCAGCCACCTCGCCGAAACGGGTCCCCTTGTGGTTCTCGGCGATCTTCTCGTAGACGTTGATCGCCTCCTGGTACTGCCCGAGGCGCTCGAAGAGCCGACCCGCCTGGAAGCGCGCGCTGAGGGCTGCCAACGGCGAAGAGGAATGAACGTATGTCACCTTCAGGAACTCAACCGCCGCTTCCGCGAGCATCCCCTTTTTTTCCAGCACGCCTCCCAGGGCGAACTGCGCCTGGACGATCAGGTCGGGCTCATCGGTCGACTCGATAATTCCCCGCAACTGGTCGGCGGCCTCGTCGAGGAAGCCGTTACGCGCGAACAGGGCGGCAATCTCCAGCCTGCGGCCAAGTTGCTCTCCGGCCGGTCGCCCACCCAGCATCGAAAGGTAGAGCCGGTAGGCCGCCACCGCCTCGGGGCCTTGGCCGAGCTGCTCGTGGCAGACACCGATCAGGTAATGGAGAATCTCCGCACCGGCCCCTTCGCCGCGCTTGGCAAGTGCGGAGTTGAATTGCGCGATGGCATCCTCGTAACGGCGAAGGCGCATGAGGCTCTGCCCAAGGTAGTAAGATGCCGCAGCGACTTTGTCGCTGTCGGGGAAGTTTTCGGCGACCTTGCGCAACTGCGTCACGGCGTCATTGTAGTTGCCCATCTGATAATGAAGGATGCCGATGTTGAGGGTCGCCTCGTCGGCCACCTCCGAAGCCGGGAAGCGCTCGAGCAGGCGCCTGAAGGTCTGCAACGCCGCCTTGCGGCTGCCCGACTCGGCCAGGGAGTCGCCCTTGGACAGCATATCGGAGGGGCTCACCTGCTGGCCGGGATCGTTCTCGACGAAGATATCTATGCGGTCGAGCGCCGCGCGGAAGTTGCCGATTTTTATATATGTTTCGATCAGCTTGACACGCGCCAGGGTGGCGTACTGCCCGTCGGGGAAGTTATCGACGATGGCGTTCAACGCCGACAGGGCCTCGTTGGTCTCGTCGCGCCGCAGGTGGTTGTTCGACAACTGCCAGTAGCTGATTTCGGCGTAGCGGGAATCGCTGAAGCGCCGCAGCAGATCGTTGAAATACCTATTGGCGCTCTCCAGATTTCCACCCACCTGAGCGATCCAGCCGAGCCAGTAGAGGGCCTCCTCGACCTCGGCGGAGTCGGGATAGTTATCGACGACGCGCGAGTAGTTCTCCGATGCTTTCTGTAAATTACCGAGCTTGTAATATCCCCAGGCGATCTTCAGCGAAACCTCGCTGACATTGACATCGCCGGTTTGGGCTGTCAGGGCGCTTTCGTAATGGCTGATCCCTTCCCGGTACTGCTCCTGCTGGAAGTAGGCTTCGGCGAGGATCAGATGGACGCCCGCCGAGCGGCCGGCTTGCGGAAACTCCTGGAGGTACTCGCGCCCGATGGCTGTGACCTCTTCCCACCGCCGCAGGCGCCGCACGAGCTCGAGGCCGGATTCATAAGCCTTGGCACGGAAGGGGGAATCACCCCGGTACTGGGCGATCTTGCGGTACTGTTCGAGCGCCCGCGAGTCTTCACCGACCCGCTCCAGCAGGCGGCCGGAGATGTAAAGCACCTCCTCGAGGAAACGGCTGTCAGGGAAATCGTCGAGGAACGCCGACACGGTCTCGCTGGCGCCGCCGAGGTCGCTGATCGCCAACTGGGTTCGAAGGAGCTTTACCGCAACCTCCTCCGAGTCCCGGCTCCTGGGGCTAATCGCCAGCGCCTTGCGGAACGCGGCCACCGCACCGACCTTGTCGTCGGCGCGTTCATCGTAAAGCCCGCCGATTTCCACCCAGAGATTGAAGCGCTCCTCGTCGTCCTCCATGCTGGGAGCCATGCGCTCAAGGGCGGCGATGCCGCCGCTGATATCGCCGAGGGCGAAGTAGGCGTCGGCCAGGGCCCGGTGGGCGGCTAACAGCGCGGGCGACGGTTTGGCTTCGGCCAGCAGGGTTTCCAGGAAATTGATCGCGGCGGTGTATTCGTGCACCAGCAGCAGGCTGCGCCCCTCTCTGATCCGGGCCGCCAGCTCGGAGTCCTCGTCAGCGGGCATGCCGTCGACGATTGCGTATGCCTCCTGGAAGCGCTCCATGCGGTAGAGCGCCCAGGCAAGCGTCATCATGACTGCGTCGTCATCGCGGTACCGCCCGCTGAGCGGCTGCAGCAGCTCGACGACCTGGCGGAAGCGGTTGCGCTGGTAGTAGACCAGCGCCAGCCGCAGGTCGGCGGTCCGCTGTTCATCCGCAGAAAGGCCGCTTTCTTCGCGCACCCGCCGGTATTCCCCCTCGGCCTGGCGAAATCTGCCGAGATCGTAGCAAACGTTGGCGAGGCGCAGGCGGCGTTGCGGGCTGGCGGCGCGATGGACAAGATCTTCCAGGTCCTTCAACGCTTCCTGGGGCTCCCCGAGCTGGAGAGCTATGTCGGCCCTGCGCTCCAGGCAGGCAACCCTCAACCGGTCGTCGAGGTCGCGCTTGCGAAGCAGCGCGTCGAGCTCCCGCCGGGCATCGGCGAAGCGGTCGGTCAGCCGGTAGCCGCTTGCCAGCAGGAAACGGGCTTCGTCAGCCCTTGGGCTCGCCGGGTGCTCGGCAAGGAATTGCTGGAGCGTTGAGACGGCTCCCTGGAAGTTCTCGCCGCCGTATTGCAACTCGGCCAGCTTGTAGTGCAGTACCTCGGCCGAGGGGCTCACCGGGAAATCACGCAGGAAATCCTCAATGCGGTCAATTGCCTGCCCGGTCAGGCCGTCAGCAAGCAAGCCCTCGATCTCGGCGTAGCGTCTTGTCTCTTCGTCCTGCCCCCAGGCGGCGGAGGAAGACAAAAGTATCAACAAAGCTAAGACGGATAATGACAGTTTGCGCAAGGCTATCACCTCTTTAGACGTGGCGCGAAATATACCACAGCGGTGCGCACGCCGACAACCGGGTGGCGATTGTCAGCGGTTGCTGAGGGGCTGTGATTTGCTATAAGCTGTGCATGTCTGCATACCCGAATCAAGAAGCGGAGTTTGAGATGATTATTGATCCGTTGCATCTTCGCGAGATCGTGCGGCATGCATTGAGGGAGGACATCGGTTGGGGCGACCGCACCACGCGCAGCGTGCTGCCCCAACCGCCGATGGACGCCACCGGAAATATCACCACCCGCGAGGACTGCGTGGTGGCGGGCATCGGGGTCGCCGAAGTCATCTTCGCGATACTCTCGGGCTCCGCGCGAACGACCACCCACGCCGTGGACGGCGATGCCGTCAAGGCCGGCGACAGGATTTTCACCGTCGACGCGGATGCGGCGACCATCCTCTCGGGCGAGCGAACGGCGCTTAACTTTCTGATGCGGATGAGCGGCATCGCCACTGCCACCCGCCGCTTCGTCCGCCAGATCGAGGGCAACCACGCAAAAATCGTCGACACGCGAAAAACGGCACCCGGTCTCCGCCTGCTCGACAAGTTCGCCGTCAAAGCCGGCGGCGGCAGAAACCACCGCTTCGGCCTCGACGACGGCATACTCATCAAGGACAATCACATCACGCTGGCCGGCGGCATTCGCGCCGCCGTGGTCAGGGCGAAGGCCGCCGCGCCCCACTCGATGCGGATCGAAGTGGAAGTGCGCGACCTTGAACAACTCGAGACAGCCATCGAGAGCGGCGCCGACGCGGTCCTGCTCGACAACATGGCACCCGAGATGATGCGCAGAGCGGTGGAAATCGCTGCGGGACGAGTCCTGCTCGAGGCCTCAGGGGGGATCAACGAGGAAAACGTCAGAGAGGTGGCCGAGACGGGGGTCGACCTGATCTCCATCGGCGCGCTCACCCACTCCCCCCGATCCATCGACATGACCATGGCGGTCACTCCTCGTGAAACTGACGAAAGCAAAGCTTGAGGCGCTGTCAGCCGACTTCCGCCCCGGGCAAATCGGAGCCCGCATCCGCTTCCTCGAGTCAATCGACAGCACCAATAGGCTGGCGCTCGACCTGCCGGCAGAGGAAGCCTCGCACGGGCTGGTGCTGGTCGCCGGGACCCAGACGGCGGGGAGAGGCCGCCAGGGCCGAGCCTGGTTGTCGCTGCCCGGCGTGGGGCTGCACTTCACCGTCGTCGTTAAGCCCGAGGCCTCCGGACAGGTGATACCGCTTCTCACGCTGACCGGCGCCCTATCCGTTTACGATTCGCTGGCTGAATTCTGCACGGAAACGCTCGATATCCGCTGGCCGAACGACGTACTGCTGGCCGGCGGCAAAGTCAGCGGCATTCTCGGGGAGGCCGCTTACCGCGGCTCGAAACTTGAAAGGACGGTTCTGGGAATCTCCGTCAACGTCGGCCACAAGGCCGGGGACTTCCCTCCCGGCATGCCGTCGAAGCCGATATCGATCCTGATGGCGGAAGGCAGCGCGCCGCCCCTGGAAAACATGCTCGGATCCGTGCTCGAAAAACTAAACTCGTGGTATCAGCTTCTCGCCGCCGGCGACATCGAGTCGATTCTCAACGGCGTGAGGAAACGCTCCAGCCACGTGCAAGGGAAACGCCTGGAGGTCGAGACCGGCGAAAAAACGGTCATCGGGACTTCAACCGGCCTCAACGACGACGGCAGCCTGAGGCTGCGACTGGAATCGGGCGTGGAAATTAACCTGCTCGCCGGCGATGTGAGAGTTCTAGGATAAAAAAAAGCGGGCAGCAAGCCCGCCTTGCATAAACCGTTCTGAGCCGGACTTACTTGCCCTGCTCCGTTTCGAGTGTCTCCGCTGTCTCGCCCCTGTCTGCAATGACTTTCAGATACTTCGCGGGATCCTTCTCGAACTCGCCCGTGCAGCCCGCGCAGCAGAAGTAAATGCGCTGGCCCTGATGATCGACGAAGACATTCTTGTCGATCGGGTTGC
>DATKUA010000061.1:0-7759 GCA_035530855.1 Acidobacteriota bacterium | reverse complement strand
TTCTGGTACTACAACAACTGGGATTTCAACACCCTCGGCACCATCTTCAGGCAGGAAACCGGCAAGGACATCTACCAGGAATTCGAGGATAGAATCGCCGGCCCGATCGGCATGCAGGATTACAAACCGAGCGACAGCGATTATTCATATGAACTGCATTATTCGATCCACCCCGCATACCCGTTCCGCATGACCGCGCGCGACCGCGCACGCTTCGGCCAGCTCTTCCTGCAGCAAGGCCGCTGGGGGGATCAGCAGATCGTTCCCGCGAAATGGGTCAGGAAAAGCACCAGTGCCTTGTCCGATGCATCCGAAGGGAATCCGGATTTCGTAGGCCTAGGTTACGGCTACATGTGGTGGACGATCGATCGGAGTCTGCTCAGCAGGCTGCCTGTCTCGACGGAAAACCACATGGCCGAGCTCAGCGTTTTCATGGCCAACGGTTACCGCGGACACATGATTACGGTCGTACCCGACGCCGAGATCGTCTTCGTCATGTGCGTCAACACCGACCTGGGAGTCTTCAACGTCGAGGTCACTGCGATCGAGAGCTTTGAAATCTTCAACCTGATCCTCGACGCGAAACAATTCGAAATCGTAGACCTCGCGGCGGAAAAGGTCTGGACCCCCAGGAAAACGGCTGCTCCGGGCGATCCTCTCAAACTCTCGGCCAGGATCAGGAATCTCAGCAAAGCCAAGTCGGAAAAAACGACTGTCGGGTTTTATCTCTCCAAAAACAAGAAACTCGATAGCACGGATATCCTGCTTGGCGAGGCATCCCTGCCAAAACTACTTGGAGGCAAGAAAAAAACGGTCCGGCTGAAAACGAACTTGCCCGATAACATCACAGCAGGGAACTATTACCTTCTTGCTTACGCCGACAGAGAGAATGAAAACGGCGATCCTCACACGGGCAACAACCTGGTGGTCAGCGGGAAGAAGATTGGCGTGCGGTAAGGCTTGGTAGTCTGTGTTATGATTTCCCCGCAGGTATCCCGCATCGATTCGCAACTCTTTATTTAATGACGACATGATCAGAATCCTGCACATCGAGAACGATTCCGCCTACCACGATTTCATCAAGTCGCATCTGCTGAGCATCGATGAAGACATCGAATTCGCCGTCGCCGAATCTTTCGAGGACGCCGTCGCGGCTTTGGCTTCCGCGGAGTTCGACTGTGTCCTTACCAATGATCGCTTCGAACAGCTTTCAGGCTCGGAAGCCTTGGAAAGTTTGCGCGCCCAAGGGATACGCGTGCCGGTGGTCGTGCTGACCGATGACGAGGTCGACGAAGATTCTCAGTCGGGTAGGGGAGCGTCGGTTGACGATCTGGCCGCCAGAGTAGCCTACGAGAAATTCAATGTTATCTATAGGAAAATTAACTATCTCTGCTTCATCAGCGCTCAGCGAAGAGCACTCCGCAGCAAGGATTCATTTCCTAATGATCTTCAAGCCGATGCCGTTGAGAATCTCCGACGCAGCCTTACGACTCTGACGAGAAGGGAAATCGAGATACTCGATCTGCTCGCCTGCGGGAACTCGAACAAGGAGATCGGTGCGGAACTGGGAATCAGCTATTTCACGGTCGTGAATCATGTCCGCAATCTCTACAAGAAACTCGATATTCACAGCCGAGCTGAGGCGATTCATTTCATGCTGCGGGCGAAGGCGCTCGAGATTTTTCCGGACGGTTTCCGGCAAGATGATGAAGTAACCGGCTGAGCAAGCCGGGACTATCGTGATATCAGGGCCTCAAGTTTCGCTATGAAGGATTCAAATTCCGGAATCACCGCCAGTTCCCGGAGCTTCGGATTTATCCTGATCATGATCAAGGTGAAATGCGCGATCTCACGCTGCCTCTGTAAATCCCCGTTGTCGAAAAAGCCCTTCAGCAGTTCGAAGGCCGCCGCGTGGATGAGAACAGACCTGCCAGACAAGGTTTGTGAAAAATTTGTCGATATTCTGCTTTTTTCTTGATTACAGGTAGGACTGGGATTAACATGAGAAGGATTCTCAAATTGGGGTGGTAAAATGAAGTATCAGAGAGCCGATTCGATAGCAAAGAAAACCCTATCGGTTCTCCTGGCTGCGGCCTATCTCACCATCTTCATCGTCCACGACGTCGTTTTCGAAGAACCGCCGGTTTTCGCCGTCCCAGGCAAGGCGAGCGAAAACCTGATCTCAAGCGACGTCTGCGATGATCAGAGCCTCGCCCCAGCAAGCGAGCACCATTGTCCCTTCTGCTCCGGCTTTGTCGACACCCATGCCGGACCCTTTGTGGGGACGATGGATAGGTCGTGGTTGGGAGTATCAACACCAGATTCTTATTCTGAAGCACTCCCCATCCAACATTCCTGCCGCCCCCGAGACCCTCCAGACATCCCCGCATAATTAGCATCCCGCTTCAAAGCGCCGGCTTCGGGCCCTGAAAGCCCGATCTTGTTCGATCTCCGAGAGCTGCGACAGTGTGCAGCTTACTCCCCCCGCGAGGCGCGACCCAAAACCGCTGAGCCCGGCGCATATCAGCCGATCCCTTATCACGTCTTACCGACGCGGATTGCTTGGAGTAATACAATGAGTTCATTTGGTAAGTTATCTGTTGTAATTATTATATGTTTGCTTTTTGTTCCGCCTCTATGCGCGGAATTCATCCTTGATCCCATCCGCCTCAATCAACCGATTTCGCTTGCCGGCTACGTCATCTCGCCCGAGGGCGTCCGTGTGCCCGCCGCGGCGGTCCGGATACTCGAAACGGGTCAGAGGACCATGTCCGACGGCAACGGGCGCTTCAGCTTCAACGAAATCTGGTACGGAGAGGTGACCTTCGAGATCAGCAGCAAAGATTACGAGCAGGCCTCCAGCGGCCGGATCGACCTGATTAACAGGCAAGGGCTGCTCGAGTTGAAATTCGAGAACCTCAGGTCCTTCGCCGAGACGATAGTCATCACCGCCACGCGCGAAGAACGCCTACTCAAGGACGTTCCCGTGCGCACCGAAGTCATCACCGCCGATTTCATCGAAAAGAAAGCCGCTGTCACTCTGGCCGATGCCATCGAGGCCACCGCCGGCCTGCGCGTGCAGAACAACTGCCAGAACTGCGGATTCAACTCCCTCAGAATCAACGGCCTTGACGGCAACTACTCCCACGTGCTGCTCAACGGCCTGCCCGCCTTTTCCTCGCTGGCCAGCGTCTACGGTCTCGAGCAAATTCCAACGGTCATGGTCGACAGGATCGAAGTCATCAAGGGCGGGGCCAGCGCACTCTACGGCCCAAGCGCCGTCGGAGGAGTCGTCAATGTCATAACCAAGCGCCCCGCTACCAACTCATTGTCGTTGGAAACCGTCTACAGCAACATGGATGGTGAAAACGGCGGCGGCTTGCGCGGCTTCGGCTCCTGGACCTCTCGCAGTGGCCGAACGGCTCTCTTCACTTACGGAAACATCGTCCACGCCGCGGCCTACGACCGCAACGGCGACGGCTTCTCCGACATCGCCTACAAGTCACTCAACGCCGTCGGGGCCCGCCTCTTTCAGAGGATGTTGAACGATACCGCCGAGTTGGAGATCGGCCTGGACTTCACCTACGAGGATCGCAAGGGCGGCGAGAACAAATTGGACGGCGAGCCCCACGAGACCTCCCTGGCAGAGTGGGTTGAAAGCACCCGAACCTCGGTCAGCGCCAAGTGGCACCACTTCCTCGGAGGGGGAGCAAACTACACTGTCCACCTGATCCACGCCTACACCGACCGCGACACCTATTACGGCGCGGGCTACGATCCCAACGCCTACGGCACCACCTCCAACCCCAACACAAACATCGCCGCCTACTATTCCCATAGCCTGGCCCGGCACAACCTACAGTACGGCCTCCAGTACGAGCGCGACAGGATCACCGACGAGCACCCCGGCTTCAACTGGGTCACCCACGGCGAGTTCGAAAACTACGGCGCCTACGTGCAGGACGACTTCAAGCTCAACAACCGCCTCTCTCTGCTCCTGGGCGGCAGGGTCGACAAACACTCACTCCTCAGCGACCCGGTCTTTTCGCCCCGGCTCTCCGTCATGCTTTCCCCGGGCGAAAACATCCGCGTCCGCGCAACCTTCTCACAGGGCTTCAAGGCACCCGCCGTCTTCGATGAGGACCTTCACATCGAGCTCTCGGGCGGGGAACCGCGCTACCAGCTCTACGATCCCCAACTCAAAGAGGAAAGAGCCTCGTCATTCAGCCTCAGCGCCGAATACTCGGCCGACAGCGCTCTGCGGCTTGAAGGCAATCTCTTCTACACAACCATCAACGACACCTTCGTCAACGAGCTGGTCAGCAGCGACGACGATCCGGTCAGGCTCTTCATGCGCGTCAACGGAGGATCGTCGAAAGTCTACGGCCTCGAGGTAAATGCCGATCTTGAACTGCCTGCGGGATTCGATCTGAAGACCGGCTGGACGTTCCAGCGCAGCCGCTTCGATCAGCCGGAGCCGGAATTCGGCAGCCTCAACTTCTTCAGTGCGCCCAATGTCTACGGCTACGCCATGGGCACCTGCTACCACAGCCGCTTCACCGCTTCCCTCGGCCTGGAAGTCAACGGCGGCATGTGGGTGCCCCATTATGCCGGCTGGATCGACGACGACCGCCTCGAGCTGGTCGATTCCTACTACACGCTCAACGCAAAGGTCGACATACCGCTCGTCCGCGGCCCCTACGCGCTCAACCTCCTGCTCAATATCTACAACATCAACGACTACTTCCAGGACGACCTCGACATCGGGCCCGACCGCGACGCCGGATGGATCTACGGACCCCGGCGGCCTCGAACCTTCTCCTTCGGGCTCAAACTTGATCTGTGAAATCACAGGTAGCCTCCACATGATCGGGTGAGCGGTCTCCGTACTTGCCGCTCCACGCCATTCCCAGCGGTCTCCGGCGTGGGGCGGCATCACCCGGTTTTCAGCACACCTCCTCAGCACAAAAGTGGCGAATGCCGGATAATTCAATTTGGTGTTTTCAGGATCAACGCGCAAACTTGACAAGGGGGCTGGCGCATGGCGGCGCCGGCCGTTCTGGCTTCCTTTTTTATACGATTCTTGCTTTCCCGCTGCCTGCTCGTGAGCAATAATGCCCTGGGTTCGATTACCGCAAGTAGGATGAGGCTATGAAAAACGTCCTCCACCAGCCGGCCGGAAAACTGCATGACCTGTCAGTGGATTACATTCGAGGAGAGTGATCTATGAGGATTCCGGAAGTCAACGCGGACGCCGGGTATATTTATGATCTGATAGAAGCGCCGATTAAAACCGAGTTGTTGATGACCGGCCTCAAGCTCGCCGTCTTCGACCACCTGAGTGATTTCGTGGATGCGGTGCAGGTGGCCGGCGCTGCGGGGACTCATCCGCCTAACACGGCGTTGCTGCTCGACCACCTGGCTATGATCGATCTTGTCGAAAAAAGAAACGGCTTGTATCGCAACAGACCGATAGCGGAGACATTCCTCGTCAGCGGCAACCCGGCATACCTCGGCCCCCTCTGCAAGAGCACGGTTCGGCACTATCAGCCCGTGACAGCTCGCCTGGAGGAAATAATAGTTCAGGGACCGCCTGACTCGGTGTCGCACGAGGAGGCGATGGGCTCTCCCGAGTTCTGGTCTGAACACATCAAAGCCCTCGTTGGCTGGGCCTATTCCGGCATCGCCCTGCAAATGGCGGGCATCATCGCCGAACTCCCCGAATTCCGGCAAATGGGCAGGATGCTCGACCTCGGCGGAGGACCGGGTATCTTCGCAGTCGCGTTCGTCGCCGCTCACGAGGACTTGAAAGCCGTGGTCTTCGACATGCCGGAGGTGGTGAAAGCGGCACAGAAGTGTATCGCTGATCACGGCATGCAGGATCGCATCTCGACGATGGCCGGCGATTACCTTACAGATGACATCGGCAGCGGTTACGATTTGATCTGGGCCAGCTCAACGCTCAGTTGTGCTCACGGCTGTCTCGATGAGCTTGTCGCAAAAATCCATGGGGCGTTGAATCCCGGCGGATTGTTTGCCTGCCTTGCCGGCGGTTTGACCGATGAGCGCACCAAGCCCGACGCCATGCTGGCGCACATTGCCATGTGCATGACAGGGCATGATGTCCGCTTCGACCAGGGCGATATCGCCGATGCGATGTTGCGGGTTGGTTTCAAGTCGGTAAGGAGCAGGACGATCAAAGCGATCGCGGGACCGATGGAACTGGACATCGGCCGAAAGGCAAAGCACTGAAGTCGAACTCGTAAAAAGAGGGACAGGCCGCTACCGCTTCCTTCTTTCACTCCTGCTTCTTTCTTTCCCGCCGCCGACTCGTGAGCAATAATACGGTGGTCAAGATTCACGGATGGAGGATGAAGCGATGGAAACAGTCCTGCGCGAACTAGGCAAAGAACTCGACAAGCTGCGCCCGCAGTCGATCAGGCCCGCCGAGGGGTTCATCAGACACGACTACCTCATCCCCGCCGGCTACTACAAGCAGATGTGGGACTGGGACGGCTACTTCATCGGCTGCCACCTCGCCAGCCGAAGCCCCGAGGAGGCCATCTATCTGAAGTGGTGGGTGCTCAATTTCGTCGAAGCCATCGACGAGCAGGGCTACGTCGCCGGCTGCATCACCACCGAGGGCCCCCAGCTGTTCTTCGGCAGGTTCGCGATGAAGCCCTTTCTCTCACAGGGGGCTTATTACGCCTCCGAACGCCTCGGCGACTACGAGTGGCTCAGGGAGGTCTATCACGGCCTCGTGAAAGTCATCGGGTATCGCGAGCGCACGGAGTTCGATCCCCGCTACGGCCTCTTCTTCTGGGACCTCGCTGTCCAGTCCGGCGCCGACAACAACGTCGTGCTCACCAACGATGAGGACGACCGCGACGCCATCCTCGCCTGCGACGCCTGCACATTCCAGCTGCGCGAATACCTGGCCACCGCCGCTATCGCCCGTAAGCTAGGCTTTGCCGGGGACTCAGAGTTATATGCCTCCAAAGCCGCCGATCTCGAGCGGGCCATGCTGCAACACCTCTGGTTTGAAGAAGATGCCTCCTGCTTCAACATCCGTCGCGACAGCGGCCAGCCCATCAAGCGCGTCAGCTACTCCAACTTCATCCCCCTGATTCAGAAACTCCTGCCCCGGGAGCAGGGCAGGGCCATGATCTCCCGCTACCTCTGGAACGAGGACCACATGCTCTCGCCCTTCGGCCTGCGCACCCTCTCCAAAGCCGACCCCGGCTACAACAACGTCAACATGATCGAGCCCTACTCCAACTGGCAGGGTCCCGTCTGGCCGGTGGCAAACTTCCTCTATTCCATCGCTCTCGTCAACTACGGCTTCCACGAAGAGGCCGGCCGCCTCGCCCTCATCCTCGGCCGACTGCTGCTAGGCGACATCCGCGACTGCGGCTCGATGCACGAGAACTACCATGCTGACACCGGGGAGCCGCTCGCACCCACGGCGGAGCAGTCACCCGGCGGCGTCTTCACCGGCTTCGTCGGCTGGAACATGACCGTCGAAAACATGCTCCGGGGCGCCGTCGACGGCGATTGGATGCTCCAGGAGATAGAATAGAATCACGCCTGTCTGAGAATATCATAGTGCCGTTACTGAATTCCTGTCCGGCGCGGAGGCGGCCGGCCGGGTCGTTAATCCGTCCTGCTCAAGCGCGGCTTGAACGCAACGATCAAGGAGCTGCTGCTGGCGGCGGAGTACGTCTACGTCAACGGCTCGTCGGAAATAATGCTCTGCGAG
>DATKUA010000060.1:0-2812 GCA_035530855.1 Acidobacteriota bacterium | reverse complement strand
CTCGATCACCGTCCGCGGGAGCAAGGGCTTTCAGCAATCCATCTTCAATGACGATGTCCGAGGCAGCTTCAACATGGATCTGTTCCGGGAACCGAGCGCCGGCGAATTGAATTTCCTCAAGCTAAGATATTCCCGCCTGAGTCCCGAAGAATTTGAGCGGATGGCGAGCGCACTATCACATTTTTTCACCGGCGAGATGGTACCCTATTACATCCAGTGTTACGGATTCTACGAGGGGCACACGGCTTATCGTGCGGATCCGATCGCGATAGCGTTTATCTTCGGCTTGAGAAGCCTGGAGGAGATCGAGGCGGCATTTGACGGGAAACTCTTCGAAGCGCTGACCGCTCATTTCAAATAAACATGCTCGATTGATCAGATTATCTCTGGTATTTCCTCATCTTGGGATCGTGCGTCCGCCCTGGCGAAACTTCACTTGTCTAAACCAGGGTGTTAAATAATCTTCGCGCAGGATATCTAGCGTTTAACACTCAGGAGACGCGCTTGAAGCTCGTGTTCTTCGCTTGATTTCCATTTCTGCCAGATAATAAGAAGCTCGACGTCTTTCCCCGTGCCGACCTGGCCTGAAGAATCCGGGAACGTGACTTCCGCTCCGCACATCATCTGCAAAGATTTGTCGTGCTCGAAGACACTCTTGAAAGGACCGATAAGTTTTCCGCCGTCGGTAATCGCGCGCCGATAGACGTTGCCGTTGGTCGCCGCGAATAGTTGATAGCCGATAGTCCTGTTACCCACAGGAACCGAATCGGCTCCCTCGTTCGGCTGTTCCGCGGCGAGCATGATGATCCTGGAATCCACAGCTTTATTGTAGACGGTATCTTCAGACAATAAGGTCAGCAGGGGTGCCCGGCCGTCCACAGGGAGGCTCATCACGTTATTCAGTACCCTTTTGCCTTTTACTACGGAGTAGAAGATCAGGGCATCATTCGTGCCGTCGGAGAATGCCGCAATACATGGCCGGGACGCGCCGGGCTTGCCGATGTCCTCCGCATCGGCCAGACGGTTTGAATCGTCTACAACGACAGCCATCGCCTGCCCGAGGATCACTCCATTTTGCTGAGCAATCTCACGGATGACCGGCAGGACCAGGCTGTCGCCGGCAAACTGTCCGCCGGAGGCCGGGAGTATTCTTTCGGGGATAAGGACTCCTTCGACGTTCTCGACTTCACCCTGGATCAACAACCGCGGTCGCCTCACCTTGAATTTCCCGCTTAATGCGCCGGCTCTCAGCTCCGGCACGCCACTCAGCTTCCCGCCCAATTGAACAGCGCTGAAGACCAATTTCACCTTCTGCCCTGTGTCTTTTCTGCTCGGGTTTTCCTGAGGGCTGGACTTGGCGTACACCTGAGGCCGCTCGTTCCTGTTTCCATCCGCCAAGACCTTGAAGATGCCCCCCTCGGGCAAACCACCTGCCGATACGATTCTCCCCAGGATGTCGCTCCGGTCGGAAGGCCAGTTAGGATTGGCCTGGTCCCAGACGACAAAAAACAGATCTTTCTCCTCAAGATAGACCGGATACGGATTTGCGTTGAAGCCGTTGGTATCGGACAGAAGCACGGACTCGGACAGCTGATACCTCCCCGTCAGGCTGCGCTTCAGCATCGCGCTTCGGATTCGACTGAACGAAAGATCGTTGGAATCGAGCTGGTTCCACACGACAAGCATGTCCCCGGTGGACGCATTGACGGCGAATCGGGGATCTGCATTGTGCTTTGGCACCCCTTTTGAAACGAGAACCTCATCTGCAGGCTCACTGCCGGTACATGGGAAGCTCGCCCAAAGGCTCATATTCCTGGCAAGACCAGATGGAGTGTATTCCACTCCCCACTTCTGGCAGAACGTGAGATAGTGCTGATAACTGATCTCGTAAGAGAAATCAAAAAAATCTTCGGATACATCGCCGCTCAACTCCGCGTGAATATCGAGCATTTTTACGGGAGTATCGCAGGCCAGGTCGAATTTATAGAAATCCAGATATCTGATTTCAGGGTGGAAGAATGTGCGGAAATAGATCCGCATGTTTCTGCAATCGTAGACGATGCTCCATTGAGACGCTCCTGTCGGATAGTACTGTTCCGCCCTGACCTCGTACAAAGTATCGAAAGCGTAATTCACGGCCGAATCGGCGTCAGTGGAATTAAACCTGGCAACCCGATCAGCAGCCAGGACGAAGCGAGCAAGAGAAGGATCGTAACGATCCCAAAGCTGGCCCTGATTTCTGCGCTGCCATGTCTGGAGGGAATCGGTATATTTTGTATTTGTCAAAGCGGCGACGGGGAGGTCCTCCCCGGTATGAACCACCATCCGGCCCTCGAGGAACTCCACCACCGCGCTGTTGCCCTTTCTGTCGGTGATCAGATAGTGGTCTACAGTAATGATCCTAACTTTCGAATCGATCTCGAAAAGATCATCTACCGTCTCACACATATCGAGGACGTATTGAAGCCATATGCCGCTATCCAAAGGGTAGCGTTCGTCCGGAGCCGGCGCGACAGATTCGTGCAATGCCATCGTGCTGACCACGAGACCTTTTTCATTCATTCCACTCCAGGCATAATGATATGCGGCGAAATTGAAAGTGATACTGGCATACTTTGAGACCCATCGAGAAGAACCTCCGCCGAAGCCTGTCTTGCCCAGGCCTCTTTTGTTGACATAAAGCAATCCTTCATAAACGTTGCTGTCGAGATTTGTCCCGAAAACAGCGTAGCCGTTGTTGTCGAGACAAAACGAAGAGCAGCGGGCCTCAGGGACGTTTAATGAGTGTACGATATCGTAAGCACGATCGGAT
>DATKUA010000059.1:0-12005 GCA_035530855.1 Acidobacteriota bacterium | reverse complement strand
GACAACCTCGAGGAGCGCCGTCGCTGGCTTGCCGCCTTCGGCTGCAGGTATTTGCTTATCATCTCTCCTACCAAATGGGAAATCTACCCGGAGAACATACCCGGCAATATCAACAGGGTCAGCGAATCATCCCAGCTGGATCAAATAACGGATTACCTCCGGGAGAACTCCGAGATCGATTTCATCAATCTAAAAAAGCCGCTGCTTGAAGGGAAGAAACACCGCCTTGTTTATTACAAAACCGACACCCACTGGAACCAGTACGGGGCTTTCATTGCCGTTCGTGAAACCCATAAAAAGCTATCCCAGTGGTATTCCGCCGTCAGTGTCGAATCAGAAGACCAATACCAAATCGAGAAGCGAACCAGCGTCAACGGCAACCTTGCCACCATGATGGCTTTAGTAGATATGGAGCACACCGTCTATACCCTGAGCAGGAAACAATCCCAACAAACTCTGATCGAAAGCTCACTCGACTGGATCAGGGTTCCCAACACGCTTTACTCGAAAGCAAATGACAACAGCAACTTACCGGCGGCGGTCTTCTTTCACGATTCATCGGGCGACAAACTTCGCGATTTCCTGCCCTACTCCTTCAGCCGTTGCCTCTTCGTTTGGCACGATGTCCCGGATCCTTTGATCATCGAAAGTACCCTTCCGGACATTGTGATCGAAGAAATCGGACAGCGGACTCTGGCAAAGCGCTTGGCTCATAATCCTGAGGGCATCTCCGGCTCCTTCTCGTCCATCTCTGCTAACAGCACCGAGATACATTACCCCCCGGGTGTGAAATCGATCAATTTCAGTGCGAAGGCGACAAAATCTTCAAGAGCCGAACAATTTATTCGACTCGAAGTGAACGGGAGGCAAGCCGAATCCTGGGGAATCAGCCCCCGGAAAAGAAATTTCAATGCAAACATCAATGCATTTACATCTGCCGATGTCACAACCATCTTGCGGTTTTCTTATGGTTACTTGCCCCGCCAAGCGACGAAGTTCAACGACCACGTTCTGCCATTCCATCTGAAAGTCGAGACCGGCGGCCGAAATCCGAACCATTGCATCGTCGGCATCAACGGATTGATGATGCCGAGAGAAAAAGGCTATAACGTCTATTTCCTTGATGCCTCGAAACCCGTATTTGCCGAGCACCGCAATTTCAACACGTCCTGGTCTATGGATGAGAGCAAGAAGCTCAATCGATTCCTCAGAACGACTGCAAGGCGCAGGGGTTACATGCTTCTGGTTTCCCGCTTCCTTGCCGGCCGAAAGCTGACCCATGGTGCTTTCAAACAAATGAACCGCCTGGGGCTGGAAGCGGATCTGCGTAATCACCCTTCATGGAATCACATTGCTCTGATAGACTTATCTATCGGCAAACCGATCGTTGAGAAATTCGGCCCCGGCAGGCAGACTCTGGAAATCGGCACGTTTAGCGACAAAGCCGGCTTTTTCATCAGCGACCTTAGAATCGAACCTAAGCCCTCTCCGCCGCCTGACTGATCTTGCCTCTGCGGTAAACATCCGCGCGGGCGGACGGAGATCGGTAGTCCCGGCCAGGAGGAGGGGGATGATGAAGCAATCTTGCGTTGCTGTCGCGGTATTGGTCCTGTTCAGCATATATCCGATAACTGCATACGCAGCACTCGAGGAGAATCCCAAACGTCCCAGTCTCGTCAGAGTATTTTCTCTGGATCATGCAGTTAAAGACACCAACGGAGACGGTCTGGCCGATGCCTTGAACGCTGTGATCGTCATTCCCGACGATCCATCCCCCTATCACGCCGCAGCAGCCGCCGAGCTGGCTGCGCGGCTCGGTTACCAGACTACAGCACTGTCTTTTCCGGTCGTAATAAACGAATCCCTGCTACCGGAAGTCGATAGGGAAATCGTTATCAGACTCGGCCTGCTCTCCGAGCTCGAATCCGACATCGGGTCCTGCGCCGATTCGATCGTCAAACAAATCAAGCCCGGCACGGGTGCGGTTATCGCTATCGGCAAAGAGGGACTAGCTTACGCGGTTGTGGGCGGCGACGGCCCCGGCCTGCATGAGGCAACCGCGCAATTCGCAGCCCGCTGGCCCAACGCCTGGGAGATCTGGGGGCAACAGACCTCGACCCGGCTTGACCAACTCGAGGAAGACGCAGTCAAGTTATTGATCGAGGGCGGCATTGCCGATGCTTCAGCGCGCCTGACATGCCTGCTTTATGAAATCCAGCCGGAAAGTGACAAGGATCCGGATGTCGCCAGCGAGGAAAAGCGCCGCTCGCTCGACAACATGCTTTTCGAACGCGGAGAGATAAAAGCCGCGGTCTTGCGGATCGAGCTGGAATCGCCTGCACTGGCCGAGAGGGCCAGCGAAGTCATTGAAGCTCTGCTGAGCGACCACATGCGCGGCAAGCGTGTCGAATTACTCAACTATCCCGGGATTAGGGAGGTCCTTGTCGAATTACACGGCGGCGATTCCGTACGCAGGATCTCCATCCCGCGGTTCAGCCACCCGGCCCGCATGCTGCGACGCCGTCCCGATCCCGCGGCTTCCCGTGGGCCGAAGGAAATCAAGGGCGAAGACATCGATCTGTCGAATCTGTTTTCACTTCAAGGCTTGTACGCGGACGGGATGAAGGACCGAATTCCCGACGGAATCGAGACCGTTATCGCTTTAGGTCCGAACGCCGGGATCGCTGATGTGGGTGAATTCGCCGCCCGCCTCAGCCTCGAATGCGCCGGCATGTCAATCCCCCTGGCAGCGGTAAACCCTCGTGTGGACCAACTAGTAGAGATCAAGCAGCCCGTTCTCATCGGCGAGGGAATCGGCACCGACCATTTGATTAAGCAGGGCAAGCTGCACCCGCCCGCGCTCGAGCCCGGCCAGGGATACATCTGCGTTGTCCCGCAAGCCTTCAACAAAAGCAACGCCATAGTCGTTCTCGGCGATCGCGCCGGCCTCGCTTCTGCGCTGAGCTACCTCGCCGAGAAGCACCCCGGCATCGCCGATCACGAGCCGAGCGATATGTCATTGATCGATATCAGAAAGCGATCGGAACTACTGCTCGGCCAGAAAAACGCCGCCGGCAGGCTCCTGGCCGCCGCAGGAGCCGTCGCTGCCGAGTTGCCCGAGCTGAAGCGGCGTAGCATCAGCAAACTCTCTGCGGAGATCGTGATCGATCGGGCTTTGAAAGGTTATGAAAAGACCATGGAGCAGTGGCTCGGAGAAAACCTGCCCAGCGTGAAAGTAAAGGTTGCCATCAACGGCCGCCGCGATCCCAAAACAGTGCTTGAGGAGGAGAAGCAGTTTGAGTACGAGGTGGACCGCTTCAAATCGCTGTTCGGGGAAAAAATCCTGCCGAATGTCGGGCCCGGCAGCCATGTCGACCTCGACATCAGGCTGAGCGAACCGAGGGAAGTGCTCACCGAATTGCGCACCTGGGTGGAGAAGCAACTCGAACAGAAGGGTGTCAGCGAAGAAAACCTCCGGGTCAGGACGTTCTGCGCCTACAAGCAGGGTTTCTACTGGCTGCGCGACAGCGTGATTCCGCGTTTGCGCGGTCAAGCGGTCGCTTCATTGTTAATCAAGTTCCATCCCGACGAGCCCGATTTCAATCAAATCTACAAATTCTACCCCGAGCGTACCCGCTGGCTTTCTGAATTGTATCCGATCGACGAAATTATCGCGAAGGAGCTGGGAATCGGCCTGGAGTCCATCGAATTCGAGATTGATGAAGACCTGGGCGAAACCTACTCGCTGGTCGCCCTCGATTCCGACGGCAACCGGATTCTCACAGAGAATTTCAGCCCGGCTACAACAAGCCGCCCCTACCTCGAGCAATTCCCCGACTGGGCGACAGTGGTTGCGCAGACGGGATGGATCAGGGCGATTGTCAACGACCAGACGCTGGTCGATGAGCGCATCGCGACAGACCCGGAGATGCTTTGGGATCACTATCAAAAGGAGATCCTCAAGAAAGCCTACGACCACGTGATGAACGAAACCGGCAAAAAGCCGACACTCGACAAGCAGCCGTTCTTCCACACGCTGCAGGTCGAGGCCTGGCTCAGCGAGCCGGACGAGCGCCTGGGTATCGATGAGGAATTGGTCTCCAGTATCGAGTCGCTGCACGAGGATATCTATTTCAACACACTCGACTTCTTCAACGGCATGATCCCCCGCGGCAAGGAAAAGCTGCCCGATGACGCTCGTTACACAACTCGCACCGGCGCTCCGGGATCTGTAATTCCTCTCATTCATCCGGCCGCGGCTGGCAGTGCTCCCAAGGCTAAGTTCACCTTCCTCGGCAACCACGCCAAGAAGAATGGGATCACGCTTACCTGGACCGATACCCAAGGCAGGGATGAGAAAAAATCCGTCGAGATCCCCAAGATCGAGCCCAAGGATGTAAAAATCGGCGGCCTCATAACCGGCCAATCCGGTCTCGAGGCCCTGATCATCAGAGCCTCCCTGCCCAAACCCGAGGACATCGGTCTCCTGGCTGACGGCCTGAGTGCGATCGAGGAAGGCAGCGATCCAGTAGCCGCGCAATATCTTTTCGATCACCCCACACTAGAGCAGGTTCGCTTCGAGCTGAGATCGGGCGAGGCTCACAGCTCGCTGGTAATGGTAAGCCGGGGCAAAGAAAAATCAGCCGAGGCCGCCCGGCCGAAGCCCGCGCAAAGCGGACAACTGGTCCCGATGCACAAGATTCTCAGCCCCGACGATGCGGCCGAAATCGCTCTCAGCCTCGGCACCTACCCCGGCATCAATGCCTACCAGAGCGGCACCAGCTACCAGCAACGCCCGGTCTACTCCATCGAGCTGCTGTCGCCGACAGAGTCGACTCATGTCTCCCGGGCGAAAATGATCACCGCCAAGCCGACTATCCTGATTGTCGGCCGCCAGCATGCCAACGAGGTCAGCGCAACCAGCCACATCCTCCGTCTCGCCGAACTGCTGGCTACCGATGAGAGTTACGCCGAATACCGTAAACGGTTGAACATCATCCTGCACCCCGTGGAAAATCCCGATGGCGCCGCGCTTGTCGAAAAGCTCAACGAGATCAATCCGAATCACATGAATCACGCTGCGCGCTACACGGCTCTCGGTGTCGAGTTGGGCACCCAACACGACAAGCCTGACACGCTGCTGACCGAGGCGCTCGTCCGCCCCGCTCTCTGGGACCGCTGGCTGCCCGATGTTTTCCTCAACTGCCACGGTTACCCGACTCACGAATGGGTGCAACAGTTCGCCGGCTACAGCCCCTATCAGTTCCGCGATTACTGGATCCCGCGCGGTTGGTTCGTCTACGTCACACACCTCGACGACCCGCGTCATCCCGACCACCGCCGCGCCGGGCGCAGCGTGCTGAAGTACATCGACGAGGGAATGACGGCCGATCCGGAGATGGCGAAGCTCAACGAGCGGATCTACCAGCGATACTGGCGTTGGGCCGGCCGCTGGCAACCGCACGTCATCAACTATGAGCTGCACGGCCGCACGATGATCTACTCGGAACGCCGCAGTTCCGCACCGCTCAAGCCGTCGGCCAGAACCGAAATAACCGTGATAAACGAGACTCCGGAACAGATGGACGAGACGCCGTCGGCCGACTGGATGGGCGTCGTCGTCTCCCAGGGTATCAGCTACCTGGAAGCCCACCTGAAAATGCTGGCGGAAGCGGAGAACGTGATCGAGGAGATCGAGGCGGAGAGCGAAGGCCGGGTGCAGAGAACCTTTTTCAGGAAACGCCCCCCGCGCACGCAGAAACAGGATTAAGAGGATTCCTTTCTGACGAGCGAATCAGGGTGGTTCTTCGAGACGCTGCTGCTCACCGCCTCTTGCACGGCTGCCGTCTGACTACCCGGCATCTAACGGGAATCATGCAACTTTTCCCGATAGTTTTCGTTTCTTTAATTGGTAAAGATGTATACAATATACCCACTCATATCCCGATAACAAAGCGGAGGAATGCTATGAAATTCAGGACTGTATTCACGGTTGTCCTGGTCCTCGCCCTGGCCGTTCCGATGGTGTCGGCGCAGACGGCGGACGACGTCATCAACAAGGCTGTCCAGGCGCTCGGCGGCAAGGATGCGCTCAAGGCGATCAGCACCATGAAGATGACGGGTAAAATCACCATGGTAGCGATGGGTATGGAGATTCCCATGGTCAGCTACCAGAAGCGCCCCAACAAGATGCGGATGGAGATGGAGATGCAGGGGATGGAAATGGTCCAGGCGACCGACGGCAGCGTCGCATGGATGATAATGGGCGGCGCCGCTCAGGAAATCCCCGGCGAGCAGGGTGCGATGATGCTGCGCCAGGCTGATTTTGACGGGCCTTATATCGACTACAAGGCCAAGGGCATCACGGTGGAGTTCATCGGCAAGGAGAACATCGACGGCGAAGAGCTGTACAACGTGAAGTTGACCTTCAAGGACGGTTATCCGATAAACCTGTATTTCGATGTCGCATCCGGCCTGCCGAGGATGTCCACGGCCACGGTAATGGGCATGGAGACTAAGACAGTTATGTCCGATTACCGCAAAGTGGGGCCAATTCTGGCTGCTTTCTCTATTGAACAGAATAATCCTCAGGGGCAGATGATCATCGAGATCGAGGAACTGGTTTTCAACGAGGATATCGACGACGCCCTCTTCACCATGCCCGAAGGCAGCTGAAGCGATTCCAGAGCTGAATAAAACGGCGTTGTGTCCGTAAAAGGCACAGCGCCGTGAGTTCTTTCTTCTCCCTGTTCTATTTCACTAGCACTCTCTTCAGTCTCTTGTTGTTTTCCGTATTGATTTCCATGAAGGATTCGCCGGCGCCGATCTCGGCTATCACATAGTGGACACCGGTCTTAAAACCGGTGGGAATCTTGGCCTTCAAGATTATCAGTTTCGATCCCCTACCTTTGATGCCGGGAACCACGCTTGTGCCAAACATGTGATCCTTATCTTTATTCAACGTCTTATTCCTGCTAAGGTAGAAACTCACTTCAACTTCCTTGCTGAAACAAGATTCGTGATTCTGAACTCTCGCCTTGATCTTGTAGGTTTTTCCGGTAGTCATCCTTTGGCGCGCTACGACCTTGCTGATACCCAGGTCAGTGGCACCCAGAAGATATTCCACACAATTGATGAGCAGTTCGCAATTGTCCGCACGGGACAGGAAGTCGCCCCCTCACCCGTACGTTTGCCAGAATCCATCATCTGAGGTCACGATCACTCGACCGCAGGCTGTTTTGCCACCGAGTCCCAGGTAGCATTCCATGGAAGCGGGTGCTCCGGCAAAATCACGGCCGCCGATTATTTCGGCGCCGTTGCTCACTGTCATCAATAGTGAATCAGTCAGCAGGCACGATTCGATCGGCCGGCGATTCGTCGTCGCAGGATGGGCAAAGTACGTCATCTTCGTCGACCCGGTTCTTGTTCTCGTCACCATGATCCCGAAGTTGTTGACCACGGGATTAATTACCTCCGGGTGTCCGCCGGTGAGGCCGCAAACAGCCAGCAGGCTGCCTCCTTTCTGGACATAGCGAACGATCAAATCCTGCTCACCCAGCGACAGAATCTCCTGCCTGCAGGCAAATACCAAAAAATCGTAATCCTTGAGCAATTCCTCAGTCAGAACTACCGCATTACTCACTCGCGTTACTTCCACTCCCATATCCTTCAGTTCTTTTCCAATTCCTGCGAATCTGCCCGTGGGAGAGCTCGACATACCACTCCACAGCGCTTTGTATTTGAATTCCGATGCCGTGGACTCTTCGGCTTGCCCTGCTGAGGATGTGATAAGCAGCATACCCAGCAGCAGGAAAACAATGTTTCGCATAGTACCCCCTTTCTTCCGGCTTGTTGCCGGCACGGATTTCCAAAAGACAATTTTATAATTAATATAACCTTTTCAGCCCATTGCGCAACTATGTAGTCATACAAGCAGACACCATTGCAGCCGATATTGATTGAATTAATCCGTCTTGCCAGTCTCGGCGCAGGCGGATAACATATCCATTCCGCATTTTCTAACCGCTCTTAATGGAGGTCTTCGATGCGAAGAGCAATCCCGGCTCTGATCTTGATATTAGTAACGGCAACGATCCTGGTCGCCGCCGACAAGCACCCCTACACAGTCGACGACCACTTGAAAATGAATCGTCTGTCGTCGCCGGCGTTGTCGCCGGACGGCAAATGGATCGCGTTCAGTGTCACGGCTTACGATAAGGAGTCGAATAGTGGCTCGAGCGATATCTATCTTGTGCCGACGGCAGGCGGGGAACCTCACCGTCTTACAACTCACCCGGCAAGGGACTCGTCGCCTGTATGGTCCCCCGACGGCCAAACGATCGCATTTGTCTCCAGCCGCAGCGGGACAGCGCAAATCTGGCTGATCAGCATGAGCGGCGGCGAAGCGCGGCAGCTCACCGACATCAAGACCGGCGCTTCGGGCCCGAAGTGGTCGCCCGACGGCAAGATGATCGCGTGCACCGCCACAATTCTGCCCGGGAAATGTGACAAGGGCACAGCCCGCTATCTGGAGGAGCGTGAGAAAAGTCAGGTCCAGGCGAAGGTCATCGACAGCCTTCTATACCGCCATTGGAACACCTGGAGGGACGACAAGACCCGCAGCCACCTGATGATTGTCGACGTCGCTACCGGCGCGCACCGCGATCTGATGCGCGATGCCGACTACGACGTTCCCCCGTTCCCCTTCGGCGGCGAGAGCGACTACGACTTCTCTCCCGACTGCCGGGAAATCGCCTTCACGGCGAAAGTCGCCCCCAATCCGGCGTGGCACACCAACCTCGATATATTCACCATCCCGGTTGCCGGCGGCGAGCCGACGTGCATTACCTCCGAGTACAAGGGGCAGGACAGCTCGCCAGCATACTCGCCTGACGGCCGCTACATCGCCTATGGCGCTATGGAACGCCCGCGCTTCGAGGCAGACCAGGTCGAGCTGACTATCTATGACCGGCAGACAGGCGAGAGGAAAAACCTGACCGCTGATTTCGACAACGACGCGAGCGGCTGGGTATGGGCGCCGGATTCCAAGGGCCTCTTTTTCACCGCGGACGAAAAGGCGCGCACACCCATCTTTTACGCTGCCGTCGAGGGCGGCGTCAGCAAGGTTCTGGAGGGTCACTCCAATGGGGGCCTTACCATATCGGGCGACGGCACGATGCTTGCCTTCGCGCGCCAAAGCCTCACCAGCCCGATGGAGATCTTCAAGGCCAATGCCGACGGCACCGGAGAAACGCAGCTCACTTTCTTCAACAAGCCGCTGCTCGACACTATCGATATGGGCGAGGTGAAAGAGACCTGGTTAGAAGGCGATCGCGGCGATCAGGTTCACATCCTGATCATGCTGCCGCCCGGCTTCGATCCGGCGAAGAAATGGCCGCTTCTGATGCAGATCCACGGCGGTCCTCAGGGCGCCGTAAACGACAGCTTCCACTATCGTTGGAACGCGGCACTATTTGCTGCTCCCGGTTATGTGGTGGCGAGTGTCAACTTCCACGGCAGCAGCGGTTACGGACAGAAGTTCAAGGACGCGGTCTCGCGCAATTGGGGCGGCAGCCCTTATATCGACATCATGAAGGGCGTCGATCACATGGTCTCGCTGGGCTATGTCGATCCCGACCGCATCGCAGCAGCAGGCGGCTCATACGGCGGATACATGGCCAACTGGATCGCCACCCAAACCGACCGCTTCAAGGCGATCATCTCTCACGCGGGCGTGTGGAACCTCGAGTCGATGTCGGCCACTGAAGAGTTGTGGTTCCCCGAGTGGGAGTACGGCGGCCAGTACTGGGAAAATCGGGAGGATTATGAAAAGTGGAGCCCGCATCGCTTCGCCGGCAACCTCGGCAAGTTCAAGACTCCCGTGCTCGTGATTCACGGTCAGCACGATTACCGCGTGCCGGTGACACAAGCTTTCGAGTTCTACACGGCGTTGCAGCGCCAGGGCGTGCCTTCGCGGCTGATCTATTTCCCCGACGAAACGCATTTCGTAGTCAAGCCGCAGAACGTTGAACTCTGGTACAACCAGTTCCATGGCTGGCTGAAGCGCTATATCGGCGCAGGCCCGACCGAATAGGCATTTAAACCGGGGCTGACATCACGTCCGCCCTTTTTGTTCTATTTTCAAAGGCTAGGTTCAGCCGGAGGGAGATCATGCAAAAGAAATTGACACTGGTTCTTACAATCTTGCTGGTTTGTTCGCTGGCGGCCTTAGCGGCTGAAGAGAAACACCCGATGACGCTCAACGATCTGTTCTCCTTCGACCGACTTGGGGCGCCCGCGCTTTCACCATGCGGCAAGATGATTGCCTTCACCGTCACCAAAGTCGATCCGGAGGCGGCCAGTACCTCCACCAACATCTACCTGATGCCGACTGCGGGAGGAGAGCCAAGACGGCTGACCACGAGCGGCGGCGACTTCTCGCCCGTCTGGTCGCCCGATGGCAAAACGATTGCTTTTATCTCAGGGCGTGGCGGCTCGGCGCAAATCTGGCTTATCGATGTCGGCGGCGGCGAAGCGCGGCAGCTATCCAAAATCAAGACAGGCGCTTCCAACCATAAATGGACGCCTGACGGTAAGTATATCATCTGCTCATCGATGATCCTGCCCGGAAAATGCGACGAGGCGACCGCCAAATTCCTCGAGGAGCGTGAGAACGCCAAGAGCAGCGCGCGCATCATGGACGACCTGCTCTATCGCCACTGGGACACCTGGCGCGACGACGGCACCAAGAGCCACCTCTTCGCCGTCGATGTCGAAACCGGCGGGCACCGCGATCTGATGCAGGACTTCGCCTACGACACACCGCCCTTCCCCTTCGGCGGCAGCGAGGAGTACAGCATCTCCCCCGACGGCAAGGAGATCGCTTTCGCCGCCAAGACGGCAGCGAACCCGGCCTGGAACACCAACCTCGACATCTTCGTGATTCCCTTCGAGGGCGGAGAGCCGATGAACATCACCGCTGAGTTCGAGGGGCAGGACAACCATCCGCTTTACTCACCTGACGGACGCTATCTGGCTTACGGCTCGATGAAGCGCCCGCGCTTCGAAGCCGACCAGATCAATATCATCCTCTACGACCGCCAGACCGGAGATCGCACGAACATCACAGCCGACTTCGACCACACTGCCGGCGAGTTCCTCTGGGCACCCGACTCCAGCGCGATCTACTTCGTCTCTCCTGATCAGGGCCGTAATCCGATATTCAAGATTTCCGTCGGTGGTGGTGAAGTTACCAAGATCGTCAGCGACGGCCGCATTTACGGCGTCAACATTACCCCCGATGGCGGAAAGCTTGTCTTCGCCCGTAACAGCCTCAAATATCCGACCGAGATCTTCAGCGTCTCCGCCGACGGTAGCGGCGAAGCCAGGCTGACCACCTTCACGCAACCGGTGATCGACCAACTCGAGATGGCGACTGTCGTCGAAGATTGGTTTGAGGGCGATCGTGGCGACAAGGTGCACCTGTTCATCCTTCAGCCGCCGGGCTTCGATCCCTCGAAAAAGTGGCCTCTGCTTCACGTGATCCACGGCGGACCGCAGCAGGACTACGCCGACCTCTGGACCTTCGGTTGGAACTCCCAGTTCTTCGCAGCACAAGGCTACGTCGTTGCTCTCGTGGCATTCCACGCCACCCCCGGCTACGGACAGGCCTTTACCGATGCGGTTACGCAGAACTGGGGCGGCAGCCCGTTCATCGACATCATGAAGGCCACCGATTATCTGATCGGCAAGGGCTACATCGACGAGGAGCGCATGGCAGCCGGCGGCGGCTCCTACGGCGGCTACATGGTCGACTGGATCTGCGGCCACACCGACCGCTTCAAGGCTCTGGTGAGCCACTCCGGCGTCTACGATCTCGAGTCGATGTACGACTCCACAGAAGAGCTCTGGTTCCCCGAGTGGGAACTCAACGGCCTCTTCTGGGAAAACCCCGAGCTGTATGAGAAGTGGAGCCCGCATAAATATGCCGCCAACTTCAAGACACC